>JAISVO010000105.1 GCA_031271525.1 Oscillospiraceae bacterium
TGTCCGCGCTTCGCACCAAAATTGCGTGCGGATTATCCGCGCCGACGGTAAAGGTGTCGGCGGGGAGTCGCAGCATCCCTACCGGAGAGATTTGGTTGAGTGTTTTAACGGTGAACATGGGTACCTCCTATAATTTAACTGTCAAAGGGCATGATGAACGCGGCAAAAATGTACGCCAGCAATCCGACGCCGAAACAGGCGAAGATCGCCCAAACCAGCCGCACGACGGTGACGTCCACCTCCAGATAGTCCGCCACGCCCAGACAGACGCCGCAAATTTTCCCGTTCCTCTTCTTCGTGAGGCGTTTTCCGTTGAACGACATGATTTTTACCCCTTTCAGTTATCGAAATTCGGCGATTAACTCAGCCAGTTTCTGCGCGCCTTCCAGCGGCATGGCATTGTACATAGAAGCTCGCACCCCGCCGGTCGCGCGGTGCGCCTTCAGCGTGACCAGATTCCTCCCGGCGGCTTCCTTGAGGAAGCGCTCGTCAGTCGCCTCGTCGCCGGAGGAGAAGACGGCGTTCATAACAGAGCGGGACGACTCCTCCGCCTTGCAGTTAAACACGGGGGACGCGTCCACGGCACCGTAGACCAAGGCGGCTTTCTTGCGGTTGATCTCCGCCATTGCGGCGACCCCGCCCGTGTCCTCGAGCCAGTCCAGCACCAGCCCCAACAGATAGACGCCGTACGTAGCGGGGGTGTTGATCATCGAACCGTTAGCCGCTTGGGCTTTGTAGCTCAGCAGCTCGGGGGTTCCGGGCAGCAGGGGCGAATCCAGCAGATCCTCGCGCACAACGACGACGGTAAGCCCGGCCGGGCCCATATTCTTTTGCGCGCCGGCGTAGATGACGCCGAATTTCGAGACATCCACCGGCTCGGACAGGATGGATGAGGACATGTCGCAGACAAGCGGCACCGTCCCTGTGTCAGGGAGGTAGCTCCAACGGGTACCGTAGACCGTATTGTTGTGGCAGTAGTGAAAGTAAGCCGCCTCGGGATCGGGACTCAGCTCGGATTGCCGCGGGATTCTATGGTAATCCCCAATATCTGCGGCGGCGCGCACCGCTCCGTACATCTGGCTCGACTTGAACGCCTTCTTGGAAAAATATCCGGTGACGGCGTAGTCGGCTTTTCCGGTCCGCGCCAGCAGGTTCATCGGCACGGCAGAGAACTGCAGAGTCGCTCCGCCTTGCAGAAACAGGACCTTAAAATTCTCCGGCACGTTCATCGCGGCGCGGAACTTCCGCTCAACGCCCTCGAACAAGGCGATGTAGCCCTTGGAGCGGTGGCTCATCTCCATCACAGACATCCCGGTGCCGTTGTAGTCGCTCATCTCGGCTGCGGCGCGGCGCAGAACCTCTTCCGGCATCATCGCCGGTCCGGCGGAAAAATTGTAAACCCTCGGCAAATAAATTCCCCCTTTTTTGGATACCCTTCATTATAGTATACGCCAAGGGATTATGTCAAGAAAAGAAATACCCCGGCCGGATTCCTCCGATCGGGGTATTCTTTTTGCAAGCAGACTCAGCGAAGGGTATGACGTGTCACGCTCGTTCCGCAGATAACTCGCGGGAGACCGTACTATTCGGTGCTCGGACGATGAAGCGGTTCGTTCGTTACGCGAACGCTCTGTTCAGGTAATCCTGTACGATGTTTTTCCACTTCTCGGCGAACTGGGCGGGGGTTTCGCTGCCATTCATGATGCCGCCGAGATAGAAGCCGTTGTTGTTCTCATCCACCATCTGAAGGTCGTTCCACATATCGTATTGAGGCTTGGTGCAGCAATACTTGGCGTATTCCCAGCCGCGTTCGTCGGCTCCGAACAGGTCTTCCATCCAAGTCCAGTCGTCGCGGAGGGTGGTGTCGCCCGCCCACCAGTTAACGAAGTCATAGTAGACCTTGTATACGATCTCAGGGTCGGGGGTGCCGACCGGGATCATATACAGGTTGCCGTTGACGTTGACGGTCGCGTTGGGACCCGTGGCGGGATCGACGCTGGGTCCGCTCGGCCACGGAACACTGCAGATTTCATAGGGGCACTCCTCCGATTGGGAGACGCCGTAGTTCTGGGCCAGCCACGGGATGAAGATAAAGAACGCGAGATCGTTGTTGCTCCAGTCGCCGTTCTCCCAGAAGATTCCGCCTTCGTCGCTCCACGGTTTTGCGACGCGGGAGATGTTGTACATGTCGTCGATGAAGTTGAAGACTTCGGCGGTTTCGGGGGAGGTCAGGGTCTCGGTTTCCTGAAGGGCGATGCTTGCGTTATTGCTGAGGAGCATGTTCTCGAGGAAGCGGACGTGACCGCCGCTCCAACCGTAGGTCGGGGTGCCGGTGGTGGTGGTGGTCGCCTTCATGATGTTCATCCAAGCGTCCCAAGTCCATTCGCCGGCGTCATAGAGGTCCTGCGGGTTGGGTTGACCGGCTTGCTCCAGCATGGTTTTGTTAAAGCCGAGCATATAAACCGCGTTGGGGTTGATCAGCGGGGTGACGCCGAAGACGTAGTCCTCCGCCATTCCGGCGACCGGCACCGGGGTGAAGACCTGCTGTCCGGTGTACATGTCGTCGTTCGGGTCGGTTACGTAGGAGGAGATCGGTATCGCGTAGCCGCTGGTGACCGGCGCGATCATAAACTGGGTGTCGAGGGTATAGATGTCCACGTCGGGCGTCCCTGCCTTGAGGGAGGTGTTGAGGGATTCCTTCGCGCCGTCGAAGGTCATATTCACATAGTGGAACCGGATGTTATAGCGCTCCTCAATGGCGCGCATGTTGTCGAGGCGCATCTGTCCGGTCAGGGGGTTACCCTCGTCCTCGGGCATTTCGGCAGTACTGGAGTCATAGTCGCTTTCCCACCATTGCCCGAGGTAGATGTCCCTTGTGTTGGCATAGCGCAGGGCGCTTGACTCATCCGGGGTGTCGCCTACCGGCGCGTTGTTTGTCTGGGTATTGTTGTCGTTCGGGTTGCCGGGGGTGGCGCTGTTGCCCCCGCAGGCGGCGAGGATGGTGGCAAAGATCAGGACTACGAGCGATAAAGCGAGAATTTTGCGAAGTTTCACAGCTATTGCCCTCCTTACTCAGTTATTTGGATTACTCCGCCGCAGTTTCTTCGGCGGGGGGATTGAAGTTCGGTGTGTAGAGAACCAAGTTGAAGAGGTCATACGCCGCGCCGTCGTCTTGGATCCAGAATGCGCCCAGTTGATCGTCGAAGCCTACGCCGCCTTTTTCCTCCCACATCTCGAGGATACCTTCATAGCTGATGCAGTCGATTCCGATCAGCGGATCCATGAAGCCGCCCGAACGGGATGTGCCGGTCAGGTTTCCCCAGATTTCGTCGCCCGCGCCCGGTTCGGAAACGAAGCGCTGGAAGATGAACTGGGTGCCCTTTTCGGAAGCATAGTTCGCTACGATGTAGCAGCCCTCTACCAGCCAGCGGGTATCGAAGCTCGCCGGGTTTTCGGTCGAGTTCGCGGTGTCGATGCGGTAGCACTGGCTCCACGCGCCGTCGGAGTGCCCCGCGTTGGCGTGTACGTTGAACGGCATCAGGTCGATGAAGCCGTCATGGCCGATGACAACCGGTTTGTAGCCAAGCTCCTCCTCATTCCGCTGACCGATGGTGAACTTGCTGACGGTCAAGTCGACGCCCCAGTCACCGATGTTGATGCAGCTGAGCCAGTCGGCGAAATTTTCGTCGCCGCAGACCGCGACGATATCCTCATAGCGGAACTGCGCGATATTGCCCGAGAAATTGGTGGTGTACGGCGCAACCTTGCACCAGCTGTTCAACGCTTCCACCGACGCGGGCTTTTCATCCGCCCAACTCTGGAAGATCAACTCGGGGGCCTTATCGCTCTTATAGTAGACGTTGAAGACCGCGCCCGGTTTCAGCAGGCTGAAGTCCAGATCCAGTACCTTGCCGGCTTGGCCCCACGCGGTGGAGGAGCCAGTCGCGCCATCTTGGTTGAAATCGAGGGTGATCTCTTCCTCAAAGGTATAGAGCATTGTCCGGTCGGCGTCGCCGAATCCTCTCGGCGGGTCGAAGGAAACGGTGGTGTCGGCCGGGATCGGCGCGCCCGACTCATCGAGGAAACGCACATAGTCGATGATCAGGTTGCACAATTGCTGCGGTACGGGGGGTTCTTCGGTGAATTCCTCGCCGGCTTCCGTCGCCGCGGTCATCCGGGCGTTGTATTCGTCGTTCGCCGCCGTGTTGGCGTCCTTGATGGTGTCGCCGGTCTTGGTGATCACCATGATATTCTTAAAACCCGGCTCAAAGAAGCGGGTCAGCTCGGCGACCAGCGTACGGGGGTTGTTCCGCTCGATGGCGATGCCCCAGAGGTAGGCAGTCTCTTCAAGCTCCGCATCGGCTCCCGTCCAAGTGGTGAGGTTTCCCGAAATGGCGTGGAACTCGCCGTCCGGGCTTTCGGCGTAGATACGCGTCTCAATGGCGCGGACGTCCGCAATACGGTCGCCCAGCATACTGCTGACATCGAAGCCGAGGTAAGGCTGCCCGTTTTCGGTGAGACTGACCTTCAGGGCTTTGCCGCCGTTGAAGTCAATGATCTCCAGTTGGGACGGGTCGGCACCGCCCGGCGTCAGGTTGACCGACATATAGCCGGTGTTGCCGTCCGAGAAGTCGACAGCGCCCTCGGGCACCGGTTCGATGTCCGGAGCCACAACCGGCGCGGTCTCCCACGTCCTGCCCGGATCCTCGGCGGGCGTTTCCTGCGCGGGGGACGGGTCGTTTGCCGGCTCCACCGGAGACGGCGCGGGTTCCTCGCTGGTACACGCCGCGAAAGCCATGAGGAGGAGCAGAGCAGCCAGAAGCAGCGAAATGCGTTTTGTGTACATCGTTTTCCCTCTTTCATCGAATTTTTCGCTCCCTCCGAAAAACAGGAGAGGAGCAAGATACGCGCTTTACCCTACAATCCCGGAACGCTCCACCCCCTCAATAAACCGCCTTTGCAGGAAGACATAGATAATGATCATCGGAAGGATCATCATGACAATGCCCGCAAACACGTATAACTGCTGAATATTCGGATCGACAATCCGGTCCACGTTCGCGATGGTCGACTGCAGCGTGTTCAGCCTCTTGCTCATGACAATGTCATTGCTCACGTTGAAGAGGTTCGCGTAGGACAGATCGTTGTACTGCCAGACCATTGAGAAGAGGGTGACCGTGATGATCGAGGGTACCGCGTTGGGGATCATGACCCGCACAAAGGTATAGAAGGTGCCCGCGCCGTCCACGAAGGAGGCTTCCTCAATCTCCTTCGGCAGCCCCCGGAAGAATTGGTTGAAGATGTAGATATACAGCCCGGCGCGAAGCCCGGTCCCGAGGATTGTCATCAGGAACATCGGCACCGGGGTGGAGAGGAGGTTCTGCGCCTTTCCGGTAAAAGCGCTGACCAGCCATAAAGGGTCGAACTTTTGAAAGGTCGTGTACAGTGGATACATAATGGTGTGGGACGGCATGATAATCATGACGATTACGCAACCGAACAGAATGCGCTTGAGGGGGAACTTGAACCGGGCGAACCCGTAGCCCACCATCGCGCAGATCACAAGCTGTATGACCGAGAGAGAGAGGACATAGAGGAGGTTGTTCCCCATCACCGTGAAGTAATCGAGCCGGGTGAGGGCGAGCTGGTAGCGCTCCAGCGTGGGCGTCTGGGGGATCATGTAGACCAGCGGGCTGTATTGGTCCTCATTGGAGAAGAAGGAGCTGACCACAATCCCGAGCAGGGGGGAGATGATGACGTACGAGATCCCTACGATCAGGACAAGCCGGAAGGCCGACATGAGGAAGCTCTTGGTCGAGCGGATGATTCGGTTCTTCTCGTTTTGCAGTTGGGTGTTGTTTTTCGCTCCGCCCCAGAGGGCTTTCCCTTTGGCAATCAAATTCAATGTATCCGCCCCCTTAATCCTGATAAAATGTGATCCGGGACGCCAAGAACCCATAGATCCCTAAGATGAGAAAGACGCCCAGCATACTGACAATGCTGAATACCGAGCCGAGCGAGTAGTTGTTCTCGGTAAAGATGGTCCGGTACGCCAGCGCCAGCACGTCGCTGTTGACAAACGAATCGACGACGGTGTAGACCATGTTGGTAATTAAAAGCGGCGACACCATCGGAAAGGTGACCTTCCAGAAGGTCTCGTAGGGGGTCGCGCCCTCGATCTTTGCGACTTCGTAGAGAGAGGGCGAGATCGACTGGAGCGCCGCGAGGAAGATGATGATCTGCACCCCCGAAGAGGTGACGATGGTGCTGATCCGCCCCACCGCCCCGGTGATGTAATCGAGGAGCCAAGTCGGGAACGCCTCTCCCAAGAGCCCCAAGTAAAAGTCCATGTTGACGCCGGTGGTGGTGCCCATCGAGTCCATGACGACGGTGGAAACCGGGCTGTTGCCGCCGAGGATGGTGCCCTGCGCCGTCTGGAGAGCCGTGAGGATGGAGGGGGAGTTGAGGAGGACCGGCAGGAAGAAGATCGCCCGCGCGACGGTGCGTCCCCGGAACTTCTGGTTCAGCATCAGCGCCATGAAGAGGGAGAAGAAGAGGATCAGCGGCACGTCGATCGCCATATCCCCCATCGAGGAGGTAAGGGTCTGCCGGAAGCTTGGGTGGATGTTGAACGCATCGTTGAAGTATGAAAATCCCGCGAAGGTGAGTTCTTCTTGCCCAGACTCGAGCATGGTGATATGGCTGAAGGCATTCTGGAAGGTCATAAAGATGCTACGCACATAGTAGATCAGGAAGCCGACGATAAACGGCGAGCAGAACAGGAGACCCGAAATCGAGCGCCGCTGCAACAGGGTCGGCCCCCGTTTTTTCTTCGTCACGGTCATACCGCGACCCCCTCTCTCACAGCGTATCCCCGCGCGGGAACATTGACGCCCTCATAGCTAAGGTCCCCGGATGTGCGGTTGACAATGATCTGGACGCCGTTCTCGTACGTCATCCCCCGAAGTCCTTCGGGAGTGATAAAGTGCTCCGCCATGAAAGAGCCGCTCACCTTGCCGAGGACGGCGTTGACCTCGTCATACAGGCTGATTGCCGAGTCGGTCCAGTTCCGGAAGTAGGTGCTGCTGAAACGGTTTAAGCCGGTGTACTTCATCTCGCTCGCCTGCTCATAGGTCAAGGTGAAGTGCGGCGCGGCGCCGTACTCAAGGAGCTGGAGAATCATCCCGTCCCAGTCATTGAGGTCGCTGCGGTTCGCCGCATATCCGGCATAGGGGATCGAGCCGTGGATCACCATCTGATAGAAGGGGACCTCCTCGTCGATGATGTAGCCGTCGTTGTGGGTTAGGGGGACGTTGATCAGGTCATCCGCGCCTTTGAAGGCGTAGACGTTCCCGCCGGATACCATCAGGTCCTTATCGGTTGCGGCCAGCCGCTCCAGCTGCGCGGTCACGATCGATCTGGACGCTTCCCGGTCGATGAACTCGGTGCGCTTCCGGTCGCTCGTCAGAGTGTCCCCGAGGTCCCGGAGGGAGATGCCGGTGATGTCATACCGCCCGATATTCCTGATGAACGCGTCCACATACCGGGGGAGGAATTTGGGGGACATCAGATCATACATCGTCTCTCCGTAGCCCAGCGGCCACGCAGCTTCGTAGGTCAGCGGGCTGATCTGTCCCCATACCCCGACATATCCGCCGCCGTAATACCGCGCCGATTCCTGCTCCCAGTTATAATGCTTCGTTAGGAAGTTTACCTCTTGGAAGATGACGTCCGCGTAGAGTTTTCCGCCTTGCGCCTCCAGAAGAGAGGAGAGCGCTTCAAGGTCGTCCTCCCCGCCAAGCTGGCGGACAAGCTTGATTTTGTTGGAGATGTCGTGGTAGTACCCCCGGTTAAACCAGCCTTGGTAGTTAACCACTTGGTTTTCGATCCCGGCATCGCTGAAGATACCGACAATCTCCTGCGCTTGTTCGTAGGTAGTCATCGGGATCGTGCCGTCGTAGGGCACCGAGGCGATGAACATCCGCCCCATCGCGGCGCCGATCAGGTCGATATACATCGGCACGTCGCCGTTTTCGGTCCGCCCTGTCAGAACGCCCTCTTCTTGGAGCGTCTCACGGTAATACCGCGCCATCCCTGAGTAACCGTCGTACTCTTCGCTCAGGAAGGCGTAACGGACGGTGAGGTTCGCTTGATAGATGTCCCGCTCCACCATCGGCAGGTCGCTCTCGAGACCTGTGGTACCGAACATCGCGAGCGCCGCGCTTCCCCGGACGATGAAGATGGGGTAGACCGCGTTGTAGTTGTTTGCCTTCCCGGCGACCGACGCCGTCAGCTGGGCGAAGGATTGCCCCTCCTCGATGATCGCGAAGATCCGGGATTTCTCCTTCTGGATGCCGAAGACGGGCAAACGCGCCATCTCTTCGTTGCCAAGCACCGTGTAGTCGTCGCTCAGCGCGTCCTGTGCGTAGATGTCCTGCCGGTAGTCTTCGGCGTGGGTCCTGCCGTTGTTGAACCGGATGAGGGAACCCGCGCCGTTTGGAACCAGAATATAGCCGTCCTCCTCGGCTCCGCCGGCATTGAAATAAGGAAGCATGTGGATTTTATCGACCTTCGCGCCGCCGTTTTCGGTGATCATCTCGGTGGGTACGGTGACGACAAAATCGTCCCCGTCCAGCCGATATTCGACCGATACGCCAAAGCTGACCGGGAGACTTCCCTCCACCCCGGAGGCGAGGGTATCCGCCTCAAGGTCCTCCTCGGTGTATCCGGCTCCCACCAGCGCTTCGGTGAGGGCGCGGATGTTGGCGGCGCCCCGGGACCCCTCCAGCAATTCGAGGAACCCCTCCGGGGCTTCGTCGGAATCCTCATACCGCATCGCAAGGTTGTTCCGGACCTTTTCGTCCTCGATCCGGTCGAGGTATATCTGTAAACGATCCTCGTGGATGTAGACCGGCACCAGACCGGTGGGCAAGGTCAAGTCGCCGATGCTATAGTTGACGCGCAGTCCGTTCCGCAGGCTCTCGGCGGTGAACTGCCCGTAGCCGATGGCGTAGCGGTAGGCATTGTAGGAACCGGGGGTTCGCCGCGCCGTGAAGAAGTCCACCGAAATGGGCGACTGGAGCAGGTCTTTGCTCAGCCCCGCAGCGATCGGGTCGGCGCCGGCGTCGGGGGGGCAGATATAGAATGTCTCCCCGTTCCTTTTATCGTAGACCGCCGCGTTGGTGGTCTCCGGGTTGTAGTAGAGCTGCAGCGAGTCGGTTTCGGCCGCGAGGACCATATCGGGTACATTCCCGCCGCCGCTGAGCTCCGCGAAGGGGGTCCCCGTTTCGACGCTCCCGCTGCGGTCGGGCAGATACTGCTTGTATCCGCTGTACATGCGGTAATAGAGGTGGATGTAGAGCTGCGTTCCGCCGACGATCGCGACGGCGACGCCTAGGAGGATCAGCAGAAGTTTTTTACCAAGTCTCATAGTCTCCTCCCTAACTCCGAAGCGTCAGCTCTGAGTAAATGCCGTAAAACAGGCCGTAAACCTGATTCAGCATATCAAAGAGCAGCATCGCAAGGAAAATCACAATCAGCATGGCGACGATCGTGATGGCGAGGGTCGCGATTGTTTTCAGCATAGTGTAGTTGTGGATCGTCATGATCCCCAGCAGAATCAGGATACCCGACCAAGCGAACCCAACCCCGAGGATGATGCTGTAGAAGATATCCTCGTTCTGTCCTAGGACATTGCTCAACAGGATCGCCGGTATGTAGGTGATGATCAGCGGAATCAGCGCGTAACCGGTTACGGTCAGGATGTCCTTGAAGCGCCCCTCCCCTTCGCTCAGGCAGGTTACCGACCAGTTGCCGATGCAAAAGAGTACATAGAGGAGAATCACCCGGGTCAGGTCGTCGATTCCGTTGATCGTGCGCGGATCGACCAGATTGACGATGAACCCGGCAAAGATCCGGTTCATCGTGAAGCAGATGGAGAAAACCAGAATCGTGAGGAACGCGAGGGGGACGCTTCCCTTCTCGCGATGTCGGATCTCATAGAAGCTGTCGATGGGGTTTGTCAGCACCCTGCGGAAATAGAAAAAGATTTCTTTGTTGAAGTATTTACTCATCGCCCATCACTTCCCCCTTCCTGCGTCCCCTGCGGCGTATCTTCCGCCAGACGTACAGCCCCACCAGCAGGACAGCCGCCGCGGTCAGGATGTTGCCGAGGTTTTCCTTTAAGATGTCGTTCCGATATCGCTTGAAGGCAATGGAGTAGTAGGTGCGGTTCATCCCGAGCTTTAAGTGACGCATCGCCTCCTCGTTGTTCCCCTCGGTGAGGTAGGCTTTGCCGATGCCTATATTCGCAAGTTCCAGATTTTCATTGAGGGTGAGGACCTGCCGCCACTTCTCGACGGCTTCCTTCTCATCCCCGTCGTAGCGCAGCCCGACCGCCTCATTGATCAGACGCCCGTATTCGGTCTCCTTGAACGCCATGATCTCCTGCCGGTCGGTGTCGAGGACCAAAATTTTATCCCCGCTGTAGGCTATTGAGCTGGGGAGCCGGAAGGTTCCCGACTGGGTGCCCAGCCCTCCGAAGATATAGAGCATATTCCCCTCATTGTCGTAGGTAAACACCCGCCCGCGCTTTCGGTCAAGCAGCGAGTAAACCCCTTTGTCCCGCACCACGATATCCACGATGTAGGAGGGTCCGCTGTAGACATTGTAGGTATCCGGCACCGGATCGGTATCCCCGCCCAGATTGCCGTTCTCGCCCTTCTTGATAACGTCCTCCCCCTTGGGGTTGAGCCGGAACGCCGCCTGTGTCCCCTGCGGGTCGATGCAGGAGGCGTAGATGAAGCCCTCTTTGTCCACCGAGACGCCGGTGAACTCGGTGGGGATGAACAACTGCTGTCTCGCGCGCTGCTCCTGAGAGGAGAACAGCCGCCAAAACTGCTGCCAGAGGGAAACCTGCACCGGGATCGTCCCGTAAAAGCCGGTGAAGTCGCCTTCGGCGTTGAAAACCATGATCCCCTCGAACATCCCCTGCGCCACGACATAGACGCGGTCGGCGTAGTCGACGCCCATCTCAAGGGGTTTGAAAGCGAAGTCTGGCTCTAACATCTCCGACTGCGGATTCTGGATGATCTTGACCAGTTCGCCCTCCTCAAGGACGACGATCCGGAGGTTGTCGCTGTCCGCGATGTAGAGCTGTCCCCGTTCGCTCACCGTAACCCCCCACGGTTTATTGAAGGTGTCTTGAAAGCGGACCCCGTCGGCGTCGGTGTTGGTGAACTCGGTGATCACCATCTCGGCTTCGGTCATCGCGGGATTGGTCACAACCACCCGGTTGTTGCCGGTGTCCGCGACATACACCCGCCCGTCGGGACCCACGCACATCCCCCTCGGGAAGTTGAACGAGCCGACGCCAAGCTCGATCCCGCCCACGTTGCCGTCCGGGATGTAGGGCGCGGGGGTGAACTCGATATAGCCCCGGTAGTTGTAAATGTAAGAGTCGTAGGGGATATCGACCGCGGCAAGGGTCTCTGCGCCCAGAAGCAGAGTGAGGAGCACCGCTAGGAGGAGTGGCAGCAGGCGTTTCTTTATCATGGCGGCTACCCCCTAATCCTTCATCCCGGAGGTTGTCATCGTCTCCAGGATAGATGATTGACAGACAAGGAAGAACGTGATCGGGATTGCCGCGAGGATAAATCCGACGGCGGCGCTCGCGCCCGCCCGGGCGGCGCCCCCGGCCGTGATCTGCTGCATCGCGTACTGCAGAGGTTTTAACTCCTCGTCCCGAAGGAAGAGGTAACCGGTATTCCCCCACATTGTTTGGAATTGGAAAATCGCCAGCGTCAGCCACGCCGGTTTGACGTTCGGCATGATGATCGTCCAGAAGACCCG
>JAISVO010000129.1 GCA_031271525.1 Oscillospiraceae bacterium
CCAAGACCTTTTGCGGCTGCTGCGGCGGACACATCCGCGCTAACTACCAGCGCTCGCTGGGCGTGAAACTGCGGCTGAAGGAGATTGTATCCTCGTCGTCCAGCTCGGGCGGGAGAAAACGGTGCGAGTTCCTGTATGAAGTGGGGGGCTAACCTATGCCGAATATCAAGCGGATGGGACGGACTCCTCACCGCTGGATTCCAACGGCGAAAACCCCTGCTCGTTTACCCTTGCAATAAAATAGGAGGTGTCCCCCATGATCGAGCTGCCCGAAACCTATGTCCTCGCCGAGCAAGCAAAGCAGATCCTGCTGGGCAAGACCATCAAGAGCGCGGTGGCGAACCACCATCCGCACGGCTTCGCGTGGTACGCCGGCGACCCCGCGCTGTACAACGAAAAGCTCGCCGGCAAGAAGATCACCGGTTCCGCCGCCTATGGCGGGCGTCCCGAAATATGGGCGGAGGAGATGCGGATTTCGTTCAACGACGGGGTACGCGCCCGCTACCTCGCGCCCGGGGAAAAACGTCCGGAGAAGCACCAGCTTTTGATCGAGTTTGACGACGGCTCGGCGGTGTCCTGCTCGGTTCAGATGTACGGCGGGATGTTCGCCTTCGAGAACGGCTCGGCGGACGATTGGTATTACACCGCCGCTAAGGAAAAACCCTCGCCCTATACCGACACCTTTGACGAGGCGTATTTCGGCGGCCTGCGGCGTGGGGTGAAGCAGACCCTCAGCGTCAAGGCGTTCCTCGCCACCGAGCAGCGGATCCCCGGCTTCGGCAACGGCGTCCTGCACGATGTCCTGTGGAACGCCCGGCTCCACCCTAAGCGCAAGCTGGACACCCTGAGCGACGCCGATATGGACGCGCTGTTCAAGAGCGTCAAGGCCACTCTGGCCGAGATGCGGGACGGCGGCGGACGGGATACCGAGCGCGACCTGTTCGGTAGCCCCGGCGGCTACCGCACCATCCTGTCGAGCAAGACGCTGGCGTATCCCTGCCCGGTTTGCGGCGGAGGGTTGAAGCGCGAGGCGTATATGGGCGGGAACATCTACGTCTGCCCGGCTTGCCAGCCGTTGAATTGAAGGGAGGCGGGGACTATGACGATGTCCAGATTGACCGGCGACGTACAACAGCTCCTTGACATTGAAGCGGAGCATCCCAATTTGGTCAGCACCCCCCTGCTCGAAACCGTCAAGAGATGGCTCGGGTCCGGCGAAGCCGAAAAAGCGGCGGCCCTGCCCGGTCTTCTCGCCGCGCTCACCGACGGGCAGGACTGCGACTTTACGGGTACGCAATGGGAGGCGGAATGGCTTGCCGGCGGGAAGGTCTGCCGGTGCCCCGCCTGCGCCGCCGCGCGGACGTGTATGGCTGATATAGAGCTGATGGGGGGACGGGAACTGTCTTGAAATCACGGGAGGGTATGAGGGATGAGCGGTTTATCTGTGAGAAAAATACTTGATTTGGAAAACGACGGCCTGAACATGGACGCAGACGGTCAGTTCCTGTATGTCCGCTGTAAGCGCGCTGTTTGCAAATACAACCTGACCGACATGACTCAAGCGGCATGGAATGAAGTGTTCAAGAAAGACGGAAAAGCTCGAAGCCTGTCTGTGTCCGGCGATTTGGCCCTTCTCACGGATTTTTGCGACCTTCATGTGCTGAGCAAATACGACTTACAGGAACAGTTCGCTCTGCGGCTGGGCGAGAATGCCTCCTCCGATATATGGGGAGCGGCGCTGGATTCACATACGGTGTATACCGCCGTTCGGAACGGGAAAATGGCGGCGGTTGACCTTTCGTCGCGGAGCGTCGAGTATTACGGCATCGCTGATTCGAGCTTTTGGGATTGCCGCGTGGTCGAAAACCGTATATACGCCGGAACGGTGCGCGACGAGTTGATTGAGATTGACAAAGACAGTATGCGCGTCATCCGCAAAACGGAACTGAGCGGAAACAAGAATATTTACAGCCTTTTTCATGACGCCGGGATGTTATTCGCGGTATCGCAAGACAAGACGATCAAAGCCGTGGAGCTTGGCTCGTTAGAAAATGTTTATACGGCGAAAAAAGCTGTCGGCGGTATGGCGAGGATTCTCGGCATATATAGCGGCAATCTGATTGTGGCGGACTCCAATATGGTGTCTGTTTGGGACAGCCAAGGTCTTCGGCGCAGAGAAACGTTCGGTTTCCCCACCGGGCGCTTTAACAAGGGAATCGTGCTCGCCGGCGGCAGATTGATCGGCAGCGACTATCACGGCATATACGACGCAGATTTGGGGTGAATGCCATGACCGCGCACGAACTGATGGTGAAGACCAACCGTCACCTGATCCAAGGCGGCGAACTGACCGTCTCCCAGAGAGCCGGCGTCGTCCGTCGGCTTCTCGCGGCAAAGAGCGCGCCGGAGCAGGCGGAGCGGTTTTACCGGAGCGTCAGGTTCCCCGGCAACACAGACGGAGGCGGGCGGCGGATGTACCCGGTTTTCTTCATACCTCCGTATAACGACGGCAAAAAGCTCAAGACGATCTACAACCAGACGCCGAAAACCCATATCTTCGCGGCGAACGCCTACGAGCTGGAAATCCTCCGTCTGCTCCGCCTCCTCGCGCCGGAGGATCCGGTTGTCCGGGATATGGCGCAAAAGACGCTGGAGCGGCTGAAAACCACCTGCTTCGGATACCAAGACGACGGCGTGGGCGAGTGTTTTGACGCGTCCCTTGTCGTGCTGCGTTTCTTAGCCGCCGTATCGGACGACATAGCTTGGATGCGGAGCCGGATTGAGAATTACAACAACCACGCGGGGGAGAAAAAACGCCCGTGGTACGCGCTGTGGTACTTTTGGCTCTGTCTTTCGGAACTGCCGTTTGAGCTTGCCGAACCGGAGATTTTGAAATACAAGGACGCTATCCTGCCATGGCTGACCGTGAAAAGCGCCGTGATGAACAGCGAGCACGACAAAACCGTCCATCCGGCGCTTCTCTGTTCCTTGCGGAACTGCCTGTGCCGGTTCCCGGAGTACGCGCACATCAAGGACGTCCAACCCTATGTGAGCGAAAAAGACGGACGGCTCCATTTTGATATGGAAGGGAGCGCTGACCGAAGATGAACGACGATCCGGTCCTCCGGTGGCTCTTGGAGGACGGCAACCCCGCCGTCAAATACAGGACGCAGACCGAATTGCTCGGCGAAACGGCGGACAAAGCGCCTGTCATCGCGTGGGTGCAAAGCTTTCTGCCGCCCGATTGGCGGGAGCGGACCGGCTTATGGGGCACCTACTACCTGACCGCCATCGCCGAGTGCGGATTGACGAAGGAGGAGATCCCCCTCGGCGCGGTCAAGCTTGAACCGTTCGAGGCCAGTTGCGCGGATTTTATGCGTCTGCGGGCGCTGATCCGTTTGGGGTTTGCCGATGACCCAAGCGTTTCCGGGCTGATCCGCCGCCTAAACGAAAAACAGCTGCCGGACGGCGGTTTCCTCTGCCTGCACAGGCTGGACAAGATGAAATACACACCCAAAAGCTGTTACAAGGCGAATATGCACGCGCTGATGTTCTGCGCCGAATGCCGGAAAAAAGGATTTCAAGCCGGCATTGAGGACGCGCTGCTCGGCTACTTCTGGAAGCGCAAGCTGTTCTACCGCACCGACAGCCCGGACACGTTGGTGCTGAACGCCCGGGAGGGCTGGCGCACCGTCGATACGTTTTATCCGTTCGAGGTCATGCGGGCGGGGCTTCAGAATATCGTGGAATCGTTCTGCGCGCTGGGGTACGGAGACGACCCGCGCTTACGGGAAGCGCGGGATCTTCTGAACGCCCAAAGAACCCCGGACGGCAAAACCGTCTTGGGCGGCACGCTGGCAAAATCGTATCTGCCGAAGGAGCGGGTGGGGAAGCCCGGCAAGTGGTGCACGTTTTACACGCTTCTGGGAAACAGCGCCTCCGCAAGCCAAAACACGCCGTACAGCACCGGCTGGTGCAAAAGGTAGATCAGCAGCGTGTGCCGCCCGATCGCTGGGAATACCGGGATTTGCGCGGTGTAGAACCGTTTGGGGAACGCGCCGTCCCGGATAGGGCCGCCGAGCCATACGCCGAGGAAGAACAGAAACCCCCACGGTACAATCGGGAAATAGTCGGCGGTGCGGATCACCGGGAACTCGGTCACGCCGAAGAAGGGGAGCAGGAACGCCGCCAGCAGCACAAACGGCGCCGCGACGCGGAGTTTCTCCAGCAGCGCGTACAGCAGGACGCAGGAGGCCAGCAGGTGGAGGATACCAAACAGCACCGGCGCGGCGAGGACTTCGTCCTCCGCCGGTTCGTAAGCCCCGGTGACGGCTTGCCACGACAGCTCGGGATCGGGCAGGACGAGGAAGCTGACCAGCGTCACCGCGGCGGCGCAGGCAAGCAGGATTAGCCCGCGCTTGAGGTTGTTCCGCGAGAACCGGGACGAAATCCCCGCGAGCAATATGAACAGCCCGGAAAAGATGTTTTGCAGGACACCCAAGACGGGGTTATACAGCGCCCCCTCCGGGATGAACCCCCGCCACACCAAGTCGTAGCCCAAGTGGTAGGCGACGACCAAGATGATGCTGAACCCCCGCAGGGCGTCCAGAAACTGGATGCGCCGCGGGCTGGCGGACTGCGTTTCCTCAGGCCCGTCCGGCTTCCCGTAAACCATTCGGTTCTCCACAATATCACACATTGAACCGGAACAGCACGATGTCGCCGTCCCGCATGACGTACTCCTTGCCCTCGCTCCGCACAAGCCCCTTCTCCTTCGCGGCGTTCATCGAGCCGCATGCCATCAGCGCGTCGTAGGCCACAACCTCGGCGCGGATAAACCCCCGCTGGAGGTCCTTGTGGATCTTCCCGGCGGCTTGCGGCGCTTTGGTGCCCTTATGGATCGTCCACGCCCGGACCTCGGGCGTTCCGGCGGTGAGGAAGGACATCAGGCCCATCAGGTCATACGAGATCTGGATCAGGCGGTCCCGTCCCGACTGGGTCATTCCAAGATCCTCCAAGAAGAGCGCCCGGTCCTCCGGGTCCATCCGGATGATTTCCTGCTCCAGCGTGGCGCAGATGGGGAAAACCGCCGCGCCCTCCTCCTTTGCGGCTTCGACCAGATTCAGGTAAGGCGCGAACGAGTCCCGGCCCTTGAAATCGTCTTCGGAGAGGTTCGCGCAGTAGAGGACCGGCTTCAAGGTCAGCAGTGGGCAATCGGCGATCAGCTCCCTGTCCTCCTCCGAACAGGCAAACGAGTTCGCGGTCAGCCCCGAGTCCAGATGGTTTTTAAGCTCTGTGAACAGCTCCGCCTCCCGGAGGAGAGATTTGTCGCCCTTCGCGGCTTTCTCCACCCGTTGGATCCGCTTCTCGACGACCTCCAAATCCGCCATGCAAAGCTCGATATTGATGGTGTCGCGGTCGCGCACCGGATCGATCCCCGCTTCGACATGCACCACGTTGGGGTCGTCGAAGCACCGGATGACGTGCAGGATGGCGTCCACCTCGCGGATGTGGGCGAGGAACCGGTTGCCCAAGCCCTCCCCGCGCGACGCCCCTTTCGCGAGCCCCGCGATGTCCACAAAGTTTGCCGTCGCCGGGGTGACTTTCTTGGGGCTGAACATTGCCGCCAGCGCGTCCAGACGGGCGTCCGGCACCTCCACAGCGGCGAGGTTCGCCTCCACGGTGGAGTACGGGTAGTTCGACGACTCGGCGGATAGTCCGGTCAGCGCGTTAAAGATGGTCGTTTTGCCCACGTTGGGCAACCCCACGAAACCGAGCTTCATAGTGTATGATCCCCCGTGCGTTTTTTTTGAGTATATCACAAAAAGAGGCGGCGCGCAAGAATCAGGGACGCTAAAAACCCATGTTCACCATAGGCGAACATGGGAAGCGTTTGCCGCGCGCCCGGCTAAAAATACGCCGTGACCGTCAGCGCCCCGTTGACCAAAAGTTCGGCGGTGAGGGGTTCGAGGGTGTCCCGATCGAACCATGTGCGCGCCTCAAGGGCGGTTTCCCCCTGCGTCTCCAGAGTCGTCATCGTCAGCAGACGCTGTCCCGTACGCGTCTCACTGCCGGTTTGGGTGATATATCCCCCCGCCCACTGGGCGATGATAAAGGGCAGGCTCTCCATCGGCGACAGTCCGGTGCCCGGAAGCGCCCCCAGTTCCAGCACGGTCCCGTCATAGCGCAGGGTTACGCCGCCCGGCTCCAGCTCGGCTTCGATCCCCGCGACCGGTTCCGGCGAGAGGACCTTCATCCGCCCGCCCGCGGGAGTATACGCGTATTCAACCATAAAGTCCAGCACGCGGTCGCCGAAATCGGTGCGGAGGGTCACCGTATATGTTCCCTCGGTTTTCCCGGCATAATGCTCCCGGATCCGGTCGGCTGCGGTATCCGCGCCGGACGCACAGCCGCCCCCCAGCAGAAGCGTCATCAGTACGCACAAAAGTTTCGCTGCGCGCATTCGTCATCCTCCCGTTTGCCTCAGCGCCTTGGGGATCGCAAGCAGCAGGTCGCTCGCGGTCATCCCCCTCTCCCCGATTTCCTCCTCGCAAATATCCCCCGCAAGCCCGTGAAGGTATACCCCGGCGGTCGCGGCGTCGAAGGGGCGCAGCCCTTGGGCGGTCAGCGCGGCGATCAGCCCGGCCAGCACATCCCCGCTGCCGCCCTTGCTGAGCCCCGGCCCTCCGGTGGTGTTTTCGCGGGTTTCTTCCCCCGGCGCGAACACCAAGGTCCGGTGCCCCTTCAATACCAGAACGCAGGGAACCTTCTTGATGAAAGCCTCTCCGCCCGCTTCCCGCCCGTCTCCGAGGCCGCCGCCCGCCCGGGCGAATTCGCCCTCATGCGGGGTTAGGACAAGGGGACAGTTCAGTATATGTCCGCGCAGGTTATTTATGCCGTCCGCGTCGAGGATCAGCGGTTTGTCCAGCGCCGTCAGCGCTCCGACCAGCGTCTCCAAACAAGCGCTCCGCCCCAGTCCCGGACCGCAAACGGTGACATCCGAACGGCCGGCGTTGTCCAGCGCCCAATCAAGCGCGCCGGCGGACAGCCGCCCCTCGCGGTCGCAGGGGAGGGGAAAGCACATGCACTCGGGAGCTTGCGCCGCGACTTGGTTCCAAATCACCTCGGGGACGCCCGCCCGGGTCAGCCCCGCGCCGCCCCGTACGGCGGCGAGGGCGCAGAAGGCGGCGGCGCCCGAGTAGCCGGCGCTTCCGGCGAGAACCAAGACGCGCCCAAAGTCCCCCTTGTGCGAGGTCTTCGGGCGCGGGGGAAGGAGCGTGCTGACAAGTTCGCGCGTGATTTCGCGCACGTCGGGTCACCTCTGTTTTACATCAGGTTTTGGCTTCATACCGCCGAACCAAGGCTGTTGAACAGCAGCAGAATAAAGAAACCGGCGGCGAGGAAGGCCCATCGCCGCAGGAGCGGCAGGTCCGTTCCGGGCCGCTGTTCCGGTATCCGCATTCCTGACAAAGCATACGCCTAGCCTGCTACGCCTTAATCTTACTCCGGATGAAGATCCGGAAGGCATCCAGCATCTTTTCGCTCGGCTCGAAGACCAGCAGGGTGCGGACGCCGTCCTTCGCGTTGAAGACGGCAAACCACCGTCCGGCGGAATCCGGGTGGCTGGATACGTCGATCCGGTTCCCGATCGTCTGGGACGAGTATTCGTTCCGGTACTCCTCTTTATACGGCGCGAGGATGTCGAAGGAGCGGCAGTCCACCGTCAGCAAGCGCTTCCGGGTGGTCCTGCCCATGATCTTGTCCACGTCCATCTCGCCGTTGGTGACGATGTACTCAAACTCCAGATCAAGCCGCCGGAATAGCATCATCAGCCCCCAGCCCGAGCCGATCAGGGTCAGCGGCAGGAGCGACATTAGGTTTACGGTGGCGCCGAAGACCGCGAAGACCAGCGAAATGATCATCGGCAGGATTGCCGCGACCATAGCGGCGAACAGCAGAAGGATCTTCTGCGCCGTCACCTTCCCGGTGGGGCGCTGTTTGATCATATGCTCCACAAAGACATCAGCCACGGTTTGTCTCCTCCTTTTCCTCCTTGGCAAGCAGCACGGCGCTGCAGAAAACCTCCATCGCGGTGCGGAGCTCTTCGATCGGCGGGAAGGTCGGCGCGATCCGGATATTCCGGTCGTCCGGGTCCCTGCCATACGGGAAGGTCGCCCCGGCGGGCGTCAGCGCGACCCCCGCGTCGGCGCAGAGCTTCACGATCCGCTTCGCGCAGCCCTTGGGCGCGTTGAAACTGACGAAATACCCGCCGAGCGGCGTCGTCCAGAAACAGTCCGGAAGGCCGGATAGCCCGCGGCGCAGCGCGTCCTCGACGGCGGCGAACTTCGGGCGCAGGATTTCGGCGTGCCGGCGCATATGGGCGTAGACGCCCTCGGCCCCGCCGAAGAACCGGACGTGCATCAGCTGGCGGAGCTTGTCCGGGCCGATCATTTGCGCCGACAGGCGTTTCTTGACGTACGCGCAGTTCTCCTCGCTGGACGCGAGGCAGCTCACGGCGGCCCCCGGGAAACTGACCTTGGAGAAGGAGGTGAACACCAGCGGCATGTGGGGGTTTCCGGCGGCGGCGCACTCCCGGACGATGTTCGGGAGCCGGGGGTGCTCGCCCGAAAATTGATGGATGCAGTAGGCGTTGTCCCAGTAAATGCGGAAGTCCTGCGCCGCCGGCTTCAGGTTCGCGAAACGCCGCACCGTCTCGTCCGAATAGACGACCCCGCCCGGATTGGAGAAGACCGGGACACACCAGATCCCCTTGACCGACGGGTCGGACGCCACAAGCCGCTCGACCTCATCCATATTCGGACCGTTCGCGGTCATTCCGACCGGGATCATTTTGATATGGAAATAATCGCAGATGGTGAAGTGCCGGTCATACCCCGGCGACGGGCAGAGGAATTTGACCTCCCCTTGGGCGGCCCAAGGCGTATCCTCCCGCACCCCCCGGGACATATTGCTCGCGACGTTGTCAAACATCAGGGCGAGGGAGGAGTTGTTGCCGACGATCACCTCGCCCGGCGTCAAATCGAGGATGTCCGCGAAGATCCGGCGGATCTCGGGCAGACCGTCCAAAATGCCGTAGGAACGGCAGTCCGCGCCGTTTTCCGATAGATAGTCGTCGTCGCCGAGGCAGGTCAGCAGCCCTCGTGACAGGTCGAGCTGCTCCTTGGACGGCACGCCTCTGGTCATATTGAGGGAAAGCCCGCGTTTTACAAAAGCTTCATACCTTGCCGCTGTTGGGTTCATACGTTCAACTTCGCTCCTAACAGATCCCAAAGACTTTGATGAGGTTTATTGTATCACAGGAACGCCCAAAAATCAAACGCGCCGTGAAAAATCGTCCGAAACTCAGTGCCAATCGTGTAACACGCTGTTGCCACATACAAGATGCTGTGGTATAATGCTGAAAGGTCAAGACCGGAGGCGGGGCTGTCCGCTTCCATTCAAGAAAGGATGTCGCGAAGATGAGCGAGCGTGTAAAGATTCTCAACGCGGGCGCAATCCCCAACATGCCTTGGCAGGAAAAACCCTCCGTCCCGCAAAACGGCCCCCTCTGGCGCTATACCGCTAACCCCGTGATCGGACGGAATCCCATCCCCGGCGTCGCCCGGGTCTTCAACAGCGCGGTGGTCGCGGCGGACGGGCGCTTTGCCGGCGTCTTCCGGGGCGAACAGACCGACGGCGTTTCGCACATTTATTGGGGCGAGAGCAAGGACGGCATCCAATGGGAGTTTCAGCCCGAGAAGATCCGGTTCCTAGATGAGGAGGGGAACCCTTTCATGCCCCACTACGCCTACGACCCGCGCTTCCTAAAGATTGAGGACACCTACTACGCCATCTGGTGTCAGGATTTCTACGGCGCGTCGATCGGGATGGCGAAGACGACGGACTTCAAGACCTTCACCCGGCTGGAAAACCCCTTCATCCCGTATAACCGGAACGCGGTTCTCTTCCCCCGGAAGATCAACGGCAATTACATCATGCTCTCCCGCCCGAGCGACAGCGGGCATACCCCCTTCGGCGACATTTTCGTCAGCGAGAGCCCCGACCTCGTCTATTGGGGCAAACACCGCCACGTCATGGGACGGGGCAGCGCGTGGTGGGAATCCCTTAAAATCGGCGGCGGCGCGGCCCCGATCGAGACGACCGAAGGATGGCTCTTGTTCTACCACGGCGTCGCGGGTACCTGCAACGGCTACGTCTACAGCATCGGCGGCGCGATCCTCGACATCGACAGCCCGAGCAAGGTGAAATACCGTTCCCGTCACTTCCTCCTCACCCCCGAGACCGACTATGAGGAGCGGGGGTTTGTCAACAACGTCGTCTTCCCCTGCGCGACCCTCCACGACGCCGACAGCGGGCGGATCGCCGTCTACTACGGCGCGGCGGACAGCTATGTGGGGCTCGCGTTCACCACGGTCGATGAGGTCGTCGGCTTCATTAAGGAGCACAGCGTGCTGAGCGACGACGACAAGGACCTAGGGAGACGATGATGAGAGAAACCGCAGTAAAGATGCTGGAGGGGAACATCCTCCCTTTCTGGCAGGGGCTGAAGGACGACGAATGCGGCGGTTATTACGGGTTCATGGACGGTGAGCTGAACCTAGATAAAGACGCGGTGAAGGGCTGCATCCTGAACAGCCGGATTTTATGGTTCTTCTCCGAAGCGGCGGACGCGCTGGATCGGAGCGATCTCCTCCCTTACGCCCACTGGGCTTACGCCTTCCTGCGGGAACACTGTATCGACCGGGAGGAGGGCGGCGTCTACTGGTCGGTGACCCGTGACGGACGCCCTGAGGACGAGACGAAGCACACCTACAGCCAAGCATTCGCGGTCTACGCCCTTTCGGCTTACTACGAAGCGAGCCGGAATCCGGACGCGCTGGAGCTCGCCATGCGGATCTTCGCCCTGATAGAGGAGAAGTGCGCCGACCAAGGCGGCTACGGCGAGGCGTTCGACCGGTCTTTTCGCCCGATTGCCAATGAAAAACTCTCCGAGCACGGCGCCGCCGCGTCCCGGACGATGAACACCCTCCTCCACGTCTTCGAGGCGTACAGCGGCTTGTACCGGGCGTCCAACAGTCCGGCGGTCGCTCAAAAGATGCGGGGGATTTTGGAGATTTTTCTGGAAAAGGTCCGCAACCCCGGAAAGAAGAGACTGGATGTCTTCTTCGATCAAGATTACAACAGCCTGATTGACCTGACCTCCTACGGGCACGACATCGAGGCGTCCTGGCTTCTGGAGTGGGGCGCCGGTTTGCTCGGGGACGACGGACTGAGCGCAAGGGTCGGCGAGATGTGCTCCGCCCTCGCGGACAAAGTGCTGGCGGAGGGCGTCCGGGAAGGTTCGGCGCGGAATGAGCTGCTGGACGGAGTTACGGACGAGACCCGGGTCTGGTGGGTGCAGGCCGAAGCGGTCGTCGGATTCCTGCGTATGGCGGAGAAGCGGCCCGGGAACCCGGCGTACCGGCAAGCCGCCGAGGATATTTTGCGGTTCATTGAGGACAAAATCGTGGACAAACGTCCCGGGTCAGAGTGGCTGAACGAGGTGCTCCCCGACGGAACCCGCGCCGGCAAACCGGTTGTCGGGCCGTGGAAATGCCCCTACCACAACGGACGGATGTGTTTGCGGATCCGGGGGATGCTATGAGCGGGCGGCTGCGCGTTGCGGCGGTTTTTTCCGACCGCATGATTCTCCAGCGGGAGAAACCCTTCCCCGTTTTCGGCGAGGCGCCGGACGGGGCGGAAGTCTCGGTTACGGCGGGGGGGATCACCCGCACCGGGAAGGCGTCGGGCGGTCTCTTCCGGGTTGTGATGCCGCCGCAGGGCGTCGGTAAACCCTGCCGAATAACGGTCCGCTGCGGGGATGAGGAGGTCGTCTTCCGAGACGTCCTGTTTGGAGACGTATGGCTCGCCGGGGGGCAGAGCAATATGGAGTTTCCCCTTCGGGACGCGAAGGACGGCCCCGCGGAAGCGGCAAGGGCGGACGACCCCCTGCTGCGGGTCTACAACGTGCCCCGCTGCGCGAAGCCGGGGGACGAATTGGAAGAAGCCGAGCGGGGCGCGAGCTGGAAAGTCTGCACCGGCGAAGACGCGCTGGACACCTCGGCGGTCGCCTATTGGTTCGCGAAAGAGATCCGCGCCGAAGTCGGCGTCCCGATCGGGATCATCGGGTGCAACTGGGGCGGCACCTCCGCCTCCGTGTGGATCGGCCGGGAGAAACTGGAGCGATTGGCTTCGGGGGCAAGCTTTATCTCGGACTATAACCGCCGGGGCGGAGACAGAAGCGAGGAAGAGTACCAAAAGGTTATGGAGGAATACAACCGGGTGTACATGGCTTGGAAAGAGAAGAGCGACGCCCTCTGGGCAAAGGACCCCAAGACCCCGTGGCGGGTGATCATTGAGGAATGCGGGGAGAACCCGTGGCCCCAGCCCCCCGGGCCGTCGTCCCCTTTCCGTCCCTGCGGGCTGCACGAAACGATGCTGGGCCGGGTCGCGCCGCTGGCGCTTAAGGGATTCCTCTATTATCAGGGCGAGGAGGACTGGAGCCGGAGCGGCGACTACTTCGACTGGATGTGCGCTCTGATCAACCAGTGGCGGGAGGACTTCCGTGACGAGACCCTGCCCTTCCTCTTCGTCCAGCTTCCGATGTACGATTCCAGCGAGAACGTGGAAAAAGGGTGGATCGGGGAGGAATGGCCCCGCCTCCGGGAGGCGCAGCGGAAGGTGAGCCGGTTTGTTCGCAATACCGGGCTGGCGGTTATCCCCGACTGCGGGGAACTGGATAACATCCACCCGGCCGATAAGGAGCCGGTGGGTCACCGCTTGGCTCTCCAAGCGCTGAAAAAGGTTTACGGCCGGGATGCCGAAGCCGACGCCCCCGCCGTGACGCACATCATGAGGGACGGGGACGAGGCGGTCGTCACCTTTGACAAGCCGGTTGAGCTGCGCGGGGACGGCGGGGTGTTCGAGGTCGCCGGCGTCTCCGGCGTTTTTGCCGAAGCCGTCGCCGTGCGCGCCGAGGGGAACACGCTGCGGATGTCGTCAAACACAACGCCCGCCGCCGTACGGTATTGCTGGCGGGCATACTGCGCCGCGCCGCTGTACGGCGTCAACGGGCTGCCGGTCTCGCCGTTCCGGGGGGATCTATGAAGAAAATCTGTTTTGACAACGACTTGTATTTACAGCTCCAATCACGGAAGATCATCGAGCGGATCGAGCGGTTCGGCGGCAAGCTCTATCTGGAGTTCGGCGGTAAGCTGTTCGACGACTACCACGCGAGCCGGGTACTGCCGGGATTCGAGCCGGACAGCAAGGTCCGGATGCTGCAAACCCTTCGGGACGAGGCGGAGATCGTCATCGTCATCAACGCCGGGGATATCGAGGAAAGCAAGCGGCGGGGCGACTTGGGCATTACCTACGACCAAGAGGTGCTCCGTCTGAT
Source organism: Oscillospiraceae bacterium (assembly GCA_031271525.1). Lineage (GTDB taxonomy): Bacteria > Bacillota > Clostridia > Oscillospirales > UBA929 > UBA929. The sequence continues at coordinate 13,460 of JAISVO010000129.1, forward strand.
CGACGCCTTCCGGGCCGTCGGGCTGACGGTCGGGAGCGTGGTGGTCACCCACTACCGGAGCCAAGAGGCCGCGGAGAGGTTCATTCGGCGGTTGGACACGCTGGGCGTCAAGGTCTATAAGCATTACCCCATCGAGGATTACCCCGCGAATATCCCCCTCGTGCTGAGTGAGGACGGGTTCGGAAAGAACGACTATGTGGAGACCGGACGGAGGCTCGTCGTCGTCACCGCCCCGGGCGGCGGGAGCGGGAAGATGGCGGTCTGCCTGTCCCAGCTCTACCACGAACAGCTGCGGGGGCATTTGGCGGGCTACGCAAAATACGAAACCTTCCCGGTCTGGAGCCTCCCTCTCGGGCACCCGGTTAACTTGGCGTATGAGGCGTCGACAGCCGACCTCAACGACGTGATCATGCTGGACCCCTACCATCTGGAGGCGCATAACGAGGCGGCGGTCACCTACAACCGCGATATGGAGGTTTTCCCCGTCCTGCGCGTCATCTTCGAGCGGATCCTCGGAACGCCGCCTTACAAAAGCCCCACCGACATGGGGGTCAACATGATCAGTTTCTGCATCACCGACGATGGCGCGGTCCGCGAGGCCTCCAAACAGGAGATCATCCGCCGGCACTACGAAGCCCTCTGCGAGCGGCGTCAAGGGTTTGGGAAGCAGGATGCCGTCAGTAAACTGGAGCTTCTGATGCGTCAAGTCGGGATGACCCCGGAGAACCGCCCCGTCGTGGGCGCGGCGCTGGGGCGGGCCGCCGAAACCGACGGTCCCGCGGTCGCGATCGAGCTTCCGGACGGGAAGATTGTCACCGGGAAAACAAGCCCCCTGCTGGGCGCGTCGTCGGCGGCCCTGTTAAACGCGCTGAAAGCGCTGGGGCACATCCCGAAGCGGATGCGCCTCATCTCGCCGAACATCATCAAGCCGATCCAAGACTTAAAAATCAACCACATGGGAAACCGGAATCCGCGTCTGCACACCGACGAGGTCTTGATCGCCCTCACCATCAGCGCGGCGTCCAACAACCCCTCGGCGGAGCTCGCGATGGAGCAGATCGAGCACCTGCGGGACTGCGAGGCGCACTCCACCGTCCTCCTCTCCCGGGTGGACGAGAGTACCTTCCGCAACCTCGGCGTCAACCTCACCTGCGAGCCGAAGTATGAGACGAAGCAGCTGTATCATAGGTAGTTTATGGGTAACACGAAAGCCCCGGTTGAAAAATCAACGGGACATCCAGTCTCTCATGGGCGGGGGAGGGGTTTTCACCCCTCCCCCCATCACCGTTTTCAGTGAGACGCGTTTCACCCGCGCGGTAAATGAAAGAGACGCTAATAACCTTCTATGATAAACAGCCTGTGCAGCGCCCTTGTGCAGAGCGTGTACATCAGGTTGCCCGGTTCGCCGGAGCGCTCGCAATTGACAAGGATCGCGGTATCGAATTCCAGCCCTTTGGATAAGTAAGCGGGCATCACCGTCACGCCGCCGCCGAAGGTGTCGTCGGGGCTCCGCACCAGCCGCGCCCTTCCCCGAAGCGCTTTGTGGAGGGCTGCCGCCTCCGGCCCTGTCCGGGTGAGGATGCCGACGGTGCCACCGGGCAGACCGCCGAGGATTCGCGGGATCGCGGTTTTCGGGTTTTCCCGGAGAAGGACGGGCTCGTCCCCGCTCCGCGCCTGCCCCTCCGCCGGAACCTCGCCGATATAACGGTTCGCGAAAGCGGTAATCTCCCGGGTGCAGCGGTAGCTGTGGCGAAGCTCGCACCGTTCCGCGCCGGGGAAGAATGCCGCCAGCTCCTCCGGATCGGTGAACGCAGCCGCCGGGTAAAACGCCTGCCGGACATCCGCCAAGACGGTGAACACCGCCCGGCTGAAGAGGCGCTTCATCACCGCCATATGCAGGGGGCCGTAGTCCTGCGCCTCGTCGATCAGCACGTGGCTGACCCCGGTCTGCTCCGGCACGGTCCCGGTCAGGGTGCCGATATAGAGGAGCGCCATCCGGTCCTCATAAGCAGTCCCGTCCGCCGGGGGGACTGTGAGCTCCCGTCCTTCGCAGAACTGGCGCAGGATTTTGCGGTACAGCCCGGCTTCGCTTGCAAGCCCGTTGTCCTCCTCGAAGGCGCGGACGCTATCCTCCCGAAAAGAGTTCTTTAGCTCCTGATAGATCCGGTTGACCTCCCAACCCAGAAGCTGTTCCTCACTCTCGTCCGAAATCGCCCGTTTGAGACCTCCTTCATGGTCCTTGAAAAAATCGTCGCAGGCCTTTTCGATATACGCTTTCACCCGGGCGCTCGCGACCGGGAATTTCCACCGAACCCCATCGGTATACAGCCGCCCGCGCTGCGCCTCCGCGGAACAGACGACGTGCCCGCGAAAGACGAAGTCCCGCAGGCGGAACTCGTATGTTTC
>JAISVO010000172.1 GCA_031271525.1 Oscillospiraceae bacterium
GTTGAACGAAAGCACGAGCTGCCGGCGGATCTATAAGTATGGATGGTCAACAGACGAGGCGCTTACTACGCCTGTCGGAGGGAGGAGAAAGCATGTTGGATAACCGTTATTTGTTTCGCGGGAAGATTCGGGAGCATGAACACGCAATAAACGGGCGGGAAAAACCGCCGGTGTGGGCAATAGGCAGTTTACATATGAATCCGAGCGGTGATTCTGTCATGACGCATTATGAAAATTCGCAAACGTATTCGATCGACCCCGCCACAATCGGGCAATGCACGGGGTTACGCGCCGCGAAGTCGTACCGGGGCGATAAGCCGGAGGATTTGCTGATCTTCGAGGGGGATATTGTTCGTTGTATTTCACGAACCGACAGCGGGAATATGGTGGTTATCTTTGAGCGTGGCGAATTCAGAATGGTTTTATGCAAGAATTTCAAGGCATACAAGACTGACAAGGGATATTATGCAGTTCGCAATTTTGAAAAAGAAATCATCGGCAACATCCACGACAATCCAGAACTTTTGGAGGTGTGAGCGAATGGAACGGTTGACAAGGTACATGAAAAGCGGGCGCGCGACTTTAGCGGCAAAGAAAGGAGAACGCCATGAAACATGATGATTTGCTGTACTGGCTGTACGCCGATCTGGACGAGATAATCGACATTGACTATGAGGAGGAAGCAACCCATGACACCTGAACGCATTGCGGAACTCCGCGCCCTGTGCGAGGCGGCTACGCCGGGGACGTGGACTTTAACTCGGCGTGAGGGACATGCTCATATCATAGACGACATCGGGGAAATATGCACAACAAATCTTTACGAGGAGTATCCAGAACAAGATGATAACTTTGCCCTCATCGCTGCCGCCCGAACCGCAGTCCCGGAACTGCTGGACACGCTGAAAACCATGACGCGCCGCGCGGAAGCGCTGGAGCGGGCGGTGAGGAAATATGGCGGGTGCGGTTCTTGCAAAAACCATATGCCCGATACATACGAATGCCGCGTATTCGGAAAGTGTGCGTATGAATTCGACGAGGAGCGATTCGCGGAAAGGGAGGCGAAGAAACCGTGAACAGCACAAGAATCGACTGGTGCGACGCCACATGGAACCCCGTTACCGGCTGTCTGCATGGCTGCCCATATTGCTATGCGCGGGGAATTGCGCGGCGGTTTGGAGGATGGGATTATTCGAGTGGGCATGTGAGGGGCAACGCTTCGGCAGATAAAACCTTTATCTGCCTAACCAGTGAGACATTCCGCAGTTGGAGGTGCAAGGTTTATTTGAGCAACGGACAAAAGATCGCGGAATTGGAAAATGCGTATATTGTCGAACGCGGAAATAAAACGATAAAAGCCCCTTACCCATTCGGCTTCGTGCCCACCTTCCACCGTTACCGCCTCAGAGAGCCGGAGGCGACGAAAACGCCCAAGACGGTCTTTGTCGGCAGTATGACCGACCTGTTTGGCGATTGGGTGCCGGACGAGTGGATTCAAGAGGTATTCGCCGCCTGTGCCGCCGCTCCGCAACATCGGTATCTGTTTTTGACCAAGAATCCGGAGCGATATGTCATGATGGGTGAACTTGGATTGTTGCCGGAACACAAAAACTTTTGGTACGGCACGACCGTGACTGATGACGAAGCTCCGCTTTTTTGGAGCGAATTACATAATACGTTTCTCAGCATAGAACCCATTTTAGCGCCATTTATAGGCTCTGTACGGAATAAAGCGGATTGGGTAATCATCGGCGCGGAAACCGGCAACCGCAAAGGCAAGGTTATCCCCCGGCGCGAGTGGATAGACAACATCGTCGCAAACTGCCGGGAAGCCGGTATCCCGGTGTTTATGAAGGAATCCCTTCGCGGACTGATGGGCAGCGAGTTTGTGCAGGAATACCCGTGGGAGAGGACGGAATGACCATCCTGCGCGTGTTCCCGCGCCGAACGAGTTACACCCCGGATGACAGCATGGCGCTGATCGGTCACCCGGCGCTGCGGGAGGTGTACGGTCAGTGCGAAATCCCACGCACACGCACACTGCCGCCGCACGACCAGGTACATATATCCTGCGTGTTCACATGGGATATCCCGCTGTGTGAGCGCCTGCGGGAGCTGTACCAACGCGACACCGACAAGCCGGTGCTGGTGGGAGGACCCGCGTACAACAGCCCCGCCCGCGACTTCACGCCCGGTTTGTACGTCAGGCGGAATATCGTATTCACCTCGCGCGGGTGTGACAACAACTGCGGGTTCTGCTCGGTTCCCGAGCGGGAGGGGAAGATCGCCGAACTCCTGATCCACCCCGGAAACGTGATTCAGGACAACAATTTTCTGCAAACGAGCCGGGAACACAAGGAAAAGGTCTTCGCCATGCTGAAACGCCAGAGCGGTATCTGCTTCAAGGGCGGCTTGCAGAACAGCCTGATCGACGCGCATTTCGTCGAAAACGTCCGCGCCCTGCGTATCTCCGAACTCTGGCTTGCCTGTGACAGCGACGCCGCAATCCCCGGTCTTGAACGCGCCGCCGAAAAGCTGACCAAAGCCGGGTACACACGGGAGCATATCCGTTGTTACGCGCTGATCGGCGATGACATGGACGCGAACGAGCGCCGTTTACAGGCGATCTACGCCGCCGGTGCCATGCCGTTCGCGATGCTGTACCAGCCGACCGAGGGGACGGAGCGCAAGCAGTACAGCCGGGATTGGCGCAAATTCCAAACGATGTGGGCGCGTCCCGCCGCCACCGTCGCCCATGTCACGCGCGGGACAAGCATGTGGGATTATTGAGGGAGGGGGATGAGCATGGGACAGCACAAACCGCAGGGGAAATCACGGAAGATGAGTATTACGAAAGATTGGAGGAGTTGAGGGTATGAGCCGTAAACGAAAATTTACATACGATTGTTGGAATTACGATTGCGATGGAAGCGCGATTATAATCGCCAAAGATGAATGCCCAAATCAAGAAGATGTGCCCGCGTGGATTGTGCAGGCATACCACCTTGACCCGGAATGCCTGAATCCAAAATGCGAAGTGCATTTATCGGCTTCTGACGTTAAAAAAGGGCATTGCAAGTATCAAGTTCGCACTGACTGGGAGAACACGGACGGAGAACCATGCGGAGGGTATGTTGTTGAGGACTACGAACCACACACCAAAGACCTATACGGAAAACGAAAGCCCGGCTGGTTCCCTGTTTGGATTGTAAGAATAGGAGAGTGGTACTGATGAGGGTGATTGACGCGGACGCGCTGTTGCAAGAAATATTCGAAACATCTCCGCAATGCCGACACGCTGTTGAGTGCGCAACGTTGAAGATTCCCACCATCGACGCCGCGCCGGCGGTGCGCGGGGAGTGGGACGCGCTGACTGAACCTAGAGAAATTATGGGGTTCAGGTGCAGCGTCTGTGATTATTGGTATTTTGGCGGTAAGCAACACAACTACTGCCCCGACTGCGGGGCAAAGATGAAAGGGGGAAGAAGATATGAACATCAAGCGCTACATGGTCACAGGGAAACGGCTGGACAACGGGGAGCCGGTGACGGGCTTTTACCTTGAACTCAATGGCGAGAAAATGGGTGAGAGAAGCATTCGCAGTTGCATACTGGACAACATTGGGCGAACGCTGGACATAGACTTCGCCACCGTTGAGCCGGTCGCCGTGCCGGTCGTGCTGGAGCGGTCGCTTCTGGGCTATTACTGTTGCCCAAATTGCCGCAAGGTATTGTATGTTGCGGCGATGGGACGCACCAACTACTGCCCCAGCTGCGGGCAGCGGCTGGACTGGGGGGAAGTATAATGAGCACCGCCAAACGCTGTAATTTGTTTTCCTGCCCGAAGATGATGGCCGGGTGTCCCTGCTGCAAGACGTGCAAACACGCGGAGACATGCAGCTTGGTCTGCAAAAACACCCCGGAGAAGTGCGGACAGGTGCGGGAGAAGCCGCCAGAGCCATAAAAAGAAAGCCGCCCACCCATTGCGGTGTGCAGCCCTCCCGACAGAGAAAGTATACCATATAGGGGGCGGCTTGTCAATGTTAAAGATGACAAAAGAGCGGCTTGAACAGTATATCAAGCTGAAAAAAGAGTTAGCTTCTATCCAAAAACGGTTAGAAAACAACGTTGAGGAATACGGAGTTGACGTCGTGCGCGGGTCGTCGGCGGAGCATCCCTATACGGAGCGCTCTATTCTCGTCTGCGGAAGCGCTCCCTCGCGGCGTTCCCAAACGCTCATGAAACGCCGGACGGAGATCGAGACGGAAATGTCTGCTGTCGAAGCCTTTATTGCCGGTCTGCGCGTCAGTGAAGACCGGTTGCTTATGGAATGCCGTTATATCGACGGTATGCCGTGGAAGGAAGTCGCCTATGAATTAGGTTGCAGCGAGCGGACAGCATTTGAAATTCACAAAAACATTATAAATAGTCTGCGGTAAATTGCAGTATTTCGCAGTTCCCCGCAGTAAATTGCAGTCTTTTGCAGTAAATTGCAGTTGACCGCAGTTTTCCGGCGTGATATACTCAAACTGGGAAAAACCCGAATCGCCTGACAGCCGCCCCTTCACCGGGGGCGGCACTTTGTTTGAAGGGAGGCGCAAGACGCCGCGTTTACTCCTTTGCGCGGCGACGATCCGCCCGGTTTGCCCGGACGGAATCAAAGAAAAGGGGTTTTTTCTATGGAAATCATTGTAAAGAAGCTCTCGGAGCTGAACCCGGCGGCGTACAACCCGCGCAAGGCGCTGTCGCCGGGCGACGCCGAGTATGAGCAGATCAAAAACTCAATCCTCCGGTTCGGAATGGTCGAACCGATTGTGTGGAACCGGCGCACCGGCAATGTTGTCGGCGGTCACCAGCGGCTGACCGTCCTGCGCCACCTCGGACACGAGACCGTAGAAGTCAGCGCCATCGATGTGCCCGAAGCGCAGGAGAAGGCGCTGAACGTCGCGCTGAACAAAATATCCGGCGAGTGGGACGAAGAGAAGCTGGCCGCTCTGCTCGACGAGCTGTCGGCGGACGCCGACGAAGCGCTGCTCAGCCTCACCGGGTTCGCGGAGGAGGAACTGGCGGAGATTCTCGCCGCCGGGAACGTGTTTTCACCGCCGGAGGATTCCGGCTTAACGGAAGACGCGGGATTCGACGTAGAAACCGCGCTCGAAGACGTTTCGGGAACTCCGGTCGCCCGGCGCGGCGACATTTTCATTTTTGGGGGCAAACACCGCCTGATGTGCGGCGACGCCACCGACGCGCCCGACATGACCCGGCTGATGGACGGGAAGACCGCCCGCCTGACCGTGACCGACCCGCCGTATAACGTGGACTATGAGGGCAAAGCAGGGAAGATGCTGGGCGACCGGCAATCCGGCGGGGACTTCCTTTCGTTCCTGAGCGGCGCGTTTCAGAACATCAACACTGCCAGCGCCGCGGGCGCTGCGGTGTATGTCTTCCACGCCGACAGCGAGGGATTGCGTTTCCGTCAGGCGTTCGAGGACGCCGGATTCAAGGTGCGGCAGTGTCTCGTATGGGTGAAGAACGCATTTGTGATGGGGCGGCAGGACTACCAGTGGCGGCATGAGCCGATTTTATACGGCTGGAAGGGCGGGCACGCCCATTTCTTTACGGACGACCGCACCCAAACCACCGTGATCGAGCATGACCGCCCGTTGATCAGCAAAGAGCACCCGACGATGAAGCCCGTCTCTTTGGTCGCGCGGCTGATTGAGAACAGCAGCAAAGAGGGATGGATCGTCCTCGACCCGTTCGGCGGTTCCGGGAGCACCCTGATCGCCGCCGACAAACTCGCCCGACGCTGCTTTATGATGGAGCGGGACGCGAAATACTGCGACGTGATCGCGCGGAGATACATTGAGCAGACCGGCGGGAGCGTGACGGTGGTTCGCGACGGGGCGGAGTTCGCGTATCCGGCTACCGTTGCGCCAAATTAATGTGTTCATATTCGCAGAAAGCGCAGCTGACAGCGGCTGCGCCCGATTATCGCGGAGGTGGTGATATGTAAATGGAGCCGCGGGAACTCGCGTATGATGACTGGCTGAACGGTATGAAATATCAGGACATTGCCGACAAATACAAGGTGACGCTGAGCGCGGTGAAGTCTTGGGCGGCGCGTGACTGGAAACGGCGGAAGGTTGCAACCGGGGGCAAGAAAAAGTTGCAACCGAAAAGCCGCAAAGTTGCAGCCAAACCGCCGCAGCTCGCGCCCGCCGCCAGCTTAGACAGGCAGCTTGCGGATGCCGTGGAGGGAAACGGCGAACTCACTGACAAGCAACGGCAATTCTGTTACTGCTATATGAAAAACTTCAACGCCACGCAAGCGGCGCGGAATGCCGGCTACTCCGGGAACAACCTGGGGCAGATCGGCTGGCAGCTCCTACAGTTAGATTCAATACGGAAGGAAATCTCCGAGTTGAAGCTCATCAAGAACGAGTGGCTCGGCGGCTTATGCGGCGAAGACATCATCGAGCTGCATATGCGGATCGCCTTCGCGGACTTCACGGACTTCGCGGAGTTCAACGGGCGCACCGTTTTGGAGACCTACAAGGGCAAAGCCGTGACGGTGGAGAACCCGATTACAAAGGAACATGTCCCGGTTACGCGCGTCGTCAACACGGTGAAGCTGATGGACAGCAGCAGAATTGACGGGCAGCTTATCACCGAGGTATCCGAGGGGCGCGAGGGCGTGAAGATCAAGCTGGCCGACCGGTGGAAATCGCTTGACTTCTTGGCGCGGTATTTCGAGCTGAACCCGATGGATCGGCACCGCAGGGAGTACGACCGAAAACGGTATGAGCTGGAGGTACAGAAGGCGGAGGCGGCGCAGAGCAACGAAACCGCCGACGACTGGATTGAAGCGCTGACGGAGAGTGACGATGATGCCGAAAACGGAGATGAAGCCGAATAGGGTTCGGTTTTTCAGGAAACGCCAAAGCCGCTATCAAGCCGACCCGGTCTTGTTTTTCCGCGAGGTGCTGAAATTCGAGCCGGATCCGTGGCAAGCGGACGTCGCGGCGGATATAGCCTCGCACCGCAGGGTCACGGTACGCAGCGGTCAGGGCGTTGGGAAAACCGGGCTGGAGGCGGCGATACTGCTGTGGTTCGTCGCCTGTTTTCCGTTCTCCCGGGTGGTGGCGACGGCGCCGACCCGCCAGCAACTCAACGACGTGTTGTGGGCGGAGGTCGCGAAGTGGCAGGCGAGAAGCCCGCTGCTGTCGGTAATCCTCAAATGGACAAAGACCTACATATACATGGTCGGCATGGAGAAGCGCTGGTTCGCCGTCGCGCGGACGGCGACCAAACCGGAGAATATGCAGGGGTTCCACGAGGACAACATGCTCTTTATCGTGGACGAGGCTTCCGGTGTATCCGAGCCGATCATGGAGGCGGTGCTCGGCACCCTGTCGGGGCAGAACAACAAGCTGCTGATGTGCGGGAACCCGACCAAGACCTCCGGCACGTTTTTTGAGAGCCATAACGCCGACCGCCGCCTGTACCGGTGCCACGCGGTAAACTCCTTGGACAGCCCACGGACGGACAAGGAGAACATACGAGCCAACATCGACAAATACGGCGAGGAGAGCAATTTTGTCCGCGTCCGCGTCTTCGGCGAGTTCCCCCTGCAGGAGGACGACGTTTTCATTCCCCTGTCTTTGATCGAAGCCTCGGTGAAGCACGTCGAGCCAAAAGAGCGGAAGATGCCGGAGAGCATCTCCATCGCCTGCGACGTCGCCCGGTACGGGAACGACAAGACGGTCATCGGGAAGAAGGTTGACGAGCGGATTGCCTTCCATAAGAAGGCGCAGGGGCAAAACCTGATGAGAACAGCCGCCGACATCGCCGCGCTCGGGGAGGCGCACAAAACCGAGCACAACTACAAGGGCAAGATCCCGGTCAAGGTAGACGACGGCGGGCTTGGCGGCGGCGTGGTCGACCGGCTGCGGGAAATAAAGGCGTCCGACCCGGCGCGGTACGCGTGGATGGAAATCGTCCCGGCGCTGTTCGGGCACCCGATCAAACACCTGTATTACCACGACACCACGACATATATGATGTCCGTGCTGCGGGACATGCTCTCGGCGCGCGAGGTGATCCTGCCAAACGACAACGACCTGATCGGGCAGCTGTCGGCGCGGAAATACCATATCAACGAGCGCGGGAAAATGGTGGCCGAGAGCAAGGATTCCATGAAAAAGCGCGGTCTGCCGTCGCCGGACGAAGCTGACTGCGTTCTGCTGCTCTGCCTGCCCGTTAAAATGAAGGAAGACCGGAGGGATCCGCGTGGGTGACGCGAAAAAGAAACAGCCCGGCATTGCCGTCCGTATCGTCAAAGCGGACACGCCGGTTATCAAAGCGGACGCGCCCACGCAGGTTTCCCTTGGCGCTTCCGGCGCTTCGGAGTGGCTGAGCCCGGCAATGGATCAAAGGGGCTTGAAGGCGCTGGTCGGCAATTCCTCCATCCTCCCGCAGTGTATCCGCGCCTATAAAAACAACATCGCCGGCTTCGGCCTCGCCGTCCGGTATCGGGAGGACATCAAGGAAACGGACGAGATGAAAGCCGAGTTTGACTTGGCGAAAGAGTGGGTTACCATTCTCAGCGCGGACAGGGACACGAAAGAGGTGTTTGAAAGCGTCGTTGAATCGAAGGAAACCTATGGGACGGCGTATGTGGAAGTCGTACGCAACCTGAAGGGCGAGGTCACCGAGATCATCTTCATCAGAGACACGCCCTCGGTCAGGAAGACCCTGCCGCTGGATCCGTGGATCGAGGAGGAATATCTGTTCCGCGGGGAAACGCGGACGAGGGTTAGAAAATACTGTAAATATAAACAGGAGATCGGCGGCAAGACCGTCTACTATAAGGAGGTTGGCGACCCGCGCGTCATGAGCCGCCGGGACGGCCGTTATCTGGAAGACGGCGGGACGTTGGAGCGGTCTGAACAAGCCAACGAGATATTGGAGTTTCCGGTGGGGACGGAGCCGTACGGCGAAGTGCGTTGGATCGGGCAGATTCTGGGCGTGGACGGAAGCCGCAAAGCGGAAAACCTGAACAACCGCTACTTTGAAGAAGGGCGGCACACGCCGCTGCTGATCATGATCAAGGGCGGCGCGCTGACCGACGAGAGCTTTGACAAACTCCGGGGCTATATGAACGACATAAAGGGCGAAAAGGGGCAGCACGCCTTTATGGTGCTCGAAGTCGAGAACGCCGAGACAAGGGCGGGGTTTGAAGGCACCCCGGCGCCGGAGATCGAGATCAAAGACCTCGCGTCCATGCTCCAAAAGGATGAACTGTTCCAAGAGTATCTAGACAACAACCGGCGCAGGGCGCAGTCGGCGTTCCAGCTGCCCGATCTCTATGTGGGCTATACGACGGATTTCAACCGGGCGACGGCGCAGATGGCGATGGAGGTCACAGAAAAACAGGTGTTCCAGCCGGAGCGCAGAAGCCTCGCGTGGGCAATCAACCACAAGCTCCTGAGCAGTTACAACCTCAAATATGTCGAGGTGTACTTTCTGGCTCCCGACATCTCGAACCCGGATGACATGATGAAGATCCTGACGGTCGCGGAACGCGCCGGCGGTCTGACGCCGAACAAGGCGAAGGAAATCGCCTATAAAATGCTGGGCGAGACATCGGAGAACTACGAGGGCAATTGGGGCGATATGCCGATTGCCGCGACGCGCCAGCAGTCGTACGCTGCGCCCGGAGGCGGCGTAACGCAGCAGCTCGAAGCCCAAATCAAAAAAGCGGCGGCGGCGAACGACGATTCTGTCGTCGCGGTGATGAAGGAGGTACGCGCCCTGCTGGAAGACGCCCGGACGGAGGCGCAGCCATGAATTGCGCCGGTCTGGCCGCGGCAATCAACGCCTATATCGCGAAAGCCGATCATGACCTTTCTGACGGCTTGAAGGAAGCGGGGTTTGCCGACGCGAAGGGGACTGTAAAGGCGATCTCCGAACTGGAGGAGAATTTGGCGCGGGCGCTGAAGACCGAAACATCGCTCACGCTCGCAGGCGCGGCAGCCGCCGGAAGTTTGGATGAGTTTTCCGAAAAAACATGGCCGAAGTTGAAGCGTTCGAGCGGTCTTGCGAAAGAGGCGGCGGACGCGATACGAGACGAGTTTGAAAAAGTCATGCCGGAACTGGTCAGGCACTATTCGGCGGAGATCGATCCGGCGCTGACAGTGTCGCGCATATCGTCGCGCACGACGGCGTGGGCGGAGAGCTGGAGCGAGGAACTGGGACAACTGATGCAGCTGAACACGCACGACGAGATCGAGAAGCTGCTCGCCGACAGTCTGGACGCCGGGAAGAGCGTCGCGGAGTTTACGCAGGCGCTCCGTGACAGCGGGATCCGCGACGAGTATTACAAAGCCCGCCGGGTCGCCGTTACGGAGATGCTGACGGCGCACTCAGCCGCGCAGCAAGAATCGTTTATCCAAAGCCCCGCCGTGGAGGGGAAGCTGTGGCGGCACACCGGCTCATACCGGAACGCCCCGCGCCCGAACCATGTGGAGATGGACGGCACGGTCGTCAAAGCGTACGAGCGTTTTGAGCTGCGGGGCGCGGACGGGGATTTATATCTCCCCATGTATCCCCGCGATGAAACCCTGCCGCCGGGCGAGCGGATTAACTGCCACTGCCTTCTGCAGCCGGTTGTTGACGAGAGTATCCTCGGCTTGCCGCTGGATGAACGGCAGCGCCTTCAGGAGCAAGCGGTTTCGGAGGACGACGGCGCTTGGGAGAAGGAGCTTGACGCGCAGAACCGGGCGAAGTCCGGGATTGACGAAACCCTTTACAAACCGGACGAAACCCGGTATAATGAGATATATCAGGATATACAGAGCAACTATAATCTCGGTGTGAACACCGACCACCAAAACAGGCACATCGAAGGCGCGGACGGCTATATCGAAGGGCGGAGCGTCTTGACCGGCGACGCGGAGAAGCTGCTGGAGACATACCGGGGAAACGGTACCCTGCGATTCAGCGCCTCCGGCAAGTGGACAAACAAAGAGGCGTTTACCCACAGCGAAGTCATCGGGGTTTGGAAATCCGTCGACGGCTCGCAGTCCGCCGAAACCAAAAGAGGGCTGATCCATTACAGCAAGCGGAAGGGTGTACACATCGTCCCGGCGCGTCCGGAGAAGGGGGAGTAACGTATGATGCGGTGTCAGGAACTCGGAATTGATAAGCTTCCGTTTCGTTCCGTTGTCCGGGTGACGCTGACAGGCGGCAAAACGTTTGTCGGCGATTATACGGACTGGACGAGCGCTGGCGACAACGAGCCGGACGGCGAGAGTATCGGCGTACGGGTTGACGGCACGAGTTACGAAATCTTCCTAGACGAGATCGAAAGCGTGGACGCCGTGGGAACGTACTGACCGCCCTGACCATATTGTTAACGGAGAGCTGCCGGAAGGCGGCTCTTTTGTTGCGCAAAAATGCGTGAATGCCACCGCGCCCTACTGTTATCTGCATGTTGTTAACGATCTCGGCATGGAGGGAGGTGAGTAAAATTGTCGGGAAAAATTAAAAAAGCCGTTGAGATCACCGACGCGAAAATCTCGTTTGTGTCGCTGGTGTCGAAAGCGGCCAATAAAAAGCAGGTCCTCGTTACCAAAGCCGACGGCGGCACGGCGGATGTCGCCGCGTTCGGCAGAATCCTGAAAACCGACGCCGAAACCCACTACGTCACGGGCATCGTCTATGAGCCGATGGCAGAGGACACCGGCGGCAACTTCATGACCGAGGACGAAATCCGAAAGGCGGCCTACTGGTTTTCGAAGAACGACGGCAAAAACGACATCCAGCACGACTTCGAGGCGGCGCCCGGTCTGACGGTCGTCGAGAGCTACATCGCCCCCTGCGACGTCACCGTAGGCGGAGAGCCTGTCGTGAAAGGTACGTGGCTGATGACGGTGGAGGTCACAAACACGGATATATGGGACGCGGTTGAAAAAGGCTCGATCACCGGCTTCAGCATGGGCGGTGTGGGAAAATACGGAACGGAGGATGTACCATTGGACAAGGTGAACAAGCAGGAAGGCGCGGAACCGCTGACGGCACCGCAGAGGAAAGGGATCCTGAAAGGGCTGCTTTCCGCCCTCGGCTTTGACGCAGTGGAAAAGGGAGCTGTTGCCGACGCCTTCAAGGAAACGGGGAAGCGCGGGAAGTTTTGGGACGCTTTCAGCGCCTTGCACGGCGTGCTGTACCAGTACGACTGGAACACAGACGCCGCGATTTTTGAGAGCGACGAAAACGTAATCCGCGCCGCCCTGTCGGAGTTTTCGGAAATCCTCATTGAGATCCTCACGGACGACGAGCAGAGCGTCGTTAAATCCCTCGCGTCCGCCTCGCCGGTCGTCAAAGCCGGCAAAAAAATCTCCGGCGCAAACAAGCAGAAACTCGACGAAGCTTATCAGCTCCTCACGGAACTCCGCGAGGCGTTTGAGGAAGCGGAACCAATTGAAAAGGAGAATCATGAAATGACCAGTGAAGACATCAAAAAAACCGTGGAAGAGGTTGTCACGAAGGCTGTTGGCGAAGCCGTGGCGGAAGCGGTGAAGAAAATGACGCCGACCGCCGCCGACCCCGCGCCGCCCGCAGAAACCCCGCCGCCCGCAGAAACCACGGAACCCGTGACGAAGGGTGACATCACGAAGATGATTGAGGACAGCGTGAACGAAGCGGTGGCGAAAGCCATGACGCCGCTGCTCAAGAGCGTCGCGCTTCCTACCAATCTCAACGGCGAGCAGACCGTCGAAAAATCCGGCGAGCACTTCCTGACCGGGATACTTTAATTCAAAGCGCAAAAAACGAACGGAGGAATTTATATGTCCAGCAACCAGACAATCGTAAACAAAGCGGCGGGTACGCTCACCACCGGCGACGTTACCGCCGGTCTTCTGTCTCCGGAACAGAGTAAAAAGTTTTTGGAAATGACCTTTGAGGCGACGCCTCTGTCCCCACTCGTACGTCATGAAATCCGCAGGGC
>JAISVO010000191.1 GCA_031271525.1 Oscillospiraceae bacterium
CTGAGTATAATCCTATCGAAAACTTCTGGGCCTGGCTCAAACGTTATTTACGCAAATCCATGCATCTGTTCGATTCTTTTTATGAAACCCTTTACTCCGCTTTTCAGGTTTGTTGACTACACCATTACGACTTCGCGC
Source organism: Oscillospiraceae bacterium (assembly GCA_031271525.1). GTDB lineage: Bacteria > Bacillota > Clostridia > Oscillospirales > UBA929 > UBA929. The sequence goes on from JAISVO010000191.1 coordinate 139, forward strand.
CGATTGTCACGCCGCCATGCTTCCATTGCTCCGCCCCCCCATTCTCCTACTGCCATTATAGCAAATAATCTCGCAAAGCGCCAGGTTCTTTGACAGGCTGAGATACCAGCGGTATCTTGTTGAGGCCGATTCCAAGATTGAGCTTAAGGCGTCCCTGGATACTCGGCTCGAATGGCTGCCTGTGGGCGGCGATCCAGACCCGGACCCCGAACCCAACGGTGCGGGCATCGTTATTCAGAAGATCGACGCGCTGACCAAAAAAAATATCCCCGGCGCGCTGGTAAGGCTGCAGGGCATGTCGGCCGCGATCGCCACGCTCCCTGACGGGCAGATTATATCGTTTAACAACACCGGCGTTAATATATCGCAGGTGCTTTCGTCGGGAGCGGTGACCGCGAAAGGCACAGTAAAGGATGGGGTCTGGACCTTAGAGGATTTGCCCTATGGTATGTATATGGTCTTTGAGGAGCGGGCCCCCGATAATTACAGCTTACTTCCCCAGCATACGGCGTATGGGTTTTTCTTGGCTCCCCCCGACGTTGAGGTCAAGGTCGAAAAGCCGGAGCTTAACGTCGGCGGTTCCGCGGGACCCGGCAGCGTGAGCGTGGACGTGACGCTTGGAACCGATGTCAACTACTCTGGCAGCGGCGGCGGCGATCCAGAGACGAGCTGGAACTGGAGCGGCAGCTTTACCGTGACGCCGCCATTGCCGGACTTCGAGATAGCCGAGGCTCCCGTGGATAACTCCGCTTTGATCACCTTCGAGAACTACCCTTTCGGTCAGATAGAGGTCACCAAGTACGACATGGTGTCTGAGGACCCTCTGGCCGGCGCGCACATCCGTATACAGGGCTATTTCGCCGAGGGTACGACAAACGGCAAACCCATCGACCTGACCCAAGTGACCGGGGCGGACGGAAAGACAGTCTTTGAGAATCTGCCCGCGGGACAGTACACAATTTCCGAGGTGGAGGCTCCGGCCGGATACCAGCTCGACTATAACGACCACCGTTCAATCTCCCTCACATGGGGACAAACGGCAAGCACTACCTTTTATAACAAGCCCAAAACCTTTGTCGAAGCAATCAAGGTTGACGGCGTCGATTCGAGTAAATTACTCGACGGCGCGGTGTTTCGGCTGACCGACCCGACGACGGGCGAGGTTTGGGAGGGTACGACCGAGGGCGGCAAGGTGCGGCTCGGCGCGGGCGAGGGTTCCTTCGGGAACCAACTCACGGAGGAAAAGCTATATATCCTGACCGAGCTTCAGGCACCGGAAGGCTACGTCCTCGACCCGTCGCCTATCGAGGTCATCGTAGCGGCGGATAACCAGCTAAACATCGTCACGGTGAAAAACTTCAAAAAGCCGACGCTCACCATCCGCAAATACGATGAGCTGACCAACCTCCCCCTCGCGGCCGCATCGTTCAGGTTGTGGAGAACTGAGGGTGAAACATGGAGCGAAACCCTTGTGACTGACGCAAACGGCAAAATCACTTGGACGGATTTAGACCCCGGTATTTACTCCGTTCAGGAGATAGACGAGCCTTACGGCTATTTCCGCGACCCCGCCCGCAAGGAGATTCTGCTGGAGGGCGGCGATAACAAGGAGCTTGAGTTCTTCAACCGCCCCCGCCCGGTTCTGACCATCCTCAAACGGGATAAGGTCACGGGCGAACCGCTTCCCGGCGTCACTTTCCGTGTACAACGTCTTGAGGGGGAAACCATCGGCGAGTTTGTCACGGACGCAAACGGTATGATCGAGCTTTCCCCGCGTACCGGCTACCTGCTGGAGGAAAAAATCTACCGTGTGACCGAAATAACGCCGCCGATTGAATACCTGCTTGACGAGAACCCGGTGAAGGACGCTCTCTTGAAGTGGCAGGAGCCGACCGAGCTTGTCTTTGAGAACCTGCTGAAGCCTACGCTGATTTTCATCAAGCGGAACGGGCTGACGGGGCGCGGCATCTCCGATGCCACCTATAGGGTAGAGTACGAGGATGCGCGGGGCGGCACGTCCGTCGTGGGGACGTATAAGACTAAGTGCGGCCTAATCGTCATTCCCCACGTTCTGCCCGGTTGGTACGTCCTGACCGAGACCTCTCCCGCGCCGGGGTACAGCCTGCCCGCCAATCCGATCCAGCGCGTTTACCTCTCTGCCGGTGAAAACAGCTACACAAGGGATCAGACCCAAACCGACCTATATGTCGACCCGCGCACCGATCCGTCCAACGGATCCCGCGGGGCCTGCTACGACTGGTGCGGTTACCTCTGCTCCGGCCTCTGTGCCGGCAACTGCGGCAATCCGGGCGGCGGCAGTATGTCGGGCGGCGAAAGCGACAACCCCTTCGGCGGCATGACGATTACCAACGGGAACGGCGACCCTCTCGGCACAACGCCCAATCCCGCGCCGACCCCGACGCCAGAACCGACCCCGGAACCCGCTGCGCCGCCGTCCAATGGCGGCGGTATTGTCTATCAGAATCCAGACTTTCCGGGCATTACCATTACTTTTGGCAACCAGTAAAATTTGAAAGGGGCTTTTCCACTATGAAAAAACTGACCGTATTACTGCTTCTGGCGGTGCTGCTGGCGGCGCTCGCCGCCACGCCCGCCTATGCCGCTGATGAAGCACAGAGCTATCCGCTCAACTCCATCGTTATCAAGGTCGAGGACATCGTAACCCACACCATGCTCGGCGG
>JAISVO010000101.1 GCA_031271525.1 Oscillospiraceae bacterium
TACTTTTGGTTCTTTGTCAAGGTCAGGTAGTATTTGGTTTCTGTGAAACGCAAATCTCACCCTTCCCCGGACAAGATTCGCTCTCTGACGTTTTCTGGCTTTCTGTCACCCATCATTGACACTTGTACACTCTTATCCTGCCCCCGGGCAGTATCACCCTTGACATATGCGTCCCCGTCTGATATACTATGTCCAAAGTGGGGTGCTGCCGTCAGGCGGCTGAGAGGGCATGAAACGCCATGCCAAACCCTTAAAACCGGATGCGGATAATGCCGCCGTCGGGAAACAGGGGAGCGCTGACAGCCCGGGTAGGGGTATGTATCGGCGGAACAGGTCAAAGCAATGCGCCTCATTTGAAATTGAATGGAGGTGCATTTTCATGTCCATCGCAAAGTCCCGGCTCAACCTGCGCGCGCTCACCGAAACCGCAGTCCTCGTCGCTATCGCGTTCGTCCTCAGCTTCTTCCAATTCAAACTGCCGTGGCCGAACGGCGGCTCGGTTACGCCCGCGTCGATGCTGTTTATCCTCGCCATCGGTCTCCGGAGGGGACCCGTATGGGGGATCGGAGGCGCGCTCGCCTACTCGTTGCTGCAAATGCTGCAATCCTTCTACCCGCCGCCGGTGGAGAACGCCTTCAACTTATTCCTTGTCGTCATGCTTGACTATGTGGTTGCGTTCACCGCACTGGGGCTTTCCGGGCTCTTCGGACGGAGAAAATACGGGATCTTGATTGCGGCTCCTATTTGCTTAGCGCTTCGCTTTCTCTGCCACTTCGCTTCGGGGATCCTCATCTGGGGTCCGTATGCTCCGGAGGGGATGCCGACTGCGTTGTACTCGCTTGCCTATAACGGCTCGTATGTAGGAATCGAGCTGGTTCTCTGCCTCGCCGCCGCGGCACTGCTGCTGCGGTACGACAAGAGTATTTTTTCCCGACAGGAGTGATTTCTTGGGCATCTTCGACGGCGTCCTGCTGGCGTGCGACGTGGACGGAACCCTTCTGAACAGCCGAAGCGAGCTGACCCCGGCGGTGAGCGGCGCGCTTGCTTCGTTCACCGCGCGGGGCGGCCGCTTCACCGTCGCGACCGGACGGAGCTACTTGGGCTTTGAAACCCTCCGGCCATCGCTGCCCCTCAGCGCACCCGCAATCCTCTCCAACGGCGCGTATATCTACGACTACGACAAGGGCGAAGCGCTCCGCGCGCGGTGGCTCGGCGGTCCGTTCGAGGCGGCGCTGACCGACATTTTGGACGCCTTCCCAACCGTCGGGACCGAGCTGCATTGGCCCGATAAGGTCGCTATCATGAACTACAACCGCTGGAACGAACAGCATATGCGCTCGGTGCGATGCGTCCCCCGGATGATCGCAACCCCCGCCGATACGCCGCCGCCTTGGCGGAAAGCCCTGTTCGTGGACGACAACAAGGTCTTGACGGCAATCCGCGATTTCGCCGTGCCGCGCTGGGGAAAAGATTTCTCCTTTTTCTTCTCGGCGGAAAATCTCCTCGAAATGCAGAACACCGGGGTGGACAAAGCGGAGGGGATCGCTTTCCTCGTGAAAGCGCTGGGGCTGGACCCGAAACACGCCTACGCCGCCGGGGACGCCGGCAACGACCTCGGAATGCTCCGGGCGTATCCGTCGTTTGCGATGCGGAGCGGGACGCCCGAAGCCCGCGCCGCCGCGACCTATACCGTGCCGTCCTGCGACGCCGACGGGCTGGTTGACGCCGTAAGGATTCTGGAGGGGATCTACGGGTAATGTTACGGCTTTGTTACAATGGCAATGTATCTATTGCCAGAATCAAAAAACCGTTGTATCCTTAACAAGCCTACAGGATGCGGAGGCGTCCACAAATTTTTTTAGGAGGTACATACCCTTATGAGAAACTTGAAGAAGCTTCTCGCCCTCGTACTGACGCTGGCACTGGCGTTCTCGCTTGCCATCCCGTCGTTCGCGGCCCCGATCGCGGACTTCCCGGACGGCGCCGACGCGACAAGCGTCCTCGACCAGTACAGCGACAGCTACACCTACGCCACCCAGATGCTGATTGACCTCGGCGTCATCGCGGGCGGCGACGGCGGGAACCTGAACCTCGGCAAAACCCTCTCCCGCGCCGAGTTCGTCGTGCTGCTCTATCAAGCGATGCACGAAGGACAGCGGATCGCGACGGCGGAACCCAACTGGACTGTCCGCTACGCGGCCGGCAAATTCGCGGACACCGCCGGACACTGGGCCGAAGGCGAAATCGCTTGGGCGGCGCAGAACGGCTATGTCAGCGGCAACGGCTACGGATTCTCTCCGTACACCGAGGTTACCTTCAACAACGGTATCATGCTCATCATGAACGCTCTGGGCTATGATCCGGTCCGTGAAGGTCTCCAAACCCTCGCCGACAAAACTTGGATCGGCGGCTACACCACAGCCCTCGGCGTTTACCTCCGTGACGCGTACCTCGACGGCGTCATGGGCGACCTCGTGGCTCTGGACGCGGACGGCAAACTGAACCGCGCCGAAGCGTTCTACCTCTTCTGGCAGTTCCTCAGCAGCGATACCTACGAGTATATGTTCACTCTGGGCAGCCTTGCCCAGTCCCGTGCGCCCTCCGGGAAAAACTGGCTGGAGGCTTCCTTCTCCCTCGTTTCCGGCGAATTCATGGTCATCAATGACGGCAAATACTTCGGCCTTCCGACCATCGCCAACACGGTCTCCGTCTCCGGCACCACGAGCAGCGGCACCTACAACCACGTCAACAACGGCGGCCTGAAGGGCAACGACGCCGACGGACGCGCAGTCATCCAGCGCCCGGTCGAGTGGGACCGCCTCAACGGCGGCGTCACCGTGTGGGATACCTACATCCTCTCGGAAGCTGACACCAAGGCGATCGGCATCAACGTCGACTCGGTCGGCCAAGTGCTGAACATCACCTTCTCCCACCCCGACCTCCGGATCTACAACCAGTCCGGCGCTTCCTACTGGGACAGCGACCCGACAGACGAAAACCCGTATGACAACGACACCAGCTGGCGTCCCGGCGACTATCACAGCGAAAACATTGAGAAGGTCTACGGCGACCCGTACTTCATCACAACGCTGGATCGCCCCGAAGACTTTACCTCCGACATCGTCATGGCGGGCGCGGGTAACTTCTTCATCAACTACGCCAAAGTGCCGAACGACTCTTATGCCTCACTGATGGCCCTCCCGGCAAACTACTTCTCCGGCTCGAGCAAAGCCGACGCGGAAATCAGAAGCAAATTCCGCAACGAAGGCGGCTGGGAATTCAGACTGAACGGCAACTCCTTCAAGAACGCGGACATCCGCATCGTCAAGAGCGGTTCCAGAACCCTCTTCACCTTCGTTGAGTACTATGTCGTCTCCAAGATCGACAATTTCGGCGACAACCTCTACCTCACCGGCAACTCCTACACCGACCCGCGCAACATCTCCAACAAGATTGAGTTCTACAACGGCCAAGCAAACCCGGGCCACAACGTTGGCAAGTGGCAGTTCGCCGAGCGCGTCGGCGACGGCTTCACAAACCCCTATGCCACCCCGTGGGCAAACGGCGAATATGTCGCGATCAGCGACATCAAGCGCAACGCTGAGTGGGGCGGAAACAACCAAATCTACTTCCTCAAACGCGTTGACGCTCCCATCTCCGGCGTCGTCACCACCGTCAGCGGCGCGGCCGACATCTATCAGCCCAACGGCGAGATGTACGCCAACGGCACCGGTTCGGGCACCATGATCCTCAACAGCGCGGACACCTACGGCATGAGCGCGAGCGCAAGCTCCCGGATCCGTAACTTCAACACCAGCATGATCCGCAGCACCGTCGAGGTCATCCTGTGGCACGGCCAAGTCGTTGAGGTCATCACCGACAGCATCCCGCGTCCGTACGCCCTGATCACCGCCGCAGGCGTCTCCACCGCCAGCAACTGGAACGCCGCCGGCTCGGTCACCTACTACGCGGACCTCCTCCTTGCGGACGGAACCCGCCTGAACAGCCAGATCATCGACAAGGTCGTCCGCTCCGACAACAACACGGCGGCGACAAACGTCATGAACAGAATGCTGGCATACGGTCAGTACGGACCGAACACCACCAGCCCGATCACCGGCAACGAAGTGTACTACTGGGGTTCCAGCGCGATCTTCGATGGCGGCCCGGTCAACATTGAGAACCACATCTTCCGCGTCGTCGCTCAGGACGGTCACGTGACCCACTATGAAAGCGCGGCCGCGAAAGACTCCGTCACCGCCCCCGCCACCGACAACGCGGGCAATAAAATTGTCAACTCGAT
>JAISVO010000118.1 GCA_031271525.1 Oscillospiraceae bacterium
TTGATGAAAAGTCGTGTGTCGCGGGCATTGCCTCCCCATGTGCCTTTATTCCCAATGGTATGCGGCTTGATTAACTCCCACTCTGCGTCTGCTATGTCATGTCGATGATAACTCGCTGCCATTTGAGAATTCCTCCGGCTCGTTTTCTCCTACTATAGCATAAGTCCATTGTCGACACAATCTAGTGTTTTTCCATTTGACACTGCCCTTGATTCGCGTTATAATGCAGTAATAAGAAAGGGTGGACAACAATGAATCAAGTGCCGCACAAACTCTATTTGCCCGAGGACAAGTTGCCCGAGGCATGGTATAACCTCCGCGCCGACATGAAAGACCAACCCGACCCAATGCTCCATCCGGGAACCGGCGAGCCGATTCCCGCCGACGCGCTGAAGGGAATCTTCGTCGAGGAGCTCGCCCTTCAGGAGGTAGACGGCGCAACCCGGGAGGTCAGCATCCCCGGTGGCGTGATGGACTACTACAAAACCTTCCGTCCCTCGCCCCTCTGCCGCGCCTATCATCTCGAAAAAGCGCTGGGTACCCCGGCGAAAATCTACTACAAGTTCGAGGGTAACAACACCTCGGGCAGTCATAAGCTCAATTCTGCGGTAGCGCAGGCGTACTACGCGAAGGAGCAGGGCTTGACCGCGCTGACCACCGAAACGGGCGCCGGTCAGTGGGGCACAGCCCTCTCGATGGCGTGCGCCTTCTTCGATATCGACCTCTTCGTGTACATGGTGAAGGTATCCAGCCAGCAAAAACCCCACCGCCTGTCTGTCATGCGGACCTATGGCGCGGAGGTGATCCCCTCCCCGTCCGACACCACCGAAATCGGCAAGAAAATCCTCAGAGAAAACCCCGAAACCGGCGGTTCCCTCGGTTGCGCCATCTCTGAGGCGATGGAACGGGCGGCGAAGAAAGAAAACTGCCGCTATGTGCTTGGCTCGGTACTCAACTATGTCCTTCTCCATCAGTCGGTGATCGGCTTGGAGACGAAAGCCGCGATGGACCTTTTGGGCGAGTACCCCGACATGGTAATCGGATGCGCCGGCGGCGGCTCCAACCTAGGCGGCCTGATCGGCCCGTATATGCGGGACAAACTCACCGGCAAAGCATCCCCCAAGATCATCGCGGTCGAGCCGATGTCCTGCCCCAGCCTGACCAGAGGCCGATACGCCTATGACTTCGGCGATACCGGCATGATGACCCCCCTGATCAAAATGTACACCCTCGGCAGCGGCTACATCCCTCATCCGAACCATGCGGGGGGGCTGCGCTACCACGGGATGAGCCCGATTTTAAGCAAGCTCTATCATGACGGTTACATGGAAGCGCGCAGCGTTGGTCAGCGCCCCGTCTTCGAGGCGGCGAAGCTCTTCGCCCGGTATGAATCAATCCTCCCCGCCCCCGAGTCGGCGCACGCCATCCGGGCCGCGATCGACGAAGCCCTCCTCTGCCGAGAAACCGGAGAAACAAAGACCATCCTGTTCGGGCTCACTGGCACGGGCTACTTTGACATGACCGCATACAACTCGTATCTGGACGACACGATGAGCGATTACCGTCCCTCGGACGAAGACCTCGAAAAATCCTTCGCCACCCTCCCCCGGCTGTAAAGAATCGTGACAGACCTCCTCTCATTGCCGCCGGGCGAGGTTCTCCGACGGAAGCGGGCGCTCCTCCGCGAGCTCGGCGAGGCCGGACCCTTCACGCCGGTGCGGATCGCGCTGCTGGGCGGCTCCACTATCGGCGAGATCGAACCCCTTCTGCGGCTCTTCCTGCTGGCGTACGGGATCGACCCGGTATTCTTCATCGGGCAGTACGACCGGTGGTATGAGGAGGTCGTCTTTGAAGACCCCGCCCTTGTCACCTTCAAGCCCGACATCGTCTGGATCCACGTAACATTTCGCAACGCCGGCGACCCGGAAGCGCTGGGAGACAAGCTTGTTGCGGCGTGGGACACGCTCGGTTCCCCCGTGATCCTCCAGAACAACATTGAGCTTCCGCCCTACCGCGTGATGGGCAACCGGGACGCGTCCCACGGTCTGCTCGGTCGGATCGAAGCGCTGAACCGCCGTATTGCCGAAGCTGCGGTTGCCCGGAGCAAGTTCTATATCAACGACATCCATTGGCTGTCGGCGCAAATCGGGCTGGACGTGTGGTATGACGACGCGCTTTGGTACACCGCGAAATACGCGTGCAGCTTGGAAGCTCTGCCGCTCCTGTGCGGCAATACGGCGAGAATTGTTAAGAGCCTGTTGGGGAAGAATCAGAAGGCACTCGCCCTTGATCTCGACAACACCCTGTGGGGCGGCGTCGTCGGGGACGACGGCGCCGAAGGGCTGGAGCAGACATCCGACACCCCGAGGGGAATGGCGTTTTCCGAGTTCCAGAGCTATATCAAAGCCGTGTCGGCGCTGGGGATCCCCCTCGCGATCGTCTCAAAAAACGACCCGGACACCGCCTTGACGGGTTTTTCAAAAGCTCTGCTGAAGCCGGAAGATTTTTCGGCGGTGTATGCCAACTGGCGGAACAAAGACGCAAACCTGCGGGCGGCCGCCAGTGATTTAAACCTCGGAACCGACAGTCTTGTTTTTATTGATGACAACCCGGCGGAGCGGGCGCTTGTGAGGGCGTCCTTCCCCAATACGGCGGTTCCCGAATTGTCAGGCCCCGAGACGTATATTCGCGCCCTAGACCGGGCAGGGTATTTTGAGGTCACCGCACAGACGCCCGACGACACGCTCCGGGTCGCGTCCTACAAGGCGGAGCGGGAGCGCCGAAGCGGCGCGTTTGCCGATTACGGCGAGTTCTTAAGGTCTTTGAAAATGAAGGCGACCTTCGGGCCGGTGAACCGGAGCAACCAAGCCCGGGTCACCCAGCTGATCAACAAGACAAACCAGTTTAACCTGACGACCCGCCGTCTTCCCGAAGCCGAAGTTGAAGCCCTTTCCGAAGATCCCGGCACGGTTACCCTCTGCGGGTCGCTTTCCGATACGTTCGGGGACAGCGGTTTGGTCACCGTCCTGTTCGCGTCGGTAGACGGACCCACCGCCTGTATCGAACTCTGGGTGATGAGCTGCCGCGTATTCAAGCGCGGGCTGGAGTTCGCGGCCCTCCGGCGGCTTCTGGAGATTCTGCGGGAGCGCGGCACGGCGACGGTGCAGGGACGGTTCCTCCCCACAGCGAAGAATGGCCCGGTGAAGGATTTGTACCGCGAACTCGGCTTTACCTCCCTTGACGGCGAGGTCTGGGAAGCGCCGATTGACTCTGTTAGGATACCCGAGACGTTTATGGAGGTGCGCCGATGACCCGGGACGAGATCTTTGCAAAGCTGACCGAGCTCTTCCGCGACCTCTTTGACGATCGGTCAATTGTCCTGACCGACGCCACGACGGCGTCCGACATCGAGGGCTGGGACTCGCTGGAGCATGTCAGCCTGATCGTTGCGGTGGAGAAACTGTTTCGGGTGAAGTTTACGATGGACGAGATCCTCTCCCTCCGGAAAGTCGGGGATATGGCGGACCTCGTGCGGAAGAAGACATGACGCTCCACCATGTCGGCTATCTGGTCGCGGACTTAGCCGCCGCCGCCGAGGAGTTTTTCTGTCTCGGCTTCACCGCCGAGGGGGACACTGTGGCCGACCCGGTGCGGGAGGTTTCAATTCTTTTTATCCGCTCGGGCGGCACGCTGGTTGAGTTGATCTGCCCGGCGGGAAAAGACTCCCCTTTCGCCCCCCTTTTAAAGAGGTTTAAGAATTCCCCCTACCACTTTTGCTACGAAGTGAAGAGCTTGGAGGAGACGGAGAGAGAACTGCTCGGACGAGGGTATCTGCCGGTAAAGCCCCCGGAGCATGCGCCCGCCTTGGGAGGGCGCATGGTCGCGTTTTACGTCCACGGAGACATCGGTATACTAGAACTGGTCGAAGGGTAGGGGTTCGATGTCGGTCACATCCCCGCTGTTCCTGCTGTTCACGGCGGCTGTCGTCGGCGCCGACCGCTTTGTGCCGGCCCGCTTCCGCGCGGCGTTCCTGCTGGCGGCAAGCCTTGTCTTCTACGGCTTCTGGCGGCTCTGGGCTCCGGTCTTCCTCCTCGGCTACACCCTCCTCCAATACGCCCTGACCTTCCTGATCAAAAAAAGCCCCAAGCCGGTCTTTACGCTGGTGCTTTTCCTGCATATATCCCTCTTCCTCCTGCTGGGCCGGAGTGAGCTGTTCACCGCCCTCCCGGTGTTTACCGACATCGTCTTCCCGCTGGGCTTTTCCTACTACATGTTCCGCTGTATTGGCTACCAAGCGGACGTCGCGCGGGGACGGCTGGAGCCCGAGAAAAACCTCGTCAGTCTCGCCCTCTTCTTTTCCTTCTTCCCAATCCTCACAATGGGCCCAATCAACCGCGCCGGGGACTTTTTAACACGGATCCGTCAGCCTGAACGCCCGGACGGGCGGGACGTCCGCGATATTCTCCATAGTATCGGCTTCTCCCTCTTTAAGAAGTTCGTCCTTGCCGACAATATTTTAACCCTTATTGAGCCATGGTTTTCCGCGAAACAGCTCAACCCCAACGGCGGGGTGTGGTTCTTCCTCTTGGCAAGCTACCTGATCGCCCTCTATCTCGATTTTTCGGCGTATACCGACATCGCGCTGGGCGTCTCCCGGCTGCTCGGCTTCCGGGTCAACCCAAATTTCTCCGCCCCGTTCCTCTCTCGATCAATTTCAGATTTTTGGAGACGGTGGCATATGGGGTTGTCCCATTGGTTTGCCGATTACCTCTTCACCCCGCTCCAACTAAAACTCCGGCGTTTTGGAATCGCCGCGTCGGTGGTTGCGGCGTTCGTCACCCTCACCATCAGCGGGATGTGGCACCGCTTCTCGCTGAACTACCTCGCGTGGGGGTTCGCCACGGCGTTCTTCATCTCGTTCGACGCGATAACCGCCCGACGGCGCAAAAAGCTTGAAAAATCGGTTCCCAAGCGGCTGTTTGCAGCCGTCACGACGGCAATCACCTTCGTGATCTCGGTCTTTGTCATCACTTTTGTCTGCTCGGCTGACTTCCGGCAATCGCTCGATATCCTGAGCCGCGCCCTCAACCCGGCGGCGTATTTTAACCTCACCGGGGCGAAAGCGTTTCTCGGCGGCGCGAAGGAACTGCTTCTCTGCTTGCTTGCGGCTCTCCCTTTTGTCGCTGCGTCCCACGCGCTGGAACTGAAGCCGGCACGGCTGACGACCCTGCTGGACAG
>JAISVO010000001.1 GCA_031271525.1 Oscillospiraceae bacterium
GACGCGATCTCCTCCCCGGTCATCTCCTGATGGGCCGTTACTTTGGTCAAGACTTCTTTATACATGGAAGGTCAGCTCCTTTATCAATTTTGAGAGGTGGGGAGCGGCGGCGGCGCCTTGCTCCGCGATCAGCTTTACAAACGCGCTGCCGACAATCGCGCCGTCCGCGACGGCGTTGACGGCGTTGACCTGCTCGGGCGTCGCGATCCCAAACCCTACCATCACGGGGGTGTCGGTCACCTCCCGGATCTGTGCGACAATACCGGACAGGTCAACTGACAGTTCGCTCCGAATCCCGGTGACGCCGAGCGACGACACCAAGTAGATAAACCCGGACGCGTCCTTGGCGAGCGTCCGCACCCGGTCCGCCGAGGTCGGCGCGATCAGCGTGATCAAATGGATCCCGTTTTGCCCGGCGAATGGCGCAACCTCCCCCCGTTCCTCATACGGAAGGTCAGGGATGATGACGCCGTACAGGCCGCACGACCGGCATCGCCGGAAGAAAGCCTCATAACCGTAGGTAAACGCGGTGTTCGCGTAGGTCAGCAGAACAATCTTCCTCCGGATCGCCGGATCGAGGGTATCGGCCATATCAAAGACTTTAGCCGGGGTTACGCCGTTTTGGAGGGCGCGGAGGGACGCCGCTTGGATAACCTCCCCCTCCGCCACCGGGTCCGAGAAGGGGATGCCGATTTCAATCAGGTCGCTGTGTTCGCTCAGTGCTTCGACAAACTCTTTGGTCTTTTCGAGCGACGGGTCGCCCGCCGTGATATAACTGATAAACTTACTCATACAACTCAACCCCCTTATAGCGCGCGATACTCGCGGCGTCTTTGTCCCCCCGCCCGGACAGGTTCACGATGACCGGGCCGGCGAGCCGTTCCACTTTCTTAATGACATACGCCACCGCGTGCGCCGACTCAATCGCGGGGATGATCCCCTCCGTCTTCGACAGATACTCAAAGGCGTCCACCGCTTCGCTGTCGCTCACCGCCTCATACTGCGCGCGTCCCGTTTTGGCGAGGTAGGCGTGTTCCGGACCGATCCCGGGGTAATCCAAACCGGCCGAGATTGAGTAGACCGGGGCGATCTGCCCGTTCTCGTCCTGACAGAAGAGCGACTTCATCCCATGGAAGATCCCCGGGGACCCGTTTGTCACCGTGGCGGCGTTTTGGGGGGTATCCGCGCCCAGACCGGCCGCCTCGCAGCCGATCAGCTTGACGTCCGCGTCTCCAATAAAATGGTAAAACGCGCCGATGGCGTTGCTCCCCCCGCCGACACAGGCGACGACGGCGCCGGGGAGCCTCCCCTCCGCCGAGAGAATCTGCTCCCGCGCCTCCCGGCTGATGACGCTCTGGAAATCCCGCACCATCGTCGGGAACGGGTGGGGGCCCATCACCGAGCCGAGGACATAGTGGGTGTCGCCGATCCGGCGGGTCCACTCCCGCATCGTCTCGTTGACGGCGTCCTTCAGCGTCTCGGTGCCGCCCGTCACGGTATGTACCGCCGCGCCCAGCAGCTTCATCCGGTAAACGTTCAGCGCCTGCCGCGCAACGTCCTCCCGCCCCATGAAGATCTCGCACTCCATCTTCAACAGCGCCGCGGCGGTCGCTGTCGCGACCCCATGCTGGCCCGCGCCGGTTTCGGCAATCAGGCGGGTTTTGCCCATCTTCTTCGCCAACAGCGCCTGTCCGAGGACATTGTTGATCTTGTGGGATCCGGTGTGATTTAAGTCCTCCCGCTTGAAATAGATCCTCGGTCCGCCGAGGTCTTCGGTCATGTTCGCGGCGAAATAGAGCCGGGACGGGCGTCCGGCGTAGTCGTTCAGCAGCCCGGCCAGTTCCGTTTGAAACGCGCGGTCTTTCTTGCTGGCCTCATACGCCTTTTCAAGCTCCACAACGGCGCTCATCAGCGTCTCGGGGACGTACCGTCCGCCGAATTCACCAAATCTTGCACTCATAAGCGATCTCCCTTACTTTCTGAAATGATTTTTCCCCGTTTTCCTCCGCGCCGCTGGAGATGTCGATGCCGTACGGCTCCATCGCCATCGCCGCATGAAGGTTATCCAACCGGATGCCGCCCGCGAGGAAGAACGGCTTCTCCCGATATCCTTTGATCAGCCGCCAGTTGAACATCCCCCCGGTCGAGCCGCGGGTGCCCTTCCGGAACGAGTCGAACAGGACGAAGTCGCACCCGGTGGGGCGGAGGTCGGTTTCGCTCCGCATCCGAAACGCCCGTATCGCCGGGCAGGACACCGGAAACTCCGCTTTACCGTGGAACTGCACCAAGTCGATAATCCCCTCGCCGATCGCCCGCAGAACGAAGTCTTCCGGCTCGTCGACGAAGACGCCCACCGCCTGTATTTTAGGGTCGAGGGCATCCTTCAGGATCCGCGCCGTACGGAGGCTGATTTGCTGCCGGTGCGGCGTCAGGACAAAGCCCGCGTAGTCTACTTCGGCGCAGTTGACGCAGTCCACGTCCCGCAGGGTCCGAAGGCCGCAGATTTTGAGTTTCATGGAGGTTTCCTCCCTTCCGGATATAGAAAAACATCGCGTGTACGGTACTTCACCGACACGCGATGCCTGTTAAGCAAATAGGGCTGATCAGCAAATCAAACAGGCCGTGGTTCGGTGAAACACACGCGCCACTGCCATGTATAGGTTGTTGTAAATGGACGTTTCAACCGAACTCCTCCCGTCTTTCAAAATTTTATTCGCAAAACTCTTGACAATTGTGGGAAAATTGATTATACTTTAGATTCAGCGTGTTTTTCCCAATTACACGGGACAAGCCACTTTGCCAAAACCCGCTTTTTAGAGCATATCACCCTCCGGAGCAAAGCGCAAGCATTTGTCGAGAAAACTCATACGTAAGCCCGTGCGTGTCGCGCCACAGAATGAAGATTGGAGTTGATGCTGCCCTATGGTCAAAGTCAAAGACGTGCGCTACGGTCGGACGACCCGCAAAAGCTACTCCCGCCTCGATGAGATCCAAGAAGTGCCGAATCTCATCGAGGTGCAGAAGAACTCCTACCGGTGGTTCTTGGACGTAGGTCTGCGGCAGGTCTTCCGTGATGTGTCCGCCATCACCGACTACACCGGCAACCTTGAGCTGTCGTTTATCGATTATCAGTTGGAAGAGACTCCTAAGTACTCGGTTGACGAATGCAAGGAGCGGGACGCAAACTATGCGGCGCCCCTGAAGGTGCGCGTCCGTCTCCGCAATCGTGATACCGAGGAGATCAAAGAGCAGGAAATCTTCATGGGCGACTTCCCCCATATGACCAACAGCGGCACCTTCATCATCAACGGCGCGGAACGGGTTATCGTCAGCCAAATCGTCCGCTCCCCCGGCGTCTACTACGAAGAGAACAACGACGCGGCGGTCGGCCCGGTCCTGAGCTGCACCGTCATCCCCTACCGCGGCGCGTGGCTGGAATACGAAACCGACATCAACGACATCCTCTATGTCCGTATCGATAAAAACCGCAAGCTGCCCATCACCAGCCTGATCCGCGCTTTGGGCATCAAAGGCGACGCCCAGATCCTCGACAAGTTCGGCGGCGACGAACGAATCATCGCGACCCTCGAAAAAGACCCCTCCCACTCCGAGGAGGACGCTCTGATCGAAATCTACCGCCGTCTCCGCCCGGGCGAGCCGCCCACCGTGGACAGCGCCCGTTCTCTGCTGACCGGCCTGTTCTTCGACGCGCGGCGGTATGACCTTTCCCATGTCGGGCGGTATAAATACAACAAAAAACTGGCGCTCTTCCCCCGCTTGGTTGCCCGCAAATTAACCCGCCCGGCGGTCGATCCGATGACAGGCGAGGTGCTGGCCGAAGCCGGCGAGGTGCTGGGGCGGGAAGCGTTGCTCGATATGGAGAGGCGGGGCGTCTCCGAGCTATGGGTCTCCGCCGATGGCCGGGAGGTCAAAGTCTTCTCCAACGGCTTCGTTGATATGTCCGGCTTTGTGGATTTCGACCCGAAATCGGTGGGGATCACCGAGCGGGTCCGCTTTTCGGTCCTCAAGGAGATCCTCGAGAGCGGCGAAGACGTTGAGATGGCGGCGCGGGATCGGATCGACGAGCTGCTCCCGAAACACATCGTCTTGGACGATATCCTCTCCAGCGTCAACTATCTCTGTGCCCTCGCTCAGGGGATCGGCACCGCCGACGACATCGACCATTTGGGCAACCGCCGTCTCCGTTCGGTGGGTGAGTTGCTCCAAAACCAGTTCCGGATCGGCTTTTCCCGGATGGAGCGGGTGATTCGGGAACGGATGACGATCCAAGACCTAGACATCGTCACCCCCCAGTCGCTGATCAACATCCGCCCCGTCACGGCGGCGATCAAGGAATTCTTCGGCTCCTCCCCCCTCTCGCAGTTCATGGATCAGACCAACCCTCTCGCCGAGCTGACGCACAAACGCCGTATGTCGGCGCTCGGCCCCGGCGGCCTGTCCCGTGAGCGGGCAAACTTTGAGGTCCGGGACGTCCACTACAGCCACTACGGGCGGATGTGCCCGATCGAGACCCCCGAAGGTCCGAACATCGGCTTGATCTCCTACCTCTCCACCTACGCCCGGATCAACGAATACGGCTTCATCGAGTCCCCCCTGCGCCGGGTCGACCCGGCCACCCACCGCCTGACCGACGAGGTCGTCTATATGACGGCCGACATGGAGGATGAGTTCATCGTCGCGCAGGCAAACGAACCGGTGGACGAAAACGGCGCCTTCCTCAACGAGCGTATCACCTGCCGCTGCCGCGACATCATCGAGGTCGATCGGGAGCGGGTGGATTACATTGACGTATCCCCTAAAATGATGGTCTCGGTCGCGACCGCGATGATCCCCTTCCTCGAAAACGACGACGCGAACCGCGCCCTGATGGGTTCCAACATGCAGCGTCAGGCGGTGCCTCTGCTCAGACCGGAAAGCCCTGTGGTGGGTACCGGTATGGAGTACAAGGCGGCGGTGGATTCCGGCGTGGTGGT
>JAISVO010000017.1 GCA_031271525.1 Oscillospiraceae bacterium
TGCGGTTAGTTGGTAATCGTCTGCTCGGTTTCTTTGTCGAAGAGGTGGATCTTCTTGGTATCGAAGGCTACGCTGATGACGTCGCCGGTCTTGGTGTTGGAGCGCGGCTCGACGCGGGCGATGAAGTTGCGGCCTTCCGCCGTCATGTAGAGGTTTGTCTCGGCGCCCATCATTTCCACCACGTCGACGCTCATCTTGATCTGGGCTTCGGGATGCTGGGTGAGGTAGGCTTCCTCGTCGTGGATGTTCTCGGGGCGGATGCCCATGATGACTTCCTTGCCGGCGTAGCTGAGGACTTCGGGCTTACGGCCCTTGGTCTCGGGCAGCAGGATCTTGGAGTCGCCGAACTGCAAGTAGGTCTTGCCGCTTTCGTCGAGGACGGTGCAGTCCACAAAGTTCATCTGCGGGGTGCCGATGAAGCCCGCGACAAACAGGTTGGACGGGTTTTGGTAGAGGATCTGCGGCGGCGCGATCTGCTGGATGAAGCCGTCCTTCATGACGACGATCCGGGTGCCCATCGTCATAGCCTCGATCTGGTCGTGGGTGACGTAGATGAAGGTCGTTTCAAGGCGCATGTGGAGCTTTGTCAGCTCGGTACGCATCTGGGCGCGGAGCTTTGCGTCGAGGTTGGAAAGCGGCTCGTCCAGCAGGAAGACCTTCGGGTTCCGGACAATGGCGCGTCCCAGCGCGACGCGCTGGCGCTGACCGCCGGACAGGGCCTTCGGCTTCCGGTCGAGGAGCTGTTCGATTTCGAGGATCTTCGCGGCTTCCGCCACCCGGCGCTTGATCTCGTCCTTCGGGGTTTTGCGGAGTTTCAGGCCGAACGCCATATTTTCAAAGACCGTCATATGGGGATAGAGGGCGTAGTTCTGGAACACCATCGCGATGTCGCGGTCTTTCGGCGGTGTGTCGTTGACCAGTTTGTCGTCGATGTACAGTTCGCCTTCGGTGATTTCTTCCAAGCCGGCGATCATACGCAGGGTGGTGGATTTTCCGCATCCCGACGGGCCGACGAGGATGATGAATTCTTTGTCCGCGATGTCAAGGTTGAAATCGGAGACGGCGATGACGCCGCCCGGGTAGCGCTTGTAAATACCGTTCAGGGTTACGCTTGCCATGAATTTTACCCCTCCTATACTTTGTGCTCGTAGTGCCTCTACTATAACACAAGTACGTCCGCGCCGCTAGATATAGATTGACCAAACTTTTCAATCGGTTTTTGGTCACTTTGACGAAGGTTTTACCCCAAAATGAATTTTGTCATCTTCTTCTCCGGCGCGTTGGGGTTCAGCCGCAGGATTTGCGCCCGGATCCGCTCAAACGCGTCCTCCGGACGGATTTGCTCCGCCTGACCAAAGACGCTTCCGCCCCAGAACGTCTCCGTGGTGCAAAAGACGGTGGACGACCAGCCGGACCCGCCGTACTGATGCTCCTGCCCGCACATGGTGAGGAACAGTTTCCCTTGCAGTTCGGT
Organism: Oscillospiraceae bacterium; assembly: GCA_031271525.1. Classification (GTDB taxonomy): domain Bacteria; phylum Bacillota; class Clostridia; order Oscillospirales; family UBA929; genus UBA929. The sequence goes on from JAISVO010000017.1 coordinate 1,475, forward strand.
CAAAGCCCGGTCAAACGCCGGCTTCTCCTCCCGCGAAAACCCCGCTTCGCGTTTGATCTCTTGGAGGGGGAGGGCGCCGCGTTTCGCCACCGCGCCGTAGACGCGCTTCGCGGCGTAGCTCACCGTTCCGTCGGCGTAAATGTCGTTAAAACTCCGTCCTTCCCGCCGCGCCGCGAGGAAGAAGGGAGCCCACTCCTTTGTGATGTATCCGGCTTTCCCAAAGAACACTTTCCCGTAGGAGATGTCGTCCCGTTCGTCCAGCACCCGCATCCGCCACTCCCACGGATCGTGGTCGGGGTCGCCGGTGTGCCATACGATCCCGGTTTCGGCGTCCGCGCCCCACCCGTAGCGGAAGAGGGCGAAAACCCCGTCGTCCGAACCGCCCACCGCGCCGGAGAATCCGGCGTCGGTCAGCGCTTCGATGAAATCTCGGTAATTACGGATCATTTGCGCCGTCCCCCCTGTATGGTTTATCCGTCCTCTGTTAACCGCGTCTGAGCACCGTCTCAAACAGCAGCCCCTCGCGGGGTTCGGCGCCCCGCCGGACCGTTTCGGCGGCGCACTCGCCGACAAACCGCGCCGCGGCTTGGACGGCCTCGCCCAGCGGAGAGGCGTGCAGCAGCTCGGAGAGGAGGTAGGAGGCGAAGATGTCGCCGGAACCCGGGAAGGACCCGCCGAACCGGGGGGTCCAAAAGACGCCGAAACCATCCTTGCCCGACCAGCCGACGGTAATCCCGTCGCCGCCCCCTCCGGTCAAGACGACGCTCCGCCCGTTCTCGGACAGCGCCTTGACCCACTCCAACGCCTCGCTCTCATCGGACGGCGCGCTCTCCGGGGGTTTACCCAGCAGGATCGCCGCTTCGGTCACGTTGGGGGTGATCAGATGAGCGCCGCCGGCCAGCTCTTTCATCGCCCCGACGAGAGCCGGGTCAATCGACCGGTACAGCTTCCCGTTGTCCGCCATCGCCGGATCGACAACCCGGAAAGCGTCGGGGAACGCCTCATACGCGGCCTTCACCAGCCCGGCCTGCCCGGCGTTCGCGAGGTAGCCGCTGTAGATCGCGTCAAACCGGACCCCCAGCCCTTTCACCTCGTTCAGGATCCGCCCCATCTCCCGGGACAGGTCGGTCATCGAGACGCCGGGGAATATGGTCGGGGCGGGGAAGAGGGAGAGCGGCAGGGGGCAGCACTGCACCCCCCGGGCGGGGAGGACCGCCATCGCGGCTCCGAGCGAGCACCGCCCGAACACGCACAGGTCGTGGATAGCGAGAACTTGGGGGACAGGCATGAAAAAAGCCTCCTTTACACGTTGCCAGTAAAAGCGTTCCGTGTTATACTATTATAAATCATGGCGGACAAGTTATCAAGGAGTATAGGGTGGGGTGCTGCTGATGAAAAGCAAGATTACCATAACCGTGGCGGGCCACGACTTTACGCTTGTGAGCGAAGAGAGCGAGGCGTATGTTCGGGGGATCGCCGCCGAAGTGGATAAGGACATCCAAAATGTCATGGGCGAGGCGCACCTCTCGATGAGCGACGCCTCGGTTCTCGCGGCCCTCAACGCGGCGGACCGCGCCCGCAAGGCGATGGAATCGGCGGACCATCTCCGTGTACAGGTGAAAACATACCTCGACGAGACCCAGAAGTTAAAATCCGAGCTGGCCGAAACCCGCCGCGAAATCAGCAGGCTGAAAAAACAAATATGACATACGCGGGGACCGGCGGCCTCGGCGGTCCGTTCTCAAGGTCCGGCGAACAATTCTCCCCTTGAGGGGGGAGGACGAAAAAGAGGTAGCGATGAAACTGGTCGTCACCGCTGCGACGCCCGACGCGGTTGCCGCAGCCATACGGAACGGCGCGGACGAGGTCCTGCTTTCGCCGAGAATTCGGGCGGAGGAGATCAGCGCCCTGTTCCCCTACGCGCGGAGCCGGGGCGTCGCCCTCTCGCTGGATTTTTCCCGGTCCTGCGCCGATCAGGAGCTTGCCCGCCGCGCGGCCCTGTTGGAAACGCTCTACCCGCTGGGGCTGGACGGCGTCCTCGCGGGGGACGCCGGGCTTCTCCGGATGTCGAGGAACGCCGCGCCCGGATGCGCGGTGATGTGGGGAGGCCCCTGCCAAAACCAAGACGACTTGGCGTTTGCCGCCGCGAACGGATGCGCGGCCGCGGTCCTGTCCCCCTACCTGCCGTCGGGGGTGGTGCTGACCCTGTCGAAAACCTCTCCCCTCCCCGTCGCGGTTTGGGCGCTTTGCCCTCTCTGTCCGGGCGGCGACCAAAATTCCTGCCTTCTCGGCAAGGTCCGCTCCCCCGACACCTGCGGGTTCCTCTGCCGGACCCTCGCCTTCGCGGGGGACGAAACCATCTTGAAAACCCGGGACTTCTGCCTTTTGGGACGCTTACGCGAACTGTCCCAGCATCAGCCCCGCCTGACGGCGCTGGTCACATCCCCCGACCCGTCGCCGGAGGGGGTCGGCTTCTTCGCCCGCACGGCCCGGGCCGCCGCCGACGGGGAGTATTTTGACGAGCTGGCCCTGCACCGGGCCTACGCCGCCTTGGGGCTGGATACCCCCACCGACGCGCCCTATGTCAGCGTCGGCGACATCTACTATCGGGAGGGGAAGGCCGAAACCCACCGGCTCGTCCCCGAGACCGAGAAATACGGCGGTTCCTCCGGATACGAGAGGAAGGTTCCCGTACGCGCCCTCGCGGTGGCGGTCGCCGGGGAACCCCTTCGGCTCGCGGTGGATGACTACCGGAAGCACACCCTCTTCGTCGAGGGGAGCGTCCCGGTCCGGGACGCGGCAAACCCGACGGACGGGGAGGAGCTGAACGCGGTCTGGCGGGACCTGCCCCCGCCGTATATCTGCGCCGACGCCAAGACAAGGATCGACCCCCATCTCCGGGTGGATCTGGCGGACGCCCAAAAACTGCGGGAGACGGCGATGGACCGGCTCTCCGAGCAGCGTCTGTCCCTTTTGGAGCGCCCCGGCGGGCAGTACGCTCCCGAGCAGAAGCTCCTCCCCCGGGCGGACAAGCCCTGTCTCACCGTCCGGGTGGCGAAGATGTCGCAGGTCACCCCCGAGCTGATGAGACTGCCCCCCGAGCGGCTGTATATCCCCCTCGCGGAGGCGTCCGGGGACCCGGTGCGCGCCGAGGACATGGTGCGGAGCGAGACGGTCCCGGTGGCGGTCTTTCCGCGCGTCGTCACCGAAGGCGAGCGCGCCGAGGTGTCCGCCCGCCTGAAGATGCTGCATACCATCGGCTTCCGGGAAGCGCTGACCTACAGCCCCGGGCAAGCCGTCATGGCGCTCCGGCACGGCTTCACCCCCCGCGCCGACTGGAACGCGGCTTCGTCGCAGACCCTGCGCCACGCGAAGCTGATGGGGGTGATCTCCTGCACGCTCGCCCCGTGGCTGACGCTGGAGCAGATCCGGGAGTTAAACCACCTGACCGACACCGAGATGATCGTCTACGGGCGGCTTCCGCTGCTGCTCGCGCGGCAGTGCCTGATCCGGAAGCGGAGCGGCGTCTGTTCCTGCGACAACATGAAGAACGAGCTGTCCGACGGGCAGGGCGGCTTGCTGCCGCTGATGCGGGAGAGCGGGCACGGCACCCTCGTCTGCGACAGCCATAAGCTCTGGATGGAGCCGCACCGCAAGCAGTGGCGGCACATCGGGCTGTGGGCGGCGCGTCTCGATTTCGCCACCGAGAACGCCAAGGAGTGCGTCCAAATCGCTGCCGCCTTCTTGGGCCGGGGCGAGTTTCAGGAGCCGAACACCACCACCGTGGGCTTTTACGCCCCCGCCGCCCGGAAGCGGAGGTTCTTCCGATGATACCTGTCGTCCTCGCGTCGGCGTCGCCCCGCCGCGCCGAGCTGCTCCAGCGGATCGGCCTGCCTTTCACACTCCAAGTCCCGGACGTGGACGAGACGACGTCCTCCCCCGCCGAGACGGCGGTCGCCGAGCTGTCCCTCCGGAAGGGGAAAGACGTCGCGGCCCGGTGCCCGGGTTCGCTTGTAATCGCGGCCGATACACTTGTGGTATGCGGCGGCGAGGTTTTGGGCAAACCAAAGAATGAGGGCGACGCCTTCCGGATGCTGCGGCTCCTCTCGGGCCGCCGGCACACGGTCCACACCGGCGTGTCCGTCCTGCGCGGCGGGGCGTCGCTCACCAACGTGGAAACCGCGTCGGTCTGGGTACGGGAGCTGACCGGCTCCCAGATCCGCGCCTACATCGCGACCGGCGAACCGATGGACAAAGCCGGTTCCTACGGAATTCAGGCGCTCGGCGCCGCGCTGGTGGAACGGATCGAAGGGGACTTCTTCGCGGTGATGGGGCTGCCGGTCTGTCTGCTAAGCAAAATGCTCGCCGAGTTCGGGTTCGACCTGCTGGGAAGAGGTGAAGATCCCTGAAGTTCCTCGCGAAGCACAAAGCGGCGGTCGCCCTGACCGTCGTCATCCTGTTCGTACTGATCATGGCGGTCAGCTCCTTCTTCACAAAAGGGGGTTCCTCGCCGCTGTCGGGCGCCATCAACACCGTCTTCCGGCCCCTCCACAGCCTGATCGGTTCGGTAAGCGACTACTTTGCCGAGCTATCCGACGCCCGGGCCAGATACGACGACCTCCTCGCACGGTACGAGAGCCTTCTGGTCTATGTCGCCGAGGCGGAGGAGGAGAAGCGCCTCGCGGACACGCTGATCGAGGAGAACAACGACCTCCGCGCAGCCCTCGGCGTGGGTCTGCGCGAGAAAGGGTTCCGGGTTGAGCTGGCGCTTGTCACCGACCGTAACCCCACCGACTGGGAGAACATCTTCCTTCTCAGCAAGGGGGAGGAAGCCGGGTTTGCCAAAGGGCAGAGCGTCCTGAGCGCCGAGCGGTACCTTGTCGGGGAGATCACGGAGGTCGGGGTCGGCTGGGCCGAAGTCACCTGCGTGACCGACACCCTCTTCCAAGCGGGGGCGAAGGTGGAGCGCACCGGACAGACGGCGGTCGCCGAAGGGGAATGGTCGCTGATGAAAGAGGGACGCCTCCGGCTGAGTTACCTCCCCCTCGGCTCGGATATCCAATACGGCGACTTGGTCTTAACCTCCGGGCAGGGGGAGAAATTCCCGCCCGGCCTTCCGTTGGGACGGGTCGTCGGAGTGAACGCCGAGCAGACGGGGCAGGCGGAGTACGCCGTCCTCGCGCCCGAAGCGGACCTCGCGAACCTAAACCGGGTGTTCGTCGTCTTGGAGTATATCGATGAGCAGTAAAAAGAAGCCCCGCAAAACCCCGCGTGAGCGGCGGCGAACGGGCGCAGCGGGCCGGAGCGGGGGTTTTTAGGGTGACGCGGAAACACCTCTTACGGGGAATCTTCTTCGGGGCGCTGCTGGTTCTCTGCGTAGTTTTACAAACGAGGGTGCTGACCCGCTTCCCGGCGTTCCCCAACGCGCTGGCGGCGATTCCCGCCGTCGTCGCGCTTTCGGTCTTCGCGGGGCCGGTCGCCGGAGGCGTCGCGGGGCTGCTCACGGGGCTGCTTTGCGACGCGCTGACCCCCACCGTCGAAGCGCTGTACGCCCTCTCGCTGATGGCGGCCGGTTTTCTCACCGGATCGCTCTGCGTCCGGACCCTGCAAAAAACCTTCTGGTCGGCGCTGCTGCTCACCGCCGGATGGGCGCTTATCATTGAGTTTCTGGTTTTTTTCCTGTTCTACCTCCTGCCCGGGCGGACGGTGTGGCCGGCGTTTCTCACCGTGGGCCTGCCCGAGGCGGGGGGGGGAGTTCTCTTCCTTCTGCCGCTCTACCCGCTGTTCCGGGGCGGCAGCCGCCTGTTTGAAGGGAGGTCATAACCTGTGGGAGGGTATAAGCTGACCATCCGGCTGCTCTTTATGGCGCTTCTTGTCGCCGCGCTGGCTTTCGGGATGGGGGTGCGGCTCGCCGCCCTGCAATTCTCGGGAACGCCGGAGGAGACGCCGCAGACGGTGCGGACGAGTACCGGTACCGTAATCCTCCCCGCGACCCGGGGGGAAATCTTCGACCGCTACGGTCGCCCGCTGGTGACCAACACCCTGTCCTACGCCGTCACCGTCGACCGCGCCGCGCTCTTTCACGGCGGGGCGCAGGCGGAGACGGTACGGCTCCTGATCCGGGCGGCGGACCTGTGCGGGGTATCCTACGAGCAGCGGAACCTTCCGGTTTCAAACCCGCCCTTCCTCTACACCGAGATGACGGCCGAGCAGGAAAAATACCTTGCCCACTACCGCCAAAAGCGGGACATTGAGGACGGGCTGACGGCGCCCGAGCTGATGGACGTCCTCTTCGGGCTGTACGGACTGAGCAAAGACGGCGTGCTGGCGGACGGCCTGTCCCTCTACCAAGCGCGGCTGATCGCCGGGGTCCTGTACGAAGTCGACCTGCGGTATCAGGCGGCGGCCGTCGAGCGGGACGAGCTGACCGGCGACGTGACAAAGCCCTTCCTCTACGTACCCCCCTATACTTTCGCGAAGGATGTGCCGATGGAGTTCATCGCGATGGTGAGCGAGCAGACAGCCCCCGGGATCAGCATCGCGGCGGTGACCGAGCGGGAGATCCACACCGACGCGGCGGGCCCCCTTCTGGGGCGGATCGGCCCGATTCAGGACGCCGCCGCCTACCCCGGCTACAGCCTTGACGAGCAGGTGGGGATCGACGGGGCCGAGCGGGCGTTTGAGAAGTGGCTGCACGGCACGGCGGGGTCCCGCACCGAGGTGACCGACCCCAACGGCCGGGTAATGGAGGTCGCCGAGGTCGCGCCCAAGGCGGGCAATCAAGTATTCCTAACGATAGATATACGGTTTCAGGAAGAGCTGGAGCGGCTGCTGGAGGAAGGGGTCGCGAACCTTGCCGCGAACGGGAAGCCCTTGCGGGGTCAGGAGGCCGAAGCGGCGGCGGCGGTTGTGATCGACCCTCATACCGGCGAACTGCTGGCTGCCGCGAACTACCCGACCTACAGCGCGGCGAGTTTTTTGGAGGACTACGCGGAGCTGCTGGCAAACCCCCTCAACCCGCTCTATAACCGCGCGATCAACGGCACCTATGCCCCCGGCTCCACCTTTAAGATGGTGACGGCGGCGGCGGCGCTGGAGAACGGCACGGTGACGCCGCAATCCACGATCTACGACCGGGTGAAATACACCTATTACCCCTTCCCCCAGCCGAGCTGCACCGGCTCCCACGGCCATGTATCCGTAAGCGACGCGCTGAAGGTGTCATGCAACTATTACTTCTTCGAGTCGGGGCGGATCACCGGGATCAGCCAGATCGGGCTGTGGGCGAACCGGTTCGGGCTGGGGCTGCCCACCGGCGTCGAGCTGGAGCGGGGCGATACCCTCGGCTGGGTCGCAAACCCCCAGACCGCCGAGGCGCTCGGCACCGAGTGGTGGGACGGCAACACCCTGTCGGCCGCGATCGGGCAGGAAAACAACGCGTTCACGCCGGTCCAGCTCGCGAACTACGCGGCGACAATCGCGAACGGCGGCACCCGCTACAAAGCGCACCTCCTCAAGGAGGTGCTGAGCCGCGACTACACGGTCGAGTATTATGTCTCCCGTCCGGAGGTCGCCCTGCAGCTCGGGATGAAGCCGGAGAACATCGCGGCGCTCCAGCTCGGGATGAGCTCGGTGACCAAAGAAGGCGGCACGGCGTACGCGGTCTTCCGGGACTTTCCCATCCCGGTCGCGGGGAAGACCGGGTCGGCGCAGGTGGGCAGCCGCCCCAACAACGGCGTATTCGTCGCCTACGCCCCGGCGGACGACCCGCAAATCGCGGTCGCCGTCGCGGTGGAGAAGGGCGGGTCGGGGTCCACCGTCGCCCCGATCGCCCGGGACATCATTGATCTGTATTTCCGCACTAAAGAGGAGATGACCAAGGTCCCGGAGGAGGGTTCGTTACGCAAATAGCCGCGCCGCCAGCGCCTCGCCGCTGGGTACCGGCTCCCCAAGCGCGCCATATGCCTCGGTGAACGCCCTGTCCCCGCGCGGGGCGGGCGTTTTTTCGCTGTCGTACAGCAGGAAGGGCACCGGTTCGGAGGTGTGGGTGCGGAGCGCCGCCGGCGTCCGGTGATCGGGGAGGATGAGGATCCGGTACGGTTCGCCGGATTGCTTTAGGTAACCGTACACCGGCAAAAAAACCTCGCGGTCGATTTTTTCTAGGGACTCCAGTTTCCCGGCCAAGTCCCCCGCGTGGGAGCACTCGTCCGGGGCCTCCACGTGCAGGAATACCAGCTCCGCGCCTGTCCGGAACGCGGATATGGCGCTTTCGGCTTTCGCGCGGTAGTCGGTGTGGAGCGTACCCGTCGCGCCGGGGACGTTGGGGCAGTCCAGCCCGGCGCACCGCCCGATCCCTTTGAGCAGGTTGACCGCCGCCACCATGCTCCCGGTCACGCCGTACCGCTCCGCGAGTTTGGGCAGCGCCGGCTTTTTCCCCTGCCCCCAGATCCAGAGCGCGTTCGCCGCCGTGCCGCTGTTTTTGAGGACCTCGGCGCTCCGTTCCATGATCCGGCGTATCTCGGGGCTTTCCGGGAGGTAGTCGCCTACCCGGCGCCCTAGGATGTCGTGGGGCGGGGTGATCTTCTCGCCGGTATCCAGTTTGGTCGCGATCAGGAGGCAGCGGTAGCTGACGCCGGGGTAGAAGCGGAGCGTCTCGCTTCCCAGCTCCCGGTCGATCAAGGTGATCGCGGCCTTCGCGTCCTCGTCTCCGATGTCGCCCGCGCTGTGGTCCTTGACGGTCCTGTCGGGGTAGGCGCGGTCCCCTTCCAGCGTCACAAGGCTTGCGCGGAAGGCGGTCTCGCCGGTCCGCATCGGGATCCCCATCGCGGCCGCTTCCAGCGGGGCGCGCCCGGTGAGGTAGGTCTTCGGGTCATACCCCAAGATGGCGAGATTCGCGGCGTCGCTCCCGGGATCGACCCCCTCCGGGATGGTCTGCACATTCCCGACTTCGCCGATCTTCGCGAGCATTTGGATGTTTTCCATTTTCGCCGCCTCGAACGGCGTCTTTCCGCCAAGCTCCGGTATCTGCCAATCCGCGCCGCCGTCGGGCACGAGGATGAAGTATTTCATACAGTGGGACCCTCCGTATTGATCCGTGCGGGTCGCCCCGCCGTGACAAAGTATAGCAAAATTCTGCCGGCTTCGCAAGACAAAAAACCATTGACAAGATTTTCTTGCCATGTCGTTTAGCCGAGCGGCGGCATGCGCGTTTCACGGTAATTATAACGGAAACCCGCCGGATACGGACCGCAGCCCGCCTGTCAGCCGACCGTCACGCCGCCTTTGTTGTAATTTCCCGGAAGCCAGAGGATGTTGAGGTCCGCTTGGTTGATCAAGCCGTCGCCGTCCAGATCGCAGAGCGGGTTTGCCGCCGCTTCGGCGCTTTTGTTGTAGTTTCCCGGCAGCCAAAGGACGTTCAGGTCTGCTTGGTTGATTAGGTTGTCGCCGTTGATGTCGCCGCAGGGCAGGGTCAGGTCATCGAATAAAATATCGCCGCTCACCGTAAAGTCTTTGATGGTGTATTTCGTATGCGCGTCCTTTTCAACCGTGAGGGTATATGTCCCCGGCGTAACGTTTCGGAACGTAAACGGAGACGTTCTTTTCCCAACGCCGTCTATCGCCATGTTATAACTGTTCTTCGTACCGTCGTCCCGCCAAAGCGTTACTTTCGTTGCGCTGCCGGGGTTGTAGGAGGTTACCGTGCCGCTGACGCGGTATACCGCCGGTTCCCACTCAACAATATAGCCAAAGTCTGCGTTCTCCTCGTTCCCTGCGTCGTTCCAAACCGCGCCGCCGTCAGCGTTCTTAAAGAAATGCAACCGGTTCTCGGCTGTCCCGCCGTTTGGCTCCCCGCTGGTCCACGCTGAATACGTCCACAGTTCACCCGTCACCCAAGCCCAAGTGCCTTCGTTCGCGCTGTCCGTCCCGCCGAGCCAATAATTGAGTCTATGCGTCGGCTTCAACAGCCCGACTATATACTCCCATTCCGCAGCTGAAGTGACGGTAGCGAGGGTTCCGCCGAGACTGGCCGCCTTCTGCTGAGCTTGCGTCCATGTCAACGCTTCGTCAATCACTTGGTATTGGTGGCCGCTTACGCTCCAAGTGACTTTTTCATAGGTCTGCGCCGGATTGACCACCATAAAATGAACCTTTGGGGAATCAATCCCCCCAACCGCGTTATAACACGTGACATAAGCTGAATACGTCCCGGCTTGCGCCGGCTTGTAAAGAAAACCGCCTGCCGGAACCCCTTGGGTGAGGATCCTCTCGCCGTTCCGGTCTATCCCAATGGTGTAATCTCTGGCATCGTTCGCACTGTATGTAAACGCCACCGTTTCGCCGACCGTGTAAACCGGGCTGTTTCCCCTGTCAAGGCTCATGGTGGGGTTGCTGGGGACAGCTCTGTTGTCAAATTTGGGGCGGATCACCCCCAGAAAAGTACCATATCCGGCATAACCGTAGATTGTGGCACGATGCACAGGCTTGCTCTGATCCCCGCCGTTTTGCTGTATTACCTTCGCGTCTTGGAGGGTACATCCGTCATCAGCAATCGCAACATGACCGGAATAATGAGGGGCATTGTCATTGGAAAAGCAGAGAATATCCCCCTTCTCAGGCACAAAAGTTGCGGAGTTCGAGATACGAAGCCAACCACTTGGGTATGATTCGTAGAAATACTCATAGCCGTGATGTGTGGTGAAGTTGCGTAGATTGTAGGGATCTCCGCAGGTCAGCCAGTTGATGTACGCTGTGGCGAAGTCCGAGCATTGATAGGGACTTTCAACAGGAATCCCGTCAAGGTCACAGAATTTCCCTA
>JAISVO010000021.1 GCA_031271525.1 Oscillospiraceae bacterium
AATGAGGCGTACGGCGCGAACCCCGATTTCTTTGAGTTCTACAACCTGCTGGAGACCTACCGTGCCACGGTTGGCGGCAGCTCGACCTTGGTCGTGCCGCTGAACAGCCCCTTTGCCAAGTATCTGCTGGGCGTGCCGGAGGCCGGCACAACCGCGTCGGCGGCTCTGCCCGAAATCCCGGCGGAGTAAGGGACGCCGGGCGATTGTTCTGACAGTACGAAAATCGCCGTGCTTATGCGGATGCTGCGAGTCCCTCGCGGGGCTGCGGATGTTGCGTTCGGCGTCGAACTTTATTCGGATATGGGAGACTAAAGCGTTGGAAAACGGGGTAACGCCCCATAGGGATAAAAAATGGACAAGCCCTTTTCTCTTGATGGGCTTGTCCATTTTGAATAGCTTAGCTTGTAAGGGACTAACGTTTCGAGAACTGCGGAGCGCGGCGGGCCGCTTTGAGACCGTATTTCTTCCGCTCCTTCATACGCGGGTCACGGGTGAGGAACCCGGCTTGCTTCAACGCCGGACGGAACTCCTCGTTCATCTTTAGCAGGGCGCGCGCGATACCGTGCCGGATGGCTCCCGCCTGTCCGGTGACACCGCCGCCGACGACCGTCGCCTCTATGTCCACACGGCCGATTGTCGCGGTGGTGACCAGCGGCTGACGGGTGATCGCTTTCAGGGTCTCCAGACCGAAATAGTTGTCGATCTCACGCTTGTTGACGGTGATCGAACCGGTGCCGCCCGGGAAGAGGTGGACACGGGCTACCGAGGACTTCCGGCGTCCCGTACCGTAATAATACGCTTTCTTCGGCTGATACATTACGCATTCCCTCCGATCTTCCGGACAACCGGTTGCTGCGGACCGTGCGGATGCTCCGCGCCTGTGTAAACCTTCAGACGGGTCATTGCCTTCCGTCCGGGGGTGGTGCGGGGGATCATTCCCTTCACCGCGAGCTCCATCGCGAGCTCGGGACGTTTTTCCATCAAGATGCGGTATTTCATCTCTTTCAAACCGCCCTCGAAACCGCTGTGGCGGCGGTAAAACTTCTGTTCCGCCTTCCGCCCGGTCAGAACCGCCTTGTCGGCGTTGATAACGACGACGAAGTCTCCGGAATCAACATGCGGGGTGAATTCCGGCTTGTGCTTACCGCGCAGAAGAACTGCGGCCTCGGCGGCGGTGCGCCCCAGAGGCACGCCGGCGGCGTCGAGGAGGTGCCATTTCCGTTCAACGGTTTCGGGATTTGCCATGTAGGTGCCCATTGGAGGAGCCTCCCTTTCAAAACTTTTTGCTCACCTATTAAAGCACACCGCACGCTGTCTTGTCAAGAGCAAAAACCAAAAAAATTATGCCATCTCCTCCAAACGTACTGGAACGCGGTTTTCCTCGCCTTTTCTCGCGCTTTCTCAAAACGGAAACCACAATTAACTTTCCCGCGTAACCGTCCAGTCGGCGAAGTTATGGAACGGGTTTCCAAAGGTTGGCGTCTGATTGCTTAACAGCCCTCTCTGTGATAAAAACTTCTCTTTCCGAAAGCAGACGGTCAGCACCGGGAGATCGTCATACACGGCGTTCCATAGCCGGTTCAGCCCTGTGTCGCCCGAGCCGACCAGCTGGGCGGCGGCCTCCGTCACCGCCGGAAGCTCCGTTTCACAGAAATAGAACGCGCCGCCCGGGAGCAGGAATTCCCTCGGATCGTAGTTCGGCGCCGGCTGTGCCTCCGCGTAACAGAGGTCGAAGTCGCCCTCCCGCACGGCGGCCTCAAAGTCCCGCCAGCCAAGCGTCCGGACGGTCACGTCAAACCCGGCGTCACGGAACGATTCGGCGGCATACTCCGCCATCCGCACTCGGGCGGCGTTCTCCGCTCCGACAATCATGGTAAGCGCCGTCCCCGGGGTTGCCAAACTGCCGGCTCCCTCGGGGTTATATTGGTACCGGGACGCGTTCGGTTCCGTGTACAAGCCGGACCACGGCGGCACCGGAAGGGCGGACGCCGTTGCGTCCGGACCATATATCTCGGCAACCATCCCCTGCCGGTCCAGCGCGAGGGCCAAGGCGCGGCGGAACGCCAAATTGCTCAGCGGTTCCCGGTCGAGGTTAAACGCGATGAATTGGGTCAGCCCAGTCGGGACCATGACCTGCTCATACCCCGAATTGATGACGGGGGAAAAGGTGTCCCACGGGTCGGTTTGGAGCATCGCGATATAGCCGTACTGGAAGGAAAAAACCAGCGTATCGGCATCCTCCGCCGGTATTAAGTCAATCCGGCTGACTGAAAGAGGTTTTCCCTGCCACCAGTCCCCCGAAGCCAATAAATAGTCCCCGCTGTAGGAGAAGACGATCCGATAAGGACCCGTCCCGATCGCAACGGCTGCCGTACTCTCCTTCACAATCGGGAAGTCGAACAGCGCGGCGGCGTTCCATACAGGTTCGGTCATCTCGACGACGACAACGCCGTTTTCAGCGCTCACCCCCGCGATACACGAGAGACGCTTGGTGTAGGGTCCGCCCTCCGTCCGCGCCTGCCCGATCGAGTAGACGACATCGGCTGCGGTCAGCGGGGTTGTGTCATAGAAAGTGACCCCCTCCCGCAGGGTGAAGCGGAAGGTTCTATGGTCGTCCGTCTCCATTCCGGCGCACAGAAGCGGCACCGGGGTGAACGTTTCGTCAAGCTCGAACAGTCCCTCGTAACAGAGCCGCGCCACCTGATCGTTGTACCGCAGATTGTCGGTCAGCGGCGCAAACCGGCTCACCTTGGAGTAAGCGATCCCAAACATGTGCGTCTGCGGAGCGGGACTGGGCAGCACGATGGGCTGCTGCGACGGGATCGGAGAAGGCGAAGGCAGCGCGGCTTCCGGGTAGTCATACGGAAAAAGCTGTGAGCAACCTGATAAGAGCAGCAGACAGAAGATCAGCGCTATTGCTTCCGGCAGCCTAAGAACTGTTTTATCAAAAAGAGGTAATCTCCTCAAAACCTTCATGATATCCCTATGAGGCTTACTTGCAGCCCTCGGTCGTTTTTGTGTTTACGGTGGGACCAATACACCTCCGGGTTGCACGCGGTGCAGGCCGGAGGCAACGCGACGCCGGCGACGCCGGCCTGCCGCAGCAGGGCGGCGTTGATCCCGGGCAGATCCACCGTGAACCGCCCGGGGGATATTCCCGTGATAAAGTCGAACGCCTCGGGGGGCATTACGTCCGGAACGTCTTCATCCGTCTCGAAGCAGTGGGCGCAGATACAGGGGCCGATCGCCGCCGAGATATTTTTCGCCCCAAACTCGTCTCGCATGATGGCAATGGTTTTCCCGGCGATGTTTTTCGCGGTGCCCCGCCAGCCGGCGTGCGCCGCCGCGACCACCCCCGCCTCTTCGTCCCATAGCAGGATCGGCACGCAGTCAGCGGTTTTAACCCCGACATACAGTCCCGGCTGGTCTGTGACTACCGAATCGCCGCGGGGCTGGCTCGCAATCAACGCGTCTATCCCCGGGAACCTATAGGGCTTCCGCAGACGGACGACGGTGTCCCCGTGCTCTTGGCGCAGGGTGAAAACCGGCGTAAACCCAAGCGAATCGAGCGCATGAAAACGCTCCCGCGAGTCACGCGGGAGTTTTTCCGAGAAGAATCGGGTTATTTTACCGCCCATTGACCCGTCGCCAAACTGGTGAGGTACGCCGAGACGAAGCCGTCCAGTTTTCCGTCCATTACAGCCGTTATATTGCCGTCCTCGTAGCCCGTACGGTGGTCTTTTGCCAGTGTGTACGGCATGAAGACATACGAACGGATCTGGCTGCCCCACTCGATTGCCCGCTGAACGCCCTTGATCCCCGCCATCTCGTTCTCAAACGCCTCTTCCTTGAGCTTTAGCAGCTTAGCCCGGAGCATCCGCATCGCGACATCCCGGTTCTGATGCTGGCTACGCTCATTCTGGCAGGCGACGACGATCCCGGTGGGGATATGCTGTATCCGGATCGCACTCTCGGTTTTGTTGACATGCTGACCTCCCGCGCCTCCCGAACGGTAGGTATCTACCTTCAGGTCCTCGTCCCGGATCTCGATCTCGCCGTCCAGCTCCATATCCGGCTGCACCTCCGCCGCCGCGAACGACGTGTGCCGCCGCCCGGACGAATCGAAGGGGGAGATACGCACCAAGCGGTGGACCCCGTGTTCCCCTTTCAAGAAGCCGTAGGCATTGTCGCCCTCCACCAGCAGCTCGGCGCTCTTTAACCCGGCCTCGTCGCCGTCTAAGAAGTCCAGCGTCTTGCAGCTGAAGCCGTGGCGTTCGGCATACCGCGTGTACATCCGGACCAGCATCTGCACCCAGTCCTGCGCCTCGGTGCCGCCCGCCCCGGCGTGCAGGGACACAATCGCTGCCGAGTTGTCATACCGTCCCTTCAGCAGGGTGGACAGCCGTTCGTTTGATATTTTTTCCTCCAGTGCGGCGTAGCCGCTCTCCACCTCGGGGAGGAGGGAGCCGTCGTCGTTTTCTTCCAGCGCCATTTCGCAGAGGGTCAGCAGGTCGTCCTTTGTGTCACAGAGGGTTTTATGCCGCCCGATGACGTTTTCTAAGCGCCGGATCGTCTTCTGCGCCTCTTGGGAACGGGCCAAATCGTTCCAGTAACCCTCTTCCTCCGATTCCGCAACCAGCCTCGAAAGCTCCTCTTTCATCGCGGAAAGTCCCAACCCCCGCGCAAGCTCTTCCAAACGCGGTTCCAGTGCCAGCAGTTTCTGTTTATATTCTTCAAATTGAATCATATGCTCCTCACTTTCCTGCCCCCTATTATACCCAATACTTATCCTGTTGTAAAGCACCCCGGCAATGACAGCGACAGCGAACCGCCGAGCAGCGACAGGTCGTTCTTGCTATGGGTCACCACAATCAGGGTGCGTCCCCCTTGGCGGCGGCGAATACAGGCGGCGGCGGTCTGCTTCAGCCCTTCGTCTAGCCCGGTGAACGGCTCGTCCATGATGATCAGCTCGGAGGGGGCGGCGAGAGCCCGCAGGAGGGCGACCCGCCGCTTCATCCCGCCGGACAGCTCAAAAACGGGCGTCTTCGCCTCCAAGCCCATCTCGGCTAGCAGCGGACGGAGAGCGCCGTCCTCCCGAAACGCCGGCGCCGCCATCCGGATATTCGCTCCGACGCTCGCCCGTTCGCAGAGGCGGTCCTCCTGAAATACGGCGCCGAGCGCATTCGGGTTGACCCCGGCTACGGTTCCGGCATCGGGTGGGAGCAGACCGAGGAGGATGTTTAGAAGGGTTGTCTTTCCGCAGCCGGACGGCCCCATCACGCCGTGCACCCCTCCGGCGGCAAAGGTGTGGGTCACCCCTGTCAGTACCCGTTTGTCCCCGAAAGACTTGTCTATGTTGGCTAGTACAATATCATTCAACTTCCGATCATCCCCTCTCCAGAACGCGGGCTGCGCGTTTGACCAGCAGACGGATCAGCTTCTCCAACAGATAGCAGAGGAGCATGACGGCAACCGTCCACGCGAACAGGCTCCGCATATCGAGCGTGATCTTCGCCTCGTACAGACGGGTGCCTATAGCGCCGCGCGGCAACCCGATCACCTCCGCGGCGACGCCGGATTTCCACGCAATCCCCACCCCGACGCCGATCACCGAGGTGAGGTAGGGGAGAATCTGGGCGGCATAAATGTACCGAAGGCGGCATAAGCGGGAAATCCGGAAAATTTTCGCCATCTCCAGCAGTCTCTTGTCGGTTTGGCGCAGCCCCTCCAGCAGGGTTTCGTAGACAATCGGCAGCGTCATTAAAAAGGCGATCATCAGCGCCAGACTGCCGGTATTCAAAAAAATCAAGCATAGTATGGTATAGGAGGCGACCGGTACTGATTTAACGGCGCTAAACAGCGGGGAGAGCAGGTGGGTCACCGCCCCGAAACGATAGGCGAGCGCCGCGAGTCCCCCTCCCACGGCAAGGGCGATGAGGAATCCGCCCATGATCCGGGTCAGGGAGAATCCGGCGGTCAGCCAGAAAACGGGCGCGGCGATCAGCTCAATGAACCGCGCCCCCGCCGCGAGAGGGGATACCAGCAGGATCTCCTCCCCGATCCGCATACTGGCAAACTGCCAGACGAGCAGCCAGAAGAGGGCGCAGAGGGGCAGGATCAGCTTTTTGGGGATTTTCTTACCCCGCATAGTAGAAGCCGTCGTCCGGGAGGGAACCGCCTACCGAGGCGGGCGACTCCTCAAAAAGTACCCCGAGGAAGGGCGCGAGGAGTTCCCTCATCTCATCCCCCTCGATGAAAGTGAGGTGACACTTGGGGATAGCCCGCTCGGCAATCGCCGCCGGGACAATCCCTGCTTTCTCCACCAGCGGGGCGGCGTCCGAAGGATTTTCATTGACCCATGCCGCCGATTCGCGGCAGCCGTCCAGCACGGCCTTGACATCGTCCTCCCGAGCGAGGAAATCGACCCGGGCGACTAAGACCCCGATGACGAGGGACCCTGTGTCGTCCCCCCACTCCTCGGTGAGGTCGAGCGCCGCGCGGAGATTGGGCACGGCGTCTTCCGCCGTGGTGACGAAGGGCTGGGGGAGCATGGCGATCCCGCCGTTTAACTTGAGGTGGGCTACGACTTCCGCGGGTTCGCTTTTGAATTCCAGAGTGAGGTCGGTATCCGGATCGAGTCCGTTTTTCTTCAGGATCCGACGAAGGGAAAACTCGGGTACCGTTCCCTTCCCGGTGGCGTAGACCGTCTTGCCCCGCAAGTCGGACACCGTCTTGACCGTGTCGCCCGTCTCTACGATGTAGGTTAGCCCCAGAGTATTGATTGCGAGAACCTTGATCCCGCCGCCGGTATTTTTGTAGAGGGTCGCCGCGAGGTTGACCGGAACGGCCGCCACATCGACGTCCCCTTTGACGATCATCGGGACGATCTCGTCGGCGGTGACGACGGAGAAATCAACGACGGAAGCGGCATCCTCAATGTACTTGACCATCCCGATCGTCGTCGCGCCTTTCAGCGCGCCGATCCGGACGGCTTCGCCGGGAGAGGGTTTCGCGGAGCAGGCGGAGAGTAGGATGAGCGCCGCGCTGAGCAGGAGAAAAAACGCTCGAATTTTCAAGGGTTTCACTGTACCTAACGACCTTCCTACAGTAATTTGTACGCCGACCGGCGGCAACCCCCACAGTATAGCATAGATCGGGGGTAACATGCAACAAAAAGGGGCTGGTAAAGAGTTGGTAAAAAACTATTGACTTTTTGTGAATTTTGTATTAAAATTCTTGTGTTACAAACACACATCTTCGGCAAACTGCCGAAAAGCAAAGGCTGCCGGCGGCGGCAGGGTTGATGGAGGGGATTGTAAATGGTCCGAAAACGGGGCGCGAAGTGTGCGCTTGCTGTTTTCACAGCGCTGGTTCTGCTTAGCTCGCTGACCCCGGCGTACGGGTATTCTGCCGGGGAGAAGTCGCGGGGCGACTTCGACGATATTCTGGAGGGATACTCGGTTGACGAGAACATCCCGACCTACCGGGACTACATACAGTCTCAGCCACAGAACCGTCCGGATGCCGTCATCGAGATAGACGCCGCCGGTTACGCGCGGTATGAGGAAGGCGGGGCCGAGGCGGAAGCCGAGGTGTACGCCGGCTTTGAGGGGCAGGACGGAGACAGCGTCCTGACCGGGGAGGACGCCGTAATCGAATACCGGGTCGTCGTCGAAGAGGCAGGGCTTTACGACCTGTCCCTCCTCTACTACCCCGTCGAGGGCAAAAGCTCCGAGATCCAGCGCTCCGTCTTCCTTGACGGCGAGCTGCCCTTTCGGGAACTGTCGACCATCGAGTTCGCGCGGGTATGGACCAACGATGTGGCAGATGCCGCCGCGAAGGCGGGGTTACCCGAGCCGGTTTGGTCACAGGATAACCAAGGTAACGATTTGAAACCTAAAATGGTCGAAATCCCCGAATGGATGGACGCCTACCTGTACGACAGCGACGGCTACATCACCGACCGGCTCTCCCTCTACCTCAGCGAGGGCGAGCATGTGATCACCCTGCTGTCCCTTCGGGAGCCGATGATCCTCCGGAAGCTCACCCTGAAAAACACCGAGCCGCTCAAGAGCTATGAGGAGACACTCGCGGAGTGGATCGCGTCCGGCGCGAAGGACGTTGCCCCCGGCACCCAGATTGTCATTCAGGGGCAGAACGCGGACAAAACCTCCTCCCAAATGCTCTATCCCGATCAAGACCAATCGTCGCCCACCGTCACCCCATCCAGCGCCAAGCTGTTGCTGAACAACGCCATCGGCGGCTTCTCGTGGCGTATGGCGGGACAGTGGATCGAGTGGGAGTTCCAAGCGCCGGAGAGCGGGCTCTACGAGTTGTCTACCCACGTTCTCCAGAACTTTTCGCGCGGGATATATGTATCCAGAAAGATTTTCATCGACGGTAAGGTGCCCTTCGCCGAGTTCTCGGAGTACGGGTTCACCTACCGGCAGAGCTGGGACATGGTCAAGCTGGTCGGCGCGGACGAGGCTCCCTATAAAATCTACCTTGAGGCGGGGACGCATACCATCCGTTTGGAGGCGGTGCTCGGTTCCTTCTCCGAGATCATCAGCACGGTGCGAGACGTCGTCTCCGAGCTCAACCGCATCTACCGTAAAGTCATCCGCCTGACCGGCGTCGCGCCCGACCGGAACCGCGACTATCAGGTGGTTTACAGCCTCCCCGAACTGCGGGGCGAACTGACCGCGGTCCGGGACAGCCTCGACTGGTCGATCAGTGAGCTGCAGCGGCTCGCGGGACGCCGGAGCGACCGGGAACGGGTTCTGAAGACGATGATCACCCAGCTCAATGAGCTGATCGAGGACCCGGAACGGTTCTCACGCACCGTCGCCTCCTTCCGGATCAATATCCGGGCGTGCGGTACCTGGCTGACACAGGCGATCGACCAGCCCCTCCGCTTGGATACCATCACCTTCCATACCCCCGGCGAGACGATGAAGGCCGCGAACGACAACATTTTCGCGGGGATCTGGTACGAGATTTCCCGGCTCTTCTACTCCTTCGTCATCGACTATAACCAAGTGGGGAACGTCTCGGAGGGGGACACCGAAGCGATCACGCTGTGGATCGGGTCCGGACGTGATCAAGCGAACGTCATCAAGAACTTAATCGACGAGACCTTCACCCGGAACACCGGGATCGGCGTCAACGCCATGCTGGTGGATATGGGCACTCTCCTCCAAGCGACGCTGGCCGGCCAAGGGCCTGACGTCGCGATCCAAGTCGCAAACGACCTGCCGATGAACTATGGGCTTCGGAACGCCGTGCAGGACCTGACGCAATTCCCGGACCTGAACGAAGTGCTGCAGCGGTTCCGGCCCAGTGTGATGGAGGCGTTCACCTATGACGGCGCGGTGTACGCCCTGCCCGAGACGCAGACCTTCCCGATGATGTTCTACCGGAAGGACATCCTCAAGGAGCTTTCGCTCACCGTCCCGGATACGTGGGATGAGATGAAGACCACGATGGCGGTGCTCGCGAACAACATGATGGAGCTTGGGATGATCCCCAGCGAGTGGATTTTCTCGATGATCCTCTACCAAAACGGCGGGAAGTATTACAACGAGGACGCCACCCGCTCGGCGCTGGACAGCGACGAGGGTATCAACGCCTTCAAGAAGTACACCGAATTCTTCACCGACTATAAGCTGGATAAGTTCACAAGCGTCGAGGAACGCTTCCGTACCGGCGAGACCCCGCTGATCATCAATGACTTCTCCTTCTACAACACCTTGCAGGTTTCGGCGCCCGACATCAAGGGGCTGTGGGGTTTCGCGCCCGTGCCGGCGACGGTGCGGGAGGACGGGTCGCTGAACCGCTCGGTCGGTTCCTTCGGCTCGGGATGCGTCATCATGCGGTCTAACAACTCCGCCGCAAACTCTTGGGAATTCATCAAGTGGTGGACCGAGGCGGAGACTCAGACACTCTACGGGCGGGAGATGGAGAGCCTGATGGGCGCCGCGGCGCGCCACCCGTCGGCGAATATCGAGGCGTTCGCGCAGCTTCCTTGGCCGATCGCGGACTACCAAGCCTTAAACGAGCAGTTTACCCATGTGAAGGGGATCCCGCAGGTGCCGGGCGGCTACTTCACCTACCGGAACGTCAACAACGCCTTCTACGCCGTTGTGACCGGGATCTCTGTAATCGGGGCCGCCGAGGATGTCTTTGAGTTCCCCCGGGAAGCGCTGACCGATAAGGTGATTCTCATCAACGACGAGATCGACTTCAAGCGTACTGAGTTCGGACTGCCCCTCTTTGAGGGCGAGACGGGAGGCGAGTAAGCCGTTATGACAAAACAGAAGGATATGCAGAAACCCTTCGTCGGGACGCAAATGGCGAGAAGCCGGATCTCCTACCTGATGATCGCGCCGTATTTCCTCCTCTTCACCCTCTTCACAATCCTTCCCGTCCTCTCCTCTATGTTCATTTCGCTGACCTACTTCAACATGCTGGAAGCGCCCCAATGGATCGGCTGGGAAAACTACCTAAAGCTTTTGCTGGAGGATGACATCTTCGTCCTCGCGTTGAAAAACACCCTGATCTTTGCGGTCATCACCGGACCGATCAGCTATTTCCTCTGTCTTCTGTTCGCGTGGATTATCAATGAGTTCAAAGGAAAACTCCGCGCCTTCCTCACCCTTGTCTTCTACGCTCCGTCGATCTCGGGGCAGGCGTATATGATCTGGAACATCATCCTGACCGGCGACCGCTACGGCTACCTGAACGGTTCCCTTCTCCAGTGGGACCTGATCCAAGAGCCGATCCTCTGGATGCAGACCGCGAAATACGTCATGCCTGTCCTGATCGTCGTGCAGCTCTGGCTGAGCCTCGGAACCGGTTTCCTCGCCTTCATCGCGGGGCTTCAGACGATCGACAAATCCCTCTATGAGGCAGCCGCCATCGACGGGATCAAAAACCGCTGGCAGGAGCTTTGGTTTGTCACCCTCCCCGCGATGCGCCCGCAGCTGATGTTTGGCGCCGTGATGCAAATCACCGGGGCGTTCGCCGTCGCGGACATCTCGCTCCAGCTCGCCGGCAACCCTTCGGTGGGGTACGCCGGGGCGACGATCGTCACCCACCTCTCCGACTATGGCGGGGTGCGGTTCGAGATGGGTTACGCGTCCGCCATCGCGACGCTGCTGTTCATTATGATGGTCGGTACCAACCGGTTGGTGCAGAGGCTTCTTCGAAAGGTGGGTGAGTAGAGCGATGGTCAAGAGCAAGGTCCGCCCCGTCTTCTCGGAGAAGGAGACCCTGCGGGAGCGTCTCTTCCGCCGGAAGAGAAAGCTCAACCGCTCCCGGGCGGGGAACGTCATGCTGTTCGTCTTCATGGGTATCTGCGGCGTCTTCATGGTGGTCCCTCTGGTGATGATTATCAACAACTCCCTCAAACCGTTGGACGAAATCTTTCAGTATCCGCCCGAAATCTTCGTACGGAACCCCACCTTAGAAAACTTCACCGACCTCTTCGTCCTGATGAGCGACTCGTGGGTGCCGTTCTCCCGTTACATCTTCAACACGATCATCATCACCGGGTGCGGCACTGTCGGGCATGTCATCGTGGCGTCCTTTGCCGCCTATCCTCTGGCAAAGCATAAGTTCCCCGGGCGGAACCTCCTGTTTACCCTTGTCATATTCTCGATCATGTTTACCTATCAGGTCACGATGATCCCGAACTACGTGATTGTGAGCTACCTCCACATCAACAACAGCTATTGGGCGCTGATCCTTCCGGCGTGGGGCTATGGGCTGGGCCTCTACCTCATGAAGCAGTTCATGGAACAGATCCCCGACTCGTTAATCGAATCGGCGCGGATGGACGGCGCGGGCGAGGTGCGGGTCTTCTGGACGATCATCATGCCGAACGTCA
>JAISVO010000042.1 GCA_031271525.1 Oscillospiraceae bacterium
AACCTGCCTGATCCGAACGGCAAACGCCCCCGACGACTCGCAGGGGTATCGCTTTTGGGGCGCGACACAGTCCTTCGGGCCGGACGCCGAAACGGCGGATATTGTGGAGAGCGTCCGCCCCCTCTTAGTGAAGACCACCGAACCGTCGGTGCTTGTGCTCTCCCTCCCCCACAGCGACGCGTCCCTCGCCGCCCTGCGCGCGCTGAGTGAGCTGTTTTCGGAGAACGAGAGCCGACTGAATCCGGTTAATCCGGGGGAGGCACCGCCTCTGTGACGTTATTCCCCGCTGTATTCCATCAGGACGGCGCTGGTCACCCCGGCGACTTCCCGGAAGCCTGTGACGAAGGAAGCGTCTCCCCGGCGCACCCGCACCTCGGCGGTGATCTCGGAGTGGGTCAGCTCGACCGTTTTGTTCTTAAGCTTGTGCCCGATCCGGCGGAGCCGCTCGGTTACGTCGTCCTCCGCCTCGGCGCCGTAGCGGACGATCAGGAGGAAGGTCCGCCGCTCCAGCCGCAGAAGGGTGAACAGGATGAATACCGCCGCGATAAAGGCGGTGCTCACCAACGCGACCAGATAGAGCCGCGCGCCGGCGGTGAGTCCCGCGGCGACCGCCCAAAACAAGAACCCGACATCGAGCGGGTCTTTGATCGCGGCACGGAAGCGCACGATGCTCAGCGCGCCCACCATGCCGAGGGAGAGGACCAAGTTCGCCCCGATGGTGAGGATGATAAACGCCGTCACAAGACATACCATGACGTTGAGGAGGTTGAACCCGGCGCTGTACAGGACGCTCCTGCCAAAGAACCGGTAAACCAGATAGATGATCAAGCCGCAGACAGCCGCGACCGAAAGGGTAAACAGGATGTGTTCCGAACTTAGGCTTTCAACCTGCGGCGTTTCCCGCAGCAATTCGAGCAGACGGCTCATAGATGTGCAGTCCCCTTTCCCGGACAAGACAATATTTTGACATCTCCGACCGCGCCAGAGAGAGGCCGCGTAACAATTTTCCCAGATGTTCCGGGAGGAACTCGTGATACTTGACCTCCAACAGACGGCGGTAGCCGTCGGCGATCCCGGGGTAGGCGAACCCATCGGAACGCGGCTCCGACCCGAGGGGGTACGGATGCCCGTCGAAGGTCAGGCGGACACTCCCCGAGATAAACGCCTCCCGGCGATAGGCGAAGACCGCCGCCGGACGGAGACCCCTTAGCCGGTGGATCATCGCCACCGTTTGCAGAAGGGCCGGCGACCCTTCGCCGATGAAAGAAAAATCGCCGTTCAGCATAGATTCCGCTTGCGCCCGGGTCAAAGGGGTGGTATCCTTATAGGAGAGGTCCCCGTCTTTATGCTTCCGTTCCAGCCGGAGGAAAGACATATCCCCATTGTACCAGCGAAGGCGGAGCTTATCCCTTTGAAATGACCCCAGCGCCTTCTCTTGATAGAAGCTGTCCCTCCGGTCGTCGAAGTAGACGTTGCAGACTTCGTAGGTCCCGCCCGAGTGGGTATCCGGACGCATTGCCGCCTTGGCCCGGGCACGGAGCAGCTCGGCGGTCCGGGCGCTGAGCAGGAATTTAAGCTCGTGACGGTAACGCATTGTTACACTCCTCATGTAAAATCTGTGTATAAGCCACCTAAAAATCATGTAAAGCGGGATGGGTATGAAAAAAATCGCCTCCGCGATGTTGATCCTGACGGTCCTTCTTGGCTCTGTCCTTCTGCTCAACGCCGTTCCGGCCGAGACGGTGCCGCTGCCGCCCGCAGTATCCCCTTCGGAAGGAGAGGAAGCGCCGCCGAAGCTTCGGATCAGCTTTTCCGAGCCGGGACACTTCTTCCGCTCCTCGGTATCGGTGGAGATCATAGCGAGCATTCCGGACGCCGACATTTATTATACCATAGACGGCTCGTCCCCGACAAGGGATTCTCAAAAATATACCGCGCCGCTCCGGTTCCTCCCCCTGCAAGGCGGCAATGTCGTCCCGCTGAAGGCGATCGCCGTGGCGGGAAGCGACGAGACGCGCCCTCTGGCGCACACCTATTTCATCGGACGCGATTTCGGCTTTGACACGCTGGTCTTCTCCCTATCCACCGACCCGGCGCACCTCTACGACTACGAGACGGGGATTTTGGTGGCGGGGAAGACCCGGGACGATTACATCGCGGCGAACCCGAACGACGTCATCGAACCGCCCGACCCGGCAAATTACAACTGGCGCGGGATGGAGGGCGAGCGTCCGGTCTATGTCGAAGTATTCGAGCCGGACGGGGACCGCGCGCTGGCGCAGGCCGCCGGGGTGCGGGTCAGCGGCGCTTGGTCCCGGGACTCCAGCCAAAAATCCCTCCGCTTAATCGCCCGGAAGGAATACGAGCCGAGCGAGGGGAAGTTCCACTACGACTTCTTTCCCGACGACGCGGTTCAGGACGCTTATGGGAGCAGTCTCATGGAGTACGACGAGATCATCCTGCGAAACGGGGCCAATGACCGGAGTTTCGGGATGCTCCGGAACGAGGCGGCATCCCTTCTGGCCCGAGAAAGCGGGTTCTTGGAAGCGGCCCCCGTGCGGGGCGCGGCGGTCTTCCTCAACGGGGAGTATTACGGCTTTGCCTGGGCGATGGTGAACATCAACGAGCAATACTTGGAGGATGTTTACGACGCGCCCGAGCGTTCCTTCCAAATTGTCGGGAACGGCGAGCAGTGGTACGTCACCGACGACACCGGGGCGGAGGAAGCCCTCCGGGATTTGTATGGCTACGCTTGGAAGGATCTGCGGGACGAGGATACCTTCGCCGAATTCGAAGCCCTTGTGGATGTTGACAATATGCTCCGCTACTACGCCTTTGAGCTGATCATGGGTAACAACGACTGGCCGGGCAACAACATGGAGCGGTGGCGGTATACCGGCGAACAGACCGAGGGGCTTGCGCCCGAACTGGACGGCCGCTGGCGGTACATACTGTACGACATGGACTGGGTGCTGGGGTTGTACGGCGACAACTACCGAAAACCCGACTTCGACGAGGTCTTGGCGGGGGGCCGGAAGTCCGAGCTGCTGGCGAATCTCTTGAAACGCCCCGATATGGCGGAAAAATTTTCCGTCATCCTCTGCGATATGCTGGCAAACACGATCACCGCCGAGACGGTGGAGAGAGCGGTCGGCGCCCTGATGGACGAAGCCGGGGGGGAGATCGCCCGGGCGATTGACGCCCGTAAATACGACGACTGGGTGGGGCTGGGGTCGGTGACCCAAAACCATACAGAAATGGCCGCCTTCGCCGAGCGGCGGTCGGAGTATGTCTTCGGCTTTTTGAAGGGGTATTTCGGCTACGGCGGCGCGATGTATACCCTGTCTGTGAACAGCGGAGGCGAGGAAGTGTTCTCCTCCCGGTATTTTACCGAATTGACCGTTCCGGTCAGTCCCACCCTTGGGAAGTTCGAGGTGTTCAGCCACTGGGTCCTGAACGGGGAGGAGATTTATACGCCGCTCCTTCCGGTCGGTTACGCCGACAGCCGGAACGGAACCGTCTCGCTGGAGCTTGTGACCAAAAAGGCGTACCCGCCGCTGGCGTTCGCCGAAGCGACCGCCGGAAGCGAGCGGAATGGCTGCGAGCTGGTGAACCTCAGCGAGAAGACGGCAAGCACCGTCGGGCTGTACTTGAGCGACGATCCGGATAACCTCAAGCGCTGGGCGCTGCCCGAGGCGTCGGTTGCTCCCGGCGGCATCTTGTCGCTTGCCGGAAAAGGCGGGCGGGACGCCCGGGAACTGCTGAAGATTCAAATGGGATTCGCCCTCCGGGTGGGCGAGACGTTGATCCTGTCCGATGAGGACGGAACCGTGCTGGACGCGATCGGGGTGAGCGAGGACAGCTAAGGGCTTTGTTCGCCGACGGCGTCGCGGAAGCATTCAATATTTGCGGCAACAGCGCAGTCTGGGCTTTACGCGGGGCTCCCCGCCTCAATCATCCGGTGCAGCTCGGCGAGCGCTTCGGATAAGGTACCGAGGCGGTCGATCAAGCCAAGCTCCACCGCTTCCGCGCCGTGGATCACGCTACCCATATCACCCGCAAGCTCATCGTTTCGGTGCATCAGCGCGAGGTAGTCTTCCTCGCGCACTTTGCTGTTCTGCGCGACAAACCGCACAATCCGCTCCTGAACCTTCCGCAAATAGGTAAACGTCTGCGCGACACCCAATACGGTGCCGTTCATCCGCACCGGATGGATCGTCATCGCGGCGGAGGGCGCGATCATCGACACCCGCGCGGCGACCGCCATCGGAACCCCGATCGAATGCCCGCCGCCCAGTACCAACGACACCGACGGCGTCGAAAGCCCCCGGATCAGCTCGGCAATGGCAAGCCCCGCCTCAATGTCGCCGCCCACCGTATTTAAGAGGATCAACAGCCCTTGGATGTCGGGCGACTCCTCAATCGCCGCGAGCTGCGGCAAGACATGCTCGTACTTCGTCGTCTTGGCGTTCTGCGGCAGAAGCTGATGACCCTCGATCTGCCCGATTATGGTCAGGCAGTGGATCGCGGCTTTCGGTCCTCGGACCGTCACCGAGCCCATCTCCAGTATGCCGCTCTGTACCTCGCTCTCGCTCGGCTTGAATTGCTCGTCCGGCATGGCGCACCGTCCTCCAAAAAGCTTATGAAGGACAGTGTATCCAAGCCGGACAAGAACTATTTACTTAAACACATGAATCTTCCCCTGCCGGTGCAAATCGACGATGATGGTGACGACGATGGGGAGCATGATCATGCCGAGCAGCCCCATCGCGAGGTAGCCGAGGTACATGGCGGCAATCAGCAGGAGCGGGTTCAGCCCGAGCTGGTCACCGACGATCTTCGGCTCGACGATCTGCCGCACGACAAAGATGACGAGGTAGACGACCATGATCCCGATCGCCATATAGTAGTTCCCGGTGATCAAGTGAACCACCGCCCAAGGGAACATCGCGGTGCCGCTGCCAAGCACCGGCAGGATGTCCACCAAGGCGATCAGGAGGGCCGGGATGATCGAGAAGCTGCCCCGCAGGATGCTGAGGAAGACCAGAAGCTCTAAGAAGGTGATCCCCGACAGCTTGATATACGCGCCGCAATAGGAGACCAACGTGCGTTTCAGCGCGCTCAGCGAATCCCGCACCATCGTCTGCCGCTTCTCGGGAAGCTGACGCATGACGAACCCGATTACGTCGTCGTAGTAGACGCTCGCGAAGAGGGAGAAGAGGATGGTGAACATCACGTGCAGGAGGAATCCCGGCACGCGCGCCGTCCAGTTGAACACGGTGCCGAAGGCGTTCGGCATGGTGCGGACGAAATCGCTCAGCCAAGTGAGGAGGTCGCTCCCGTTGCCGTCGGCGTTTAGGTCGCTGAAGATGTCCCCCAGATTTTCGGCGAGCCAGTTCTCAATCCGCTTGAGAGCCGGCAGGATTGAATCGTTGTAGTAGTCCTGCAGGGCGCTGAGCTGTTCGTACGCCATGCCGTAGAGCTTTACCCCGAGGATCCAGAGGAGGGTGCCGATCACCGCGATGAAGAAGAGGACCAAGACGAAAGCGATCGCCTTGCGGGGAATTCTGCTTTTGCGCGAGAGGAACCGGATCGGGGTCTGGAGGAGACGCGCCACGGCAAGCCCGATCAGAACGGGGAAGATCCAGCCTACCACATGGGCGAAAAAGAAATAGAGCAGTGAAAGGATCACTGCCCAATAGGCGGCGTTGATGATGAATTGGCGGCGTTTTTCGGTTCGCGGATCCAACAATTCAGCCTCCCGATTATAAATTCAAGACAATGTTATCGGTGCCGTTACGCTCGAATTCGGCGATGTACGCGCCGATCCGTTCGTTGATCTGGTCGGTATCCTCCTCGGTGCCGCCCTCGTTGACGATGTCGCGCCGAGCCAGCTCCTCCGCCAGAATCTCGAAGAAGATGGTGTCCTCATATTCCATGATGGCCTCGTGGATACCGCCCTCGGCAAAGGCGCGGGAGGGGATGGCGCTGCCGTCCAGCGGCTCGGTGAGGTTTGCCATGCCGAGCGACTTGCACTTTTCAAAGACAAGCGCCTCGACGTCGTCAAACTCGGTGATCCGCTCGTCGCCGCGTGTGGAATTCAATACCCAGTTGCCGATATACACTAAATCCAAAAGTCTGCGGAATTGCTTCAGGCTCATTGAGAGTTCCATCGCGGTATACGCCTCCCTTAAAAACAGAGCTGTTTCGCCATCCGCGTACCGTAAATGGCGGTTGCTGTCACGGTCACTACATTTCAACCCATTATAACCCCAACGAAACAAAAAGACAATGGTTATTTTGCGACGGATAGAATTTATTTACATCTCGTCCGTGTGAATTTTTCTCCCGCCCAATTGACAAAAGAAGGGCTGTGTGCTACAATGACAACCAATGTATCCCCTCGCCGAACACACTCCGGAGCGGCGCGGATGATAGAGCAGTTGAATTTGCAGTCATTAGGCCGGCGGTTTGAGTCCGTCCTTCGGCTTCACTTGAATCGCTAGAGCCTCAACGGTTCTAGCGATTTTAATTTCCCTTTTTGTCGTTTTTCGGGTTTCGCAATCGGCTAATCAAATCATAAGGAGAAGCCCTGATGGATAAACACCTTTGCCGCGCCGCTGCTGTGAGCGTCTGCGCCGCGCTGCTTCTTAGCGGCTGCGGACAACCGCAGACTGTGCCGCCCGAACCCTCGCCGTCACCCTTCGTCACGGAAAACACGCCCAGCCCAGAACGGGATCTCTCCCCGCTCCGGCTTGAAGCGGAGGACGCCCCGCATACGGGAGAGGTTTCGCTGGAATCGGACGGCTACTCGGGCGGCGGATATTGTCAACTGCAACAGGGGTCTTCGATCAGCTTTACGGCGGATGCGCCGCAAGCGGGGGATTACCGGCTCACCATCCGTTACGCCTGCGGAGCGGGCGACGCGGACTATACATTGGAGATGGGGGGCGTCACGCAAGGACTCACTCTGCCGCACACAGCCGGGGATGCCGGCGAGCAATACGACCGCTGGAATTCATGGATGTCCGAGTCACTGGAGCTGATGTTGAACGAAGGGGAAAACGTCTTGACCATGGCCGGCGGCTTCCGGATCGCGCTGATAGATTATATTACGCTGGAGCCGATCTTTACGCCGTTGATCGCTTCGTTTAGCTTCCTTCGGAAGGATAACCCGGCCTTACCCGGCGACATTGCCTGCCAAATCCGCGATACCGGCCGAATCGACGCGATCGTGCCCTCGGGGACCGACTTATCGGCGCTGGTCCCTACCTTCAAGACGATGGGTGAGCTGACTTTTGCCGGCAAGCCTTTGGTGAGCGGCGTCACGACGGCCGGCTTCGGCGGAAACCCGATCCTCACGGCAGCTTTCGGCGCGGAGACGCAGACCTATACGCTGGATATCCGCGAAACAACCGATACCAAGCTCCCCTCCCTGTTGATCCTTCTGGACTCGGGTAACCCCTCGGGGAAGGAAAACCTGTTGACGGGGTTTGACAAAGAGATGCGGGTGCGGAGCACCTTTTCCCTGACCCTAGGCAAGGAAAACTCCGTGTTTGACGCCGAGCCGCCCCTTCTGACGGTAGACGGAGCCGAGGGTGAGGTAAACCTGCGCGGCAACTCCACATTGGGTTCGCCAAAAAAGAGCTACCGGCTCCGGTTCGCCGACGAACAAGCGCTGCTGGACATGCCGGCAAACCGGCACTGGGTCCTATTGGCGAACCCTACGGATAAATCCCTTCTTCGCCCGGTAATCGGCTTCAAGCTGTCCCGCGTGTTCGACCAAATCGAATACACCCCCCGCATGAGGGGCGTTCACCTCTATATCGACGGAGTATATTCGGGCGTCTATCTGCTGGGCGAGCACATCCGGGAGAGTAAGGAGCGGGTGGACATCACCGACGCGGAGGAGGACAGGCAGCCGTTTGAAATCGGGTATCTGCTACAGTTCAATCGGCGCGCGGAATATGAGACGCCGGAGATTTCCAAAATCCAAATCTCGGTTCCAACGCGCTCCGGAAAGGACCAAACTTGGGTGGAGATCATGGAACCGGACGGGGATGTCATGGACAACGACCGGAAGGACTATATCCAAAACCACTTGGCGGTTTTCTTCGGCGCGCTGCAAGAGGATTACATAAACGGCTTCCAAACCCGGAGCTATACGGATTACATCGATATTGGCTCCTTTGTGGACTGGTATCTCTGTGAGGAGATCATGAAGACGCTGGACTCTAACGGCTACGCGAGCGTTTACTTCTATAAAGAGAGTGAGCAGGACGGAGGCTTGCTGAGGATGGGCCCGGTCTGGGACTTCGATATCTCCTCCGGGAACTCCAACTACTGGATGGACAATGAAAACCCACAGGACCTCTGGACCCGGAATTATCTCTGGTTCGACCTCCTGCTGGAAGACCCGGAGTTCGCTAGGCTTGTCCGGGACCGCTTTGAACAAAAACTGCCCGAAGCCACCGAAGCCGTCACCGGGTATCTGGACGCCGCCTACACGTACTACTCCGCGGCGGCGGCGGACAACTACGCCCGGTGGGACGTCCTCTCCCGGTACGATTGGCCGCAGCCGAGGATCCTTCATACCTACGACGCCTATGTGGCGCATCTGCGGGATTGGTTCCGTGACCGCTTGGGCTGGCTGACCGAGGCGGACCGCTGGTGATACCCAGCCCGCCGCGCTTCTTTGCCGCGCCGAATGCCATCCATTGATGTTGGCTGTTTGCTTTTTACGAAAAATGGTGTTTGACATAGGCAAGGGGTTCACGATACATAAGGAATCGTAAAATAGAACGCGAAAAAGCATTCCTAAAAGAGCGTGTGAGCAAGCCTGATTATTCGGACTTTGTTTTCTTTTCTTCACATAAATACTTTCTTTTCATAATCCCACTTAGAACCTGTATTCCCAAGCGTCTAAGTAAGGCATGGAAGAGCGAGATTATGACGCCAGCATCAGCCGAATCCACGGAGATCACATAATGCTTACTGAGGCGACGAGAGTGGTTGAGCCAACTGAACGTACGCTCAACGACCCATCGCCAAGGACGCTAGCGCTCAAAATGTACTATTCAGGCGTAAGCGGTCGCGGCATAGGAAAGGTTTTGCACATGAGCAAGGCCAATGTGTATAACTGGATTCAAAAAAACGAAAAAAATCTTT
>JAISVO010000086.1 GCA_031271525.1 Oscillospiraceae bacterium
CGGTCACCTTGCGGTCGCGGTCGCGTTTGGCCTCGCGATCATCGCGGCGGCGTATGTCATCGGGAACATCTCGGGCTGCCATATCAATCCGGCGGTTTCTCTGGCGGTTTTCCTCAATAAGAAGATGAGCGCTCTCGACTTCGCCTGCTATGTTGTCGCGCAGGTTGCCGGCGCTATCCTCGGCTCCGCCCTGCTCAACTACCTATCGATCGCGTATGGCGACGACCTCACCGGCGGTCTTGGCTCGAACGGGTACGAGTACAGCGGGATCGGCGTCGCGGGCGGCCTCACGGCGGAGATCGTCCTGACCTTCATCTTTGTCTTTACGATCTTGGGCGTCACCTCGGACGCCGGCAAAAAGAACATCGCGGGGATCGTTATCGGTTTCACCCTCACCTTTGTCCATATCATCGGGATTCCCCTCACCGGCACCTCGGTCAACCCGGCACGCAGCATTGGCCCCGCTCTCTTCGCCGGCGCGGATGCTCTCGCGCAGCTTTGGGTTTTCATCGTGGGTCCGTTGGTCGGCGCTGTCCTCGCCTACTTGGCGTTTAGCGCGCTGCAAGATGTTACCCGCCGCGCGGAGTGAGGGTCAAGAGCGCGAAGCTGCCGCGAAACGTCCCCGACAGGGGGCTTTCGCCGTGTCAGCCAGATTATTCAGACCTTTGCTTTCCGGTTTTCTGATACAGCCTCACCACCATCAGTACCATCATCGCAAGCAGCGCGGCGAGGAAGACGGGAAGCAGCCCATAGGTGACCTTCGCGCCAAGCAGGCCGAACAGCGGCGGCATACAGGTGGCGCCGGCGTAGGCGAACGCCATTTGGAACCCGATCATCGCTTGGGAGTGCTCCCTGCCAAAGTTTGCCGGGGTATCGTGAACCAAGCTGGGGTAGATCGGCGCGAGCCCCAGTCCGGTGAGGAATAGACCCGCCGGCGTAAAGAACCCCGGCAGAAGGGTTACGGCGATTCCGGCGAGAACCAGCGCCTGACCCAGATGGATCAGCTGCCGCCCCCCGACCTTCAGCGCGGCAAAGCCGCTCAGCAACCGCCCAAACGTGATCCCCGCGTAGTAGAGGGAGATCCAGCCGGCGGCGACCGTCGCCTCGACCCCGCGCACCGTCACCAGATAGGTGCTCCCCCACAGCCCGACGGTCGCCTCCAGCGAGCAGTAGAAGACGAACGAAAGCAGCACCTGCTTCGCCCCCGGCAGCTTGAAAAGAACCCGGATGGGCACCCCCTTTTTGCTGTTTTCGGTCCGCTCCGCTTCGGGAGCCTTCCGCCAAAGGGGGAGCGACAGCGTCAGTACCCCGGCCAGCGCGAACAGCGCGGCGCCGACCATTCGGTATCCGGCGTTCCATGAGCCGAACCATGCGAGACCGGCGGCGATGGCGGCGGGTCCCAACGACGCGCCGACCCCCCAGAAGCAGTGCAGCCAGCTCATATGGCTCGCCTTGTAGTGCAGGGCGACGAAATTGTTCAGGACAGCGTCCACAGAGCCGGCGCCGAGCCCCAGCGGCACCGCGAGGACACAGAGGAGCCAGTAGTCCCCCGAAAACGAAGACCCCAGCAGCGCGGCGGCGGTCAGGGCGACACTGACGGCAGTGACTTTCCCCGCGCCAAAGCGACGCACCGTGCGGTCGCTGAACAGGCTGGAGACGACCGTACCCGCCGAGAGGATGATCGAGATCAGCCCGGCGCGCTCAATCGGTACGCCCAGCCCCCCGTACATCGCGGGCCACGCGCTTCCGAGCAGTGAGTCCGGTAACCCCAAGCCGATGAACGCCAAGTAGATGAGCACCAACAACAATATCATCCGCGTTTTCTCCGTAATGAAAATAAGCAGACCAGCAGCACCGCCGGAAAGATTACGGCGGCGGCTAAGCCGGCTTTCAGCCCTCCGGCTTCGCTGACAGCGCCGACCGTGCCGGGGCCAAGCGAACAGCCCAAATCCCCGGCAAGCGCCAGCAGCGCGAACATCGCTGTGCCTCCGCCCGGGATAGCGGCGGTACTCAGGCTGTATGTCCCGGGCCAGAGGATCCCGGCGGCAAGGCCGCACAGGGCGGTGCCGGCGAGCGAAAGCGCCGGGTCAGGCGCAAGCGACGCCAGCAGGTATCCGCAAACGCTCAAGGCGGCGCTGAGAACCATGAAGACCCGCAGTTTGATCTTTTCGCTGTAAAGCGAATAGGAAAGACGCGCAAGACCCATCAGGGCGGCAAATACACAGGGCCCAGCGAGGTCGCCCACCGTCTTGCTGACCTTCAGCCCGGCTTCGGCAAAGACTGAAGCCCACTGGCTCATGGCCTGTTCGCTCGCCCCGGCGCACACCATCAGCACGACGAAGAGCCAAAACGTTTTGGCGCTCAGCAGCTTCCGGATCGGCAGGCTCGGCTGCGCCTCCTCCAGCGTTGTGATCGGCACCCGGCTGAAGTAGACAGAGTTCGCGAGGGGGAGGAGAGCCCAAATGACCGCTAGGATCCGCCAATTCGCGATGCCGAACAGGGTGAAGAAGAGCGTCGTGCAGAGGACGACGAAGAGATGCCCCCAGCAGTAGAACGAGTGGAGCAGGCTCATCGCGGCTGACTTTTTGCGGCCTTCGTCAGCGGGAATGGCTTCCACAATGGGGCTGACGATGACTTCGATCACCCCGCCCCCGACGGCGTAGACGATAACAGCCAGCAGAAGCCCGAAGGTCGGGTCATGCAGCGCCGCCGGGAAGGCGGCAAGTCCCGCGAGCCCCAAAGCGGCGCAGACATGCCCAAAGACGGCAAGCTTGCGGTAGCCGATCTTGCTTGCCGCTCCGGCTAAGAAAAAATCTACCAAAAGCTGAACCGCGAAGTTGACCGAGATCAATAGGGTGATCCGGCTCAGCGGGATGCCGAATTCGGAGCGAAAGGTGAGGAAGAGGAGCGGAGCGAAGTTGTTGACAATCGCTTGGGTGACATAGCCGAAACAGCTCGCGTTCAGGGTGCGGTTCATGTCAGGGCCTGCGCCTCCGCTATATTCTTGATGACCGGAACGCCGAAGGGACAGCGTTCCTCGCAGTTCCCGCAGGCGATGCACGGTTCGCCCAGCACCCCTTGGAGGTGAGCCTTCACCGTCCCGTTGTCCGGGTTCAGCCGGGCGATGTCGAGGTACTTGTGCGCCGCCGCGATGTCGATACCCGAAGGGCAGGGTTGGCAGTGGCCGCAGTAGACACAGCTCCCTCGAAAATTGTTCCGCATCGTCGCCAGCGTTTCGGCGTAGTCCCGCTCGGAATCGGTTGACCCGAAGTAGCGCATCACGCCCTCGACCTCCTCCCGTGTCTGGCATCCGGGAAGGACGCACTGCACGGCGGGCCGGGAAAGCGCGTAATGGAGACACTGCGCGCTCGTCAGCGGCTTGCCAAAGGGTGTATGTTCTTTCGACAAGAGCTTGCCCGCGCCGAACACCTTCATCACGGTGATCCCGATCTCCTTTTCGGCGCAGAGGGTATACAGCTCGGCGCGCTTGGGGTCGATCCCCCGGAACAGGCCGACGCCGAAGTCAGTTTCGAAGTGGTCAAAGATGTTCTCCGCCGCCGGGAGCATGTCGAACGCTGGGTTGACGCTGAACATCAGCATCTCGGGCAGTCCGGTCTGGATTGCCTTGACCGCCGTTACCGGGTTATGCGAGCTGAAGCCGATGTGACGTATATCACCCTGTTTCTTCAATCTCTGGACATAGTCGGCGAAGCCGGTCTCGAAGACGTTTTTGTAGTCGTTCTCCGAGTCAATGAAGAACATCATGCCGAAGTCGATGTAACCGCCGAAGATTCGGAGCGCCTCTTCAAAATACTTCTGAACGGTGGGCAGATCCCGGCTGATGTCGTACTGCTGCTTGACATCGGTCGAACCGATATGCCCTTGGATCATCACGTCCTTGCGGCGTTCGCCCAAGGCTTTCGCGATGTTTTCCCGAACCTCGCAACCCGGCATGAAGACATCGAACAAGTTGACGCCGTACTCCAGCGCCGCGCCGACCGTCTCGATAGCACGTTCGGCCGGTTTCCTGTCCAGATGCTCACAGCCCAGCCCGATGCAGCCGACCTTCTCGCCCGCGATTTCCCGATACTGCATGATTGCTCACCTCATGTTTATATTTGTTACCCCTCCGGCGCCGTTGGGGCTGGAGGGCAGCCGCATACAACCGGGCAGACCGCTTAGGTGTGGTGCGGGACACCACACGGGGCGTCTCCTACGGTTGTTCTCACTGCTCCTGTGACTTTGCCGCTTTGTCCCAATCAACGGTCAGCTTGTTCACGTAAAAGTCGTGCAGCTGCACTTGGGAGGTGACGATGACGCCTTCCTCAATCATATCGTTTAATACGGTACGCACCTCGTAGTCGGTGAGGGAGGGATTCCGCCGGACGATGGCATTCGCGGTGCCTTTGAAGGTGGGTGTTTCGATGCCGTTGTCCTTCGCCCACTTGAGGTTATTCAGGATTTCCTGCCAGATCTCCTCGCGGGACTTCGGCGTAGGCACAATTTCGGTATACCAGTTGGCGGTGTCGGCGAGCATGTTGCTGAGACATCCCCGGAGGGAATAAATGCCGACCGTCTTGTCGTTAAAATTGCGGAGGAAAGCGCAGACGCTCTGGAAATGCGAGTCCCCTGTGAAGAGGACGAACTGCTTCAGGTCTTTTTGGCGGAACAGACGCTGATAAATATGGTCCAGCATGATAAAATCGGTATAATCTTTTTCTTTTTTGCCTTTTGAACAATCAATGATTGAATTGGAGACGGTGCGGATTTTGTGAACATGGTGTTTGATCGGCTCTTCGGATAAATCGGCGAAAAAAAGTACGTCTTCAACCCGTCCTTTGTCGCGCAAATCGGAAAACCATTCATAAATATCCGGTTCC
The DNA here is from genome assembly GCA_031271525.1 of Oscillospiraceae bacterium. Classification (GTDB taxonomy): domain Bacteria; phylum Bacillota; class Clostridia; order Oscillospirales; family UBA929; genus UBA929. The sequence continues at coordinate 4,881 of JAISVO010000086.1, forward strand.
TCGGCGAATTGATCTCTGCACCCATACATCCACGCCTCATAATCCACAAACGCGATGGTGGGGGCGTCATTAAATACTGTGTTTTTCGCGTTCAATACGAAATCCATTAAGTCCTCCAAAATATACTAGACTACCTTCGAAAATAAGCTACCAAGTCAAAATTACAAATGCCAGCGAGAAGATTCATGCGTAGACCATAGCGTTTTCTATGATTGCGATATCGTTCCGTAAGAATCGAAGCGTTAAGGAAGCCAATAGCGTGCTCGTTCGTGACGCGGTGGCTGGAAATACGGCGGTTGTAAAGCTTCTCTTCCTTGCTGAGTTTGTGATATTTGTTGGATTTTATGGGATGCTCGGAGTTGACATGAAGCTTTTTGATTCCGAAGTAATCCTTATCGACTTCTTCTCGAATCCTCGGCGTCAATCGGACGCCCGACACCTTGAACAGTGCGAAATCATGGGGTTTTCCGTTGGCGAAAGCAGTACAGATACTCTGGCGTGTGGCTTTATCTACGACGATTTGCATCTTTGAATGCGTATCTCTTCTTCTTTCCTGAATACCACTTCCGCTGCCCCTTTTGGGGCGCTCGACCGGACTTTTCGTCGTGTCAGTCTGTGCCGTTTCATTTTCCTTTTTTTGCTCAAAAGAGCCTTTTTGCCGGGCAGCGAGAAGGTCCCCAGCGGGTCTGTCCGGTTGTATGCGGTTGTCAAGGTACGGCGACCGGCTACAGTATATCGCTTTGGGGGTAGTTTGTCAATGCCATGAATATTTTAGGGAGTGGCTAAACTGTGCGAGTGTCAATGATGGGTGACACATTGACCGAAAATGAATACGCGGGCGACAGGCCCAGCTTCTTACAGGAGGTACAAGTATCTCTCCAACACTTGATTCG
>JAISVO010000110.1 GCA_031271525.1 Oscillospiraceae bacterium
CGCTTTTCCGCCAACGTGTTTAGGCAGTTTGCGGCGGAAGCCGGGAATACGCCGGAGTTCAGCGAATATGAACGCGTCCTTGCGCAGCACCTGTTCCTCAAGGTTGATTCGGTTCTGACGGAGCTTGAAAACAAGCGGCAGTCAAGCTCTCACCCGGACGACAAAGCGCCGTTTGTGTGGTCGAACGTCAACATGCGCAAACTGGCGCTGGACGCCGTGCACCGCGTGAAGCTGGGGTTGGACGCCCTGATCCCGAACCATATCCATCCGATCCCGTATTTCAACGGCAAAGAGAAAAAATACGACCTCGACCTCCGCGTCGGCTATACCGGCAAAGACCATTACCGGCGCGAGAACGCCCGCGTGAAGCCGGTCGATGTCCGGTATGAGCTGGTCTACTCCACGGATAAGTTCCGCCCGGTCAAGAAGAGTATCCATGACGACGTCGAGGGGTATGAGTTTGAGATCACCAATCCGTTTGAGCGGGGCGAGGTTGTCGGCGGATTCGGGTATATCGACTTCGGGACGGAAAACCAATGGCTGAACCAACTCGTCCTCGTCAGCAAAAAGGACTTCGACAGGAGCAAAAGCGCCGCCAAGAGCAGCGATTTTTGGGGAAAGTATCCCGTCGAGATGATGTACAAGACGCTCGTGCACCGCACCACGGAAAAACTGCCGCTGGATCCCCGCAGCGTCAACGCCGCGAGCTACGCCTATGTTGAGCAGCAGGAGAGCGACGCCGACATCGTCACGGAGCAGATCATCGAAGACGGCGCCAACGCGACGGTCATCGACGCCGAAGCGCTGATGCCCGCGAAAAGAGAACCTCTTCCGCCGCCGCCCGCCGAAACTCCCGCCGGAACCCCTCCCAGCAGCGGCTACAGCGGCGAAGTACCGTTTTAACCATGACGCTTGACATCGTCGCCACCGGCTCCGGCGGCAACTGCTACCTGCTTGCCGCCGGGCGGGATACTCTGATGCTGGACTGCGGCGTCAGCTATAAGCGCATCCAGAACGCGCTGGGGTATGACGCCTCCCGCGTCACCGGCTGTCTGGTGACACACGAGCACAACGACCACACGCGGGCGCTGGGCGACCTCGCCCGCGCGGGGATCGACTGCTATATGACGCGGGGCACGGCGGACGCGAAGGGCGTGTCGGGGCATCGCATACACCCGGTGACGGCGGGGCGGGCATTCACTGCCGGGCGGTTTACCGCGTATCCGTTCCAGACCGAGCACGACGCCGCCGAGCCGGTGGGGTTCCTGCTGTCGTATGAGCCTACCGGGGAGCGGCTCCTGTACGCCACCGATACCTTTTTCCTGCGGTACGCGTTCAAAGGCGTCCACTACTTCATGGTGGAGTGCAATTACTGTAAAGGGATCGCCAGTACGCGCTACCTCAACGGGGAACTCGCGAAGCCTCTGTATGACCGGCTGCTTGCCAGCCACTTTTCGCTCGACCATTTGAAGGATTTTTTCCGCGCCTGCGACCTGACCGCCGCCCGGCAGATCATTCTCGTGCATCTGTCCGACGGGAATTCGGACGAGCGCCGGATGGTGCGGGAGATCCAAAGCGTAACGGGCGTCGCCACGGCGGCGGCAGCAGCCGGGCAGCGGCACGAGCTCACTTTAACCCCATTTTGACGAAGGAGGCTGTATGATGGCCGAAACCGCGCGTTCCGGGGCGCTTGCCCTGTGCGTCGTCCTCGCTATCCTCGCGGCGGCCGGGCTGATCGGCGGAGCCTGTGAAGATGATCTGCGGGCGCTCTATGTCCGGCTGCTGGATCGGTACCGCGATTGGCGGCGCCGCCGGAAAGTCAACAGGGAATACCGGCGCAACGTACTCCGGGGAATGCCGAAGGGCATACGCAGATTTTTGACGGGAGGAGTGGATTTTGTGCGTACGAAAACACAGTCGCGAAAAGCGGCGAAACATGAAAAGATCGCAAAGCGCCGCGAAGCCGCGAAGGCTCGCCGACGGCGCGGCGTATTCGGGTCGCCGTTTGCGAAAATCCGGTGAACTTCCCCGGAAGGTTCGCCGGGTATACGCCGGACGGAGAAGGGATTTTCCTTGCGAAGGTGGACGACGAATCCAAGCGGCTGATTGATCGGCGGGAGATCACCGAATGCGAGGTGCTTCTGCGCGACGGCAGGACGCTCACCGTCCGGCAGAGCAACACGATCCACGCGCTTGTGGGCGACATCACGGCATACATATCCGCGCCGCTGCCCGCCGCGTGGAGACGCGCCGCGACCGAGACGCTCCGGGAACTTGAGTTGCTCTTCGTGTTTGACAAAACAGACAAGGAAGAGGTGCGCCGCGCCGTCACACGGAACTTCTGCCGCGCTTCGGACATCGAGCTGTTCAGCCTGTCGCCGAAAAGCGGGAACTGCGCCGACATGACCACGGCGAACGAGTTTATCGCGTATTTGCTGGAACTTTGCGTTACGCATGGGATTCCGTGCAGCGAGGAATTGATCAAGCGCGCGGAGGACGTCGGGCGCTACCTGTACGCCTGTGTGGCGAACCGGCGCTGCTGTATCTGTGGTCAGAAAGCCGACATCCACGAGGTTGATTTTGTCGGCATGGGACGCAACCGGCGCAAGATGCACCACCTGGGTCAGCGTGTGCAGCCGCTGTGCCGGGGACACCACGGCGAGCGCGGGCAGATTGGACAAGCCGCGTTCGACCGGCGTTACCACTTGGACAGCGTCCGGCTGGACGAGCACCTGTGCCGGACGCTGGGGTGGAAGATATGAGAAAGGGCGGGTGATGGTTTGTCTCGGCCGCCGATCAAGGGTTTGAGGTATTTCCCCTTTGACGTCGGGTTTTTCGGGGACAGGAAGATCAGGTTATTGCGCGGAGAGCACGGCTCGGAGGGCGTGGAGGTTTACATACGCCTCCTGTGCATGTGCTATGAGGACAATGGATACTACTTTACTTGGAACAGCCGGGATGACTACTCGCTCTTGGCGGACGCCACCGGCTTCTCCGAGGACAAGGTGCGGCTGATCGTATCAAACTTGCTTAAACGGTCACTGTTTGACGACACACTTTTTAAGTCGGTCAATGTACTTTCCTCACGCGGTATCCAGCGGCGATATTTTGAAGCCATAAAGGACACAAAAGCCGCCGCCGCCAAGAATGGGCGACAGACGACGATCCGAAAAGACGTTTGTTTATTGACGGAAGAAGATTTTTCCGAACTCAATAAATCCACGGCTTGGCTTAAAGTCGCGCATCAAGACGGTAATTCCGCGATTAACTTGGGTTATTCCACGATTAACGAGAGTATTTCGCCGATTAACCCCATAAAGGAAAGAAAAGAAAATGAAACTAAAGAAAATTATCTTCTGCCGGAGGACGCGCGCGCGCGAATCCCGAAGAGCGAGGCGCTGGCGTATTTCACGAACCGGTTCAACTCTTTACCTTCGGAAACAGCTGTCGCGCACATCCTGTACTACGAAAAAGAGCTTTCCGCCGATGTCGTGAAAGCCGCGATCGATACCGCGCTGGATGAGCGCAAAAACACTTGGAGTTACCTGCACGGCATCCTCAAGAGCCTTCACGCGGACGGTGTACGGTGCCTGGCGGATTTTCAGGCTCGGGAAGAGCGGCGGGCAAAAAGCAGATACCAAGAGGGGAACAACCGCTCCAAAACAGCGAAAAGCCAGCAAGAAGCCTATACTCCAAGCCGGGGTTCGTATGAAAGAACCCAAGCCGCTTTGAGACGGGTCAAGGGGGAATCGGCATGAACCCCGCCCGCATGACCGCCGTGCAGTACCGCGCCGAACTGCTGCCGACGAACCGCAGCGCCGCCGCTAGGTGGCGGGACTGCCCGCTGGAATCCGAGGAACAAGCCGCGCTGTTCGCGTGGGCGAGGCTGACGGAGGCGAGACACCCGGAACTCGCGTACTTAGTTGCAGTCCCCAACGGTGGGCTTCGGAACGCGGTAACGGGCGCGCGGCTGAAAGCGGAAGGGACGCGCAAAGGGTTCCCGGATATGATTCTCCCGGTGGCTCGGGGCGGGTACCACGCGCTGGCGATTGAACTGAAACGCGAAAAGCACGGAGCGGTATCGCCGGAACAAAAACTGTGGCTGGACGCGCTGAACAAATTCGGATGGCTTGCCGTGGTGTGCAAAGGCGTGGCGGCGGCGATTACGGTGATTGAGGACTATTTGAGGCTGGAGGGGTGAGGGTGTGCACGGGCAAACAACCTTTTTGAACTGGAACAAAGAGCGCATCGCCCTTGAGCGCATCAAGTCCCTAGACCCAATCGCGCACGGCTACATGGATACACCGTACTATGTCGCCTATAGCGGCGGGAAGGACAGCGACGTGTTGAGAATCCTGTTCGAGCTGTCCGGCGTTAAGTATGACCTAGTACATAACCACACCACCGTAGACGCGCCGGAAACCGTGCATTACGTGCGCTCGATCCCCGGAGTCATCATATCGAAACCGGAGATAACCATGTGGGATCTTATTGTGAAAAAAAGAATGCCTCCCACACGGATTGTTCGCTATTGTTGCACCGAACTAAAAGAACGAGGCGGTCAGGATAGGTTTGTGGCGACCGGCGTCCGATGGGCGGAGAGCGTAGGACGGAAAGCCAAAAGAAACAGCTTGGAAATAATTTCACCAAGAATGAAAGATAAAATCGTCCTTAACGCCGACAACGACGAATCCCGCCGCATGTTTGAGACTTGTTCTTTACAGGGAAAGCGCGTCCTGAACCCGATCATTGACTGGACGGACGACGACGTGTGGGAATTCCTGCGGTATTACGGTTGCAGATCAAACCCGCTGTATGGGTGCGGTTTCAAGCGTATCGGGTGCATCGGCTGCCCGATGGCGCAGGATCACGAGCGTTTGAGAGTGTTTGGGCGGTATCCCCAATACAGAGCCATTTACATACACGCCTTTAACCGTATGCTCGCCGCCCGCCGCGCCGACGGTTTGCCGACCGATTGGCAAACCGAGCAGCAGGTATTTGACTGGTGGGTACACAGCACACGCCGCCGGCGCGAGGTCGAGGATCAAATTAGATTATCGGAGGTAGCCATATGACCCGAGAGCTTATCATAGACAACTTTGCCGGGGGCGGCGGCGCGAGCATCGGGATCGAGCTTGCCGCCGGGCGCGCGGTGGACATCGCCGTAAACCACGACCCGGACGCGATACGGATGCACCGCACCAACCACCCGCACACCCGACATCTGTGTGAATCGGTATGGGACGTAGACCCGGCGGCGGAATGCGGCGGTCAGCCGGTCGGGCTGGCGTGGTTCAGCCCGGACTGCAAGCATTTTTCCACAGCCAAAGGCGGCAAACCGGTCAGCAAAAACATTCGCGGGCTGGCGTGGGTTGTGCTGCGCTGGGCGGCGACGGTGCGCCCCCGCGTCATCATCCTCGAAAACGTCGAGGAATTCAAAACGTGGGGACCGGTGCGGCGCGGGAAACCCGTAAAGGCAAAAGCCGGGCAGACGTTCCGGCGGTGGATGGGGCAGCTTACGGACTTGGGATACGCTATCGAGCACCGGGAGCTGGTTGCGGCGGACTACGGAGCGCCGACCATCCGCAAACGCTTCTTTCTGGTCGCCCGGTGCGACGGTCAGCCCATCCGCTGGCCGGAACCGACGCACAGCAAAGACGGCGCGGGCGGGTTGCCCAAATGGCGCAGCGCCGCCGAGATCATCGACTGGTCGCTGCCCTGCCCGAGCATCTTTGACACCAAAGAGCAGATCAAGGCGCGGTACGGCGTCAACGCTATCCGTCCACTGGCGGGTAAGACCCTGCGCCGGGTATCGCGCGGAATCGACAAGTTTGTGATTCGCAGCGCCGAGCCGTTTATCATCCAATGCAAATTCGGCAACGAGCCGGAGGACATCCGCAACCCCGCCCGAACGACAACCGGCGTAAACGCGCAGTTATTGGCCGCCCCCGCGCTGATCCAGTACCACAGCGAGAAACCAACAGAGTATGTGCGCGGTCAGGCGGCGGACAAGCCCCTGCTGACAGTGGACGTATCCAACCGTTACGGCGTGGCGGCGGCATGTCTGACCGAGTATTACGGCAGCGCGGACGGCGGAATCCGCCTGACAGACCCGGCGCACTCCGCCAACGCCATCGTTGCCGCGTTCGTCAGCAAATTCTACGGCGAAGGTATCGGGCAACCTGCGAACGAACCGGTACACACGGTTACCCAGTCGCCGGGGCATTTCGGTGAAGTGCGAACCTGCCTCGCGAAGTGGGACGGCAAGCAGCCGTTGCACCGCTGGCCGGAAATCCGGGCGCTCTTGAATACATACTGCGGCTACGACATCCCGGACGATACCGTGCTGATACTGCGCATCGGCGGCGCGGACTGGTTTATATCCGACATCGGGCTGCGAATGCTGACCCCGCGCGAGTTGTATAACGCCAACGGTTTCCCGCCGGATTACATCATCGAGCGGGATTACGTGGGCAAGGTGTACAACAAGACATTGCAAGTGGCTCGCTGCGGAAACGCTGTGCCGCCGCCGTTCGCCGAGGCGCTGGTGCGGGCGAACCTGCCGGAATGGTGCGGCGAGCGCATCGGCACAATGGCGGAGTTGGAAGGGAGGCTCGCGGGGTGAGCGTTTTTGAAGGTCTGAACATCGCCTACAAAACCATTTACGCGGATCCCCCGTGGTGGGAAACCGGCGGCGGAAAAATCAAACGGGGGGCAGACAAACATTACCCGCTGATGAAAACGCCGGATATTGCCACTCTGCCGGTCGTGGACTTGGCAGACCCGGAGGGGAGCCACCTGTATCTATGGGCGACGAACAATCACCTAAAGGACGCTTTTGCGGTCATGGAGGCGTGGGGTTTCCGGTACGTCACGATGATAACGTGGTTAAAAGATGGGAATCCGGGGCTTGGACAGTATTACCGCGGTAAAACGGAACATTGCCTGTTCGGTGTTCGTGGCATGGTTCCATATAAGGTCATTGACGGAAAACGGGCACAGGGTGTCACCGGGTTTATCGAGCGGCGGCGCGAGCACAGCCGGAAACCGGACGAAATGCGCCGGATGATTGAGCGGGTGTCCTGTGCACCGAGGATTGAACTGTTTGCCCGTGATCGTTTCGACGGATGGGATGCTTGGGGGAATCATGAAAATTTATTGGAGGAAGCGATATGGCCGAGCGGTATTTGTTTCGCGGGAAGCGGATTGACAATGGAGGATGGATAAACGGAGACCTCGTACGTCGCAAATCCCGATTCGCCCCACAGCTA
>JAISVO010000177.1 GCA_031271525.1 Oscillospiraceae bacterium
GGCGGTGCTCCTTCATGACTTCAATTTGAATTTCGATTCCGCCGCTGTAAACGGTGAACGACGACGCGCCGCCGACCGGCTCACCGCCGTACATCACACAGTACCCCAACCCCCGTGCCAAAAAATCCTCGGCGGAGGAAAACTGCGAGACAAAGTCCCGCGCCCACCCGACTCCCAGTGCCCAGCCGTACAGCTCCTTGTCAATTGGCGCTAAGCGGTACTCTTCGGGCAGCGCGCCGGCAAACCCCTCCAGCCTCTCCCGGTCGAAGCACGTATCCTTTCTGATGGCGTAACGCTTGTATTTATCGTGCTCCGGCCAGACGGCCTCAACCAGAGCGTTCCAACCCTCGTTCTGCGGGGCGTACAGGATCCACGGGATGGCGTAGTCCACCGGAATGTCTTTCACCAGCGCGGCGGCGTCGGGGGCGTTGTGGTCGCCCGCAAGGAAGCAAAAGTCCCCGGTCAGAATTTTGGCGCAGGTCAGGCGCTCGGGATCGTCCGTCCAGCCACGCCCCATATGCCCCTGCGTGTAGGACAAAACCAGCGTCTCCTCGGTGTACTCAAAGAACGGCGCGAGCAGTTGTCCGTCTTTCCTGCCGATTTCAAAAATCATCCCCGTATCTCCCTCCACAAGGACTCCGCGTCCGGTGCGACCGGTGTCACCGGTACCTCCAGCTTCTCCGACAATTGACCGACCGTCATGTCGTCTAAAAAAACGTCTTCGCCCCGCCGAAGCATGGTGGAGGGGATTAAAACCGCGTCGCCCAAGTTCCGTCCCCGCAGCCCAGCCAATACGTCTTGCCCGGTCAGCAGCCCCGCCACGTCCACCGTCTCGCCGAAGAATCGGTTTTCAACCGCCACGACGGTCACCTCGGGGTAGGGGAGAAGCAAATCCGCCAACATCGTCGCGGCGGCTTTCCCCGTCGCGATGGTGCAGGGGCGGACTTTTTCCGCCCGTTGACCCGAAACTGCGGCGGACCAATCATCCCGGAAGAGGGCGATCATCCCGACCCCGTTCTCCAATTGCGGGAAATCCTCGTAAAACTCCGCCGGAGGAATAGGGTGTCCCGCTCGAAGGTACATCTCGTCCGAGCACCAAACCCTCGGAAAGCACGACACCGTTTTTATCGTTTCCTGCGCGGTCCCACGGGAAACCGGTTGTATCAGGGGTAACCCCGTCCGGTGTTTGGTCAGTCCCACCGGCACCACCGAAGTGCTGATCAAAGCGTCTCCCAAACTCTGAAGCTCGCGGAGCGTCTCGGAAAGCCGCTCGCCGTCGTTAAAGCTTGGCACGAGTACGATCTGCGCGTTGAGGAAAATACCGGCGTCGGCAAAGCGGCGCATCAGGGTCATGCACTCCCCGGCGCGCTTGTTGCGGAGCAGCCGTACGCGCAGCTTCGGGTCGGTCGCGTGGACCGACACCCCCAACGGGCTGATCCGGAGTTTGCAAATACGCTCGACTTCCTTCTCTTGGAGGTTTGTTAGGGTAATATAGTTACCTTGCAGAAAGGACAGCCGCGCGTCGTCGTCCTTGACATATAAGCTCTCCCGGCAACCTGCCGGGTTTTGGTCGATGAAGCAGAAGACACAGTTGTTACGGCAAGTTTTCCCGCCGCCCGGGAGGTCGTCTAAGAAGCTCAGTCCGATGTCGCCGCCCTCGCTGTGCTTCAGCACAACAAGCCGCGCAACGCCGTCCGGCGCGCGCAGCTCAAGTGTCAGATTTCGCTCATAGGTGAAGTAGCGTACATCAAGGATGTCGGCGATCGGCTGCCCGTTAACCGAAACCAATGTATCACCGGCGCGGACACCCGCCCTGCGGGCGGCGCTGCCGACACGGGTGATGACCACGAGCTTACTTCTTCTTTTTGCTTGCCGCTTCTAGCCGAAGCACATCGCGTCCGTTGTAGAAGCCGCAGGCTTTGCAAACAGTATGCGGACGGCGCAGCTCGCCGCATTTGGGGCACGCCGACAGGCTGGGCGTATCGAGCCGCCACACAGCGCTGCGGCGCAGTGCCTTCCGTTGTTTTGAGGTTTTATTCTTTGGGACCGCCATAATCAAAACACCTCCAGTTGGGATTCCCCGGGCAATCGTCGGTGCAGAGGTTTTTTGTCTCCACCGCGAGGATGACATCGGGGGGGATAATCGCGTCCAAATTACAGAAACCGCCGTCCAGCGGCAGGGGAAGGGTACGGTCATCCTCGTCGTTTAGGATGCTGGTGACGCTGCCCGAGAGTTTCCGGGAAAACGGGGCGTCGCAACGGTCGCAACGGAACTCCGCCCAAACCGACCAAGTTCCTTCCAAAACCAAAGTTCCCCGCCGGTTTGTGATGCTGCCTTCGGCTTCGACCGGATGGGGGAAGAGGACGCGCCCGAAATCGTCGAAGGGCGGCAGAAGAGAGGTATACCGGAAGGGGACGGACTTCCCGTCCTGCAGAGCGCGTACGTCAATCTTCATGCGGCACCTCGTTAAGCGATACGAATGGCATTATACACATCTGCGCGCCGTTTGTCAAGGAAATTTTTCGTTCTTAAAGCTGCGCGGCAACCGATGTCAATATTAGCCCGCACAATCACAGCGCGTCCCCTCGCTGAATTAAAAATATTAAGATAAAAATAAATTATATCAATATTCATATTGACAATGTGAATACCCTGTGGTATCATGAAGAGGAAAGGAGAGATCGGATTGGCGAACACCGATTACCGCATGCCTAGCAAGTGCCCGGTCTGCGGCGGCGCGCTGGAATGTACCCGCCTCAACTGTGAACACTGCGGGACCGAAATGACGGGGCGGTTCACCCTCTGCCGGTTCTGCGCGCTGGAGGAGAAGCACTTGCGCTTCGTCGAAACTTTCCTGCGCTGCCGAGGGTCAATCAAAGATGCCGAAAAGGCGCTGGGGGTCAGCTACCCCACCGTCAAAGGGATGCTGGAAGCCGCGCTGAACGCGCTTGATCTGGGCGAAGCGATCAGACCCGAGCCCGGCGACGTACTGGATAAGCTCGGGAGCGGCGACATCGACGTGGAAACCGCGCTGAAATTGTTGAAACAGTAGCAACCATCATTATTGAAAGGGGATTAAAAATCATGGCGAGTGAAAAAGACAAAATCATTGCGATGCTGGAGGAGGGCACGATCAGTCCGGATGACGCGGCGAAGCTGCTCACCGCCCTCGGCGAGACGGAGCACGACAGCGCGCCGTCCGTACCGGCTCAATCCGCCGATCCAAAGAGGGCCGCCGAACTGAAAGGGAAGAAACTGCGAGTGTTGGTCGAAGGGGCCACCGACGACGACGGGGATATCAACGTCAACGTCGCGGTGCCGCTGGTGCTGGCAAAGCTCGTGGACGGCATCATCACAAATGTCGTGCCGAAGGAGGTCAACAAAGAGCTGAAAGGGCAGGGGATCGACTTAAGCGCGCTGAAACTCGGTGAG
>JAISVO010000183.1 GCA_031271525.1 Oscillospiraceae bacterium
TCCGACAGGCTCGCCTTGTCGTTCAAAACGGTGTCATACCCCTCCGGCAGGGTGTTGATGAAGTGGTGTAAGCTGACTGCCTTACAGGCTTCTATAACCTGTTCGTCGGTGACTCCTTCCTTGCTATAGATGATGTTCTCCTTGATAGTACCCTCAAAGAGCCATGTATCCTGTAGAACCATACAGAATTGATCGTGGACGTTCTGCCGGGTGACAGAGGAAGTGGGGATTCCGTCGATTAGGATCTCCCCGCCGTTGACCTCGTAGAACCGCATCAGAAGGTTGACCATCGTCGTCTTTCCCGCCCCGGTCGGTCCGATGATGGCAATTTTCTTCCCCGCCGGGACATGCGCCGAAAAGTCATGGATGATGATCTTTTCCGGATCGTAACCGAAGCGGACATGGGAGAACTCCACATCTCCCCGGACATCCCGGAAGGTTTCGGTCTTCCAATTCTCGTCGCTCAATTCCTCTTCACCAAAGAAATCGAAGACCCGCTCGCTCGCGGCGGCGGCCCGCTGCATACTCTGTATCCCCTGCGCGATTTGGGAGAGGGGTTGGGTAAACAGCCGGACATAAATCATAAACGCGACAATGACCGAGAAGAAGGCCGGATTATTCACCGCGAGAGACGCGCCGACCACACAGACCGCGACATACCCGAGATTCCCGGTGAACATCATCACCGGCATCATCAATCCGCTCAAAAACTGCGATTTCCAACCGCTCGCGTAGAGGCTTTCATTGAACCTCTCAAACGCCGCTTTCGCCGCATTACCGCCGTTGTAAGCCTTCACGATGTTGTGATTTGCGTAAATTTCCTCGATATGCCCGTTTATATCGCCAAGCCCCTTCTGCTGTGCGACAAAATGCTTTTGGGATTTCACCATGATGACCGAGACGATGGCAAACCCCAGCAGAGATGAGCCGATGGCGGTCAGCGCCAGCAGCCAGTTGGTGGCGAACATCATGACAATCGAGCCGGCCAGCATGACAACGGCGCTGACAAGCGTGCTGATGCTCTGGTTTAGGGTCATACCGATAGTATCGACGTCGTTTGTAATCCGGGAGATGACATCGCCATGACTCTGCTTATCGAAGAACTTGAGCGGGATCCGATTGATCTTGTCCGAGATCCCTCCCCGGAGCTTTTGTGAGATACGGGTCGTCACCGTCGCCATAATAAAGTGCTGGATATAGCCGAGTACGGCCGAAGCCGCGTAGAAGCCGACCAGCGTGAACAGAACCGCGCGGACCGCTTCCATATCAATCGCAAAATTCGGGGGGGAGAAGACTTTTTGGATTTCCGCCGTCATCTCCTTAACCTTATCCGGGCCAATCACCTGAAACACCGTACCGGCGATCGAGGCGACCAACGCGAAGACGATTGCCGGCAGGTACTTCCGGCAGTACCGCAGGAGCTGACTCAGCGCCTTTCCCATATTCTTCGGCTTCTCGGCGGGCATCCCTATCGGCCCGCCCGGGCCGTGTCCGGGGCCGTGCCGTCTGTGCTCTCGTCTCTGTTCGTTCATGCCGAAAGTTCCTCCTCGCTGAGCTGCGACGCCGCAATCTCTTTATAGACGGCGCAGGTTTTCAAAAGCTCCCGGTGGGTTCCGATCCCGACGACCCGCCCCTCGTCCAGCACGACAATCCGGTCAGCGTCCATCACGGTACCGACCCGCTGGGCGACAATCAGGCTGGTGACTCCGGCGGTCTCGCGTTTCAGCGCGTCCCGGAGAAGGCGGTCGGTCTTGTAGTCCAGCGCGGAGAAGGAATCGTCGAAAATGTACAGCTCGGGTTTCCGGCAGACCGCCCGGGCGATGGCAAGGCGCTGCTTCTGCCCGCCGGACAGGTTGGCCCCGGCTTGGGCGACGTCAGCTTCGTAACAGCCCTCCATCGCCTCGATAAAGTCGGCGCTCTGGGCAATGGCGGCGGCGGCCTTTACTCCGTCCAGCCCCTTCGGACTGTCCCCATATGCGACGTTTTCCGCCACGGTGCCGCGGAAGAGGGCGGCCTTTTGGGGTACGTAGCCGATTTTTCGGTAGAGCGCTTCCAGAGTATAGGAGCGGACGTTGACGCCCCCGATCAAAATTTCCCCCTCGGTGGCGTCAAAGAAGCGGGGTACCAGATTGATCAGCGTTGACTTCCCGCTGCCTGTGGAGCCGATGAACGCCACCGTCTCTCCCCTCTTGGCGGTAAAGCTCACATCCCGAAGGACATCCTCGGCGGCTCCGGGATACCGGAATCTGTCGTTCCTGAACTCCACCTCGCCGGTAAGTTCGGGATTCCCTTCGATCAGCCCTCCCCCGAGGACGGCGGGTTCTGTCTCCAGCACCTCGTTGATCCGCTTCGCCGAGACGCTCGCCCGTGGAAGGAAGATGAAGATCATTACCAGCATCATGAAGGACATGATAACCTGCATGGCGTACATCGAAAAGACAACCATGTTGGAGAAAAGAAGGCCCCGTTCGGTCAGCTGTGCCTCCAACCCCCCGGCGTCCGTCACACCATTGATGACAACCGCGCCGATCCAGTTGATCAGCAGGTTCAACCCGCTCATGACGACGGTCATCACCGGCATCATCAGAGACATGGCGCGTCCGGTAAAGAGCTGCACGCCGGTGAACTCGTCGTTCGCCCGCGTAAACTTCCCGTCCTGATATTCCTCGGCGTTATAGGCGCGGATGACGCGAAGCCCGGTGAGGTTCTCCCGGGATACCCGGGTTAAGTTGTCGGTCAGCGTTTGCATGGTGCGGAAGCGAGGGAAAACCGCGATGATGATAAAGCCGATGAACACCAGCAGAAGGCCCGTAGCCCCGGCGGTCGCCATCGTCCATTCAAACCCCTTGCCGACAATCTTGGTGACCGCCCAGACCGCCGTGATCGGCGCTTTGACAATGACCATCAGCCCCATTGTGATCAGCATCTGAACCTGAGTGATGTCGTTTGTCGAGCGGGTGATCAGGCTGGCGGTGGAAAAGCGGTTGATCTCCTCCATCGAGAAGGATTCCACCTTGTTGAAGAGGAAGGACCGCATCCTCCGCGCAAAGGAGGAACCGATCCTCGCCGCGAAGAAGCCGACAATGATGGCAGACGCGGCGCTTCCGAGGGTACAGAGCAGCATATAGCCGCCGTTCCGCCAGATGTCGGACATCGACGCGTTTTCAGAGGTAATCAGCCGGGTGACTTCGTTCATGTAGTCGGGCAGCTTCAAGTCGAGCCACACCTGCGTCACGATAAACACGACGCTAAGCGCAGCTTGAAGCCACTCCATAGAGCTAAGGCGTCTTAGGAGCTTGATCATTCGGGTCCCTCCGGGTTTCATATTGTGGCTAGCGGTTTATTATACCACGGAGGAATCCCCTTTGCACTAGGATTTTCATTTGTTTACGGAATGTTTTTATTGGGGGTATCTTGCAGGCAACCGGCCGAGCGGGACGGCGGAGCAGCTCGGACACGCGTTAATATTTTCTTAATTTGAAATTTCCCGTCGAATATGATATACTGCAGACAAATAAACTTATAGGGGGCTGAACCCAATGGTTACGGTCATCGCGGGGCTTAAGGGGCATGGCAAAACCAAGCAGTTGATCAGCTTGTGCAACAGCGCTTCCGGCAAATCGTCCGGCGCCGTCGTCTGTATCGAGCGCGGACAGAAATTGAAGTACGACATCAATCACGGAGCGCGGCTGATTGACACCATCCCCTACGATATTCGGAGCTATCAGGTGCTGCGGGGTTTCATCACGGGGCTTTACGCGGGCAACTACGATATCTCCGAAATTTTTATCGATAGCCTCTACAAAGTCTCGGGTAACAGCGATTCGCAGGAATGCGAAAAATTCCTGCATTGGTGCGATACCTTCGGAGCGGAAAACGGCGTCAATTTCACCATCACTATTAGTGTCGGGGACGAAGACATTACGGAAGGAATGCGGAAATACATGACGGCCGCGCCGAATGCGGAATGCTAGCGCGCCGCCCTAGGCGCGCCGCCGTAAATCTCGTTATAGATAGATAGAGGGGGTCTCTCGGTTGTGAAAACCATGCTCCGGTTCCTACCCGCCGTCTTGGCGCTGACCCTCTTCTGCGGGTTTCTTACTGTTGCCGCCGCCGAACCGGCGGATGAGGAATTCCGCGCCGTCTGGGTAGCGTCGGTCGTCAACCTCGATTACCCCTCGGAACCGGGGCTGAGCGTCGCGGCCTTGAAGCGGGAAGCCGATTCCCTTTTGAACAACGCCCAAGACATGGGGTTCAATGCGGTCATCTTTCAAGTGCGCCCGACGGGGGATGCGTTGTACGCGTCCTCCGTCTTTCCTTGGAGCGATGTCCTCACGGGCGAGCAGGGAAAAGACCCCGGCTTCGACCCGCTGGCGTACTTCATCCAAGGGGCGCACGCGCGCGGTATAGAGCTCCACGCGTGGCTGAACCCCTTCCGTGTGGCGCGGAATACTTCGAACGCCGACGGTTTGTCCGAAAACAACCCGGCCAGACAAAACCCCGAGTGGACGGTCGCCCACTCGGACGGACACCTCTATTACAATCCGGGGATTCCCGAGGTTCGGGAACTCCTGCTGAGCGGTGTGCGCGAGCTGGTCAAAAACTACGGCATCGACGGAATCCACTTCGACGATTATTTCTACCCCGGGCGGGATTTCCAAGACGACGAGGCGTTCGCCGCGTATGGCGGAGCTTTTGCCGACCGCGCCGAATGGCGTCGGAGCAATGTCGATTCGATCATCCGGGAGACACAGCGTATCGCGAGGGAAGCCGGGGTGCGTTTCGGCGTTTCACCGCAGGCGATCTGGGCAAACCGGGAAAACAATCCCCTCGGCAGTGACACCCGGGGGTACGAAACCTATTACGAACAGTTTGCGGATACCCGGAAATGGGTGCTGGAAGAACTGGTGGACTACATCGCCCCGCAGATCTATTGGGAGATTGGGCGGGACGGCTCCGACTACTCCAAGGTGCTCGCGTGGTGGACCGACTTGGTCGGCGTCACGGACGTCGATCTGTATATCGGGCACGCGACCTACCTGATGAACGGCGGTTCGTCCCGGGACGCGTGGACGGGCACCGGGGAGATTGCCCGTCAGATTGCCGAAAACAGGCTGCACCCGGAGGTCAAGGGGGACATCCACTTCCGCTACGGCTTGATCGCCGGTGACCGGGCCATCGCGGAGTCCGTCAAAGCGCTGTACACCGAAGATACCGTCCCCGTCTCGACGGGGGTTGTCATGCCGGCCCCCGAACACGGAATTCTGACCGTCGGACGGCCCGCCAAGGACATCACCTTCAGCGGCGCGAACTACTATTTCGTCGGCGCATCCGACCCGGACCAGCCCCTCACCGTCAACGGCACCGAAATCAACGGACGCACATCGCTCGGGTACTTCGCCTACTTCGCGGAACTCAAGAAGGGTGAAAACGTTTTCATCTTCCGGCAGGACGGCGCGGAGGTTACCCGGACGATCACCGTGCCGTCCGGCTCGACCCCGACAGCTCCCCAGCCGATGGGGTCGCCCGTAATCCAACCGGGGGTCTTCCCCGAAATCTATGATGAGATCCATCCGCCCGGCGCGACCGTCACCCTGTCCTGCACTGCGCCTGTCGGCGCGTCTGTAACAGTTCGGATTGGCGGGGATATCCTTCCAATGAAAGCCGCCGCAGTCTCCAAGCCAAACGGCGGCGCGCACTACCCAACCCGGTTCACGGTGTCCTATACATACCCCGAAGTCGGGGCGAATGGCAACGTTCCGGTCGTCACCCTCGGCACCCCAGTCTACACCATGACGCTGGACGGAAAAACAATGTCCCGTGCCGCCACCGGCTCGCTGAAACTCTCCACCAAGGCGGAATGTCTGGTCGCCGAGGTAAGCAGCGCGGCGGCGTTTGTCTATCCTAAGGCTTCGACCTCGGGGGGGCCGGTGGGGGAACTGTTCGGAGGGCAGCTCGACGCGGTCGTCTCGGTGCAGAACGGATCGTGGGTAGAACTGGGCTGCGGCCTGTGGGTCCCCCGCTCTGACGTGCGAATTCGGATCGGCGACCGGCGTCTGCTCGGACATGTCGGAGGCGCAACTTACAAAGCGGGTGAGAAGTGGGATACTCTGACCCTGCAAACCGACATCCTGACCGCGACCTCGGCGGTTTGGAACGGCAAGACTCTCACCTTCACCGTATTTTCCTCGGATGCCGCGCCCCCTGTCACCCTCCCCGCCGACAGCGTCATCGGGAAGCTGGAGGTCATCCACAGTGGAAACAAATCGGTCTACACCCTCACTCCGGCGGCGGGACTGCATCTGGACGGTTACTATGTCGAATCGGCCCCCGACGGTCTGCGGCTCTGCCTGAAACGAAAACCCCTTGCGGGAAGCGGCAGTACCCCCTTAGCCGGATTTACCATCGTCCTCGATGCGGGGCACGGCGGGAGCGAACCGGGCGCGCTGGGAGCGATGGGCGGGGCATACCCCGAGAAGACGGTCAACCTCTACGCCGCTTTGAAACTTCGGACGGCGCTGACCGATTTGGGCGCAAAGGTGGTGATGACCCGTAACGACGACACCGATACGACTCTGCAAAGCCGGATCGGCGCGAGCCGCACCTACCGGCCCGACCTCTTCCTCTCCCTCCACTGCAACGCGATGGATGAGGACGTTAACTGCGACACCATCCGGGGCGTCTCGGTCTTTTACCGTGAACCCGGCTCCGCCGCCCTTGCGGAAAGCCTGTACGACGGCCTGCTCGCGACCCTCGGCACCGGCGGGAAAGGGTTCCACCAAAGCAACCTCTATGTCTGCCGGGGGTTCTGGACCCCTTCAGTCATCCTTGAAATGGGGTTCCTCTGCAACCCCTTCGACTATGAGTGGCTGACCGACGACGACGCGCAGAACGGGCTGATCCACGCCGTCGCAGATGGGATCGTGGCGTATTTTCGGTAGGCGGTGTTCCAATCGGTGCAGTCCTTGCCAAAGCCGTGTAGAGAAGTTGCAAATCCCCCTTACGCCGCATAAACTGTGCAGAGGGGGATGACGGGAATGATGATTCGCTACGATCGCGGCAAAGCGGTTTCGTATGCCCACCGGTGGGCGTTCCGACGCAACGCGTCGTACTACGATTTCAGCAATATCGGCGGTGATTGCACCAACTTTTGCTCACAGTGCCTGTATGCCGGATGCGGTATGATGAACTACACCCCGGACGTCGGTTGGTTCTACGGCTCACCGGACAGCCGTGCCGCGGCGTGGTCGGGCGTCGAGTTCCTTTATAAATTCCTGACCACAAACCGGGGGGACGGTCCGTTTGCCTCCGATCTTCCGCTCCGCCGCGCTCAAATCGGCGACATCATCCAGCTTAGCTTCGACGGAGCCGCTTTCGTCCACTCGCTGCTGGTCGTCCATACACGCCCCGAGATATTAGTTTCAACCCACACGATGGACAGCGACAATCGTGCCCTCTCGTCGTACACCTACGAAAAATCGCGCTTGCTGCACATTCTGGGCGCGCGGGGATAAATCCACAATGGAAACCAGACCTTTTGGGCGACACAGTATCACGGTTATATCTATCAGTTAACGCTCCTCTATTTATGAATAAATTATGAATGTTTTCCAACGCAAGGATAAAGCGGCGGATATGGAAAAGACTAACCTCAAAACCATCTGAGGAGGTTTCTTTTCCATGAGTATACAACGCAGCGCCTTACGGTTGACCGCGTGGATATTGGCGGCCATCCTGATGACCGCGCCCGCGTGGGCGGTTTTGGAGAAAACCGGCGGTACCGACGTCTGGTTCTCAACCGCAGACTTCGAAACTCTTTACCCCGACACCCCGTTGTCGGGCATCGTGATCACCTCTCTCCCCGAGACGGGAACCCTCGTATACGGCGGGCGGAACCTGATGGCAGGCGAGGCAGTCCCCGCCCCGACTCTCGGCGCGCTGAGCTATCATCCCGCGCCGGGTGGCGGACGGACTGTCAGTTTCGGCTACCTGCCGGTCTTTGAAGACGGATCGGTGGGCGAGGCATCTGCCGCGACCCTGACGATCCAGTCGGTGGACAACAAACCGCCGTCCGCACGGGACATCGAGGTCAAGACGTACAAAAATGTCCCGGTTACGGCTTCCTTCCAAGCGGAGGACCCCGAGGGCGACGCGCTGACCTTCCGCGTTACCGCGAAGCCGCGCCGAGGTGAGGTGGAGGTGGGTGCCGACGGGCGGTTCGTCTACACCCCCTTCCGGAACAAGACGGGTTCGGACACCGTCACCTATGTCGCGGTGGACGCTTACGGCAACGTGAGCCCCGAGGCGAATATTTACTTCCAAATTGAGAAACCGCCCTCTAAGAAGACCTATGCCGATATGACGGATCATCCCGCCCAGTATGCGGCCCTGCGGCTGATCGGTGAAGGGGTTTTTACCGGGCAGCAGATGGGCGGAGATTACTACTTCCGTCCGGAGGAAATCGTCAGCCGCGCCGAGATGGTGGCGATGGTCGTACGCGCCCTTGGATTGAAGACCAACCCTGTCACCACAACGGGATTCTATGACGATAGCGACATCCCGGTCTGGTTCAAGCCTTACGCCCAAACGGCGCTGAAAGCGGGGATTATCGCGGGCGGACGCCTGCCGGACGGTCGGGTAGTGATGAACGCCAGCGAGCCGGTGACACTAAACCAAGCGGCAACCGTCATCAACAACGCGCTTCGCCCGGTTGACGTGCCCCTCCCGGACGACGCCGTGTCGGTCTGGTCCCAACAGGCGCTCGCGAACCTCGACCTGCCGGCTTCGGGCGGCGATCAACCTCTGACCCGGGGTGAGGTCGCGGTCTTGGTCGTCCGCGCGATCGACGCCTATGCGGCGCAGAAACCCAAAAGCGGTCTGCTCAGCTGGGTATTCGGCTGGTAGTTCCTTTGCCAGCGGCGGTCGGGCGCACAGTGTGCGCCCGACTACATATTTGGTTGAATTTATGATACAATTGTGCTACAATAGATCTGTGGAGGTGCGTCATGGATTTATTGCTCATCGCTGTCTCTTTTTCCGCAATCCCCATCCTGTCGGCGTTTATCATCCGGAACCGGGCGATCAAGGTGCTGCTCTGCGGCATCGCGCTCCTCGGGTTCTTTGTGACCGGGGTGCTTGTCGGCGGTTTCTTCCTGCCTGACCTGATCGGTTACCACGGAATCTGGCTGCCGTTTGCGGTTCTCGGGCTTATCTATATTCTCTGTGTGATGTATGTCTTCCGGAAACCTTCCGAACCAAAGATACGCAAAATCGCGACGCTCTCCGCCGCCGGGGTAATCCTCGTCCTCGCAGCGGTGTTTGTCGCGCCGTCTGTTTACCACGCGCTTATTCCCCGGGTGGATGAGGAGATGAACCTATACGATTACGAGCCGTTCGGCCATTACCGGTATAAGGACGATGTTCTGACCCACTTCGATTCCTCCGTCGCGAAACTCACCGAAGAATCAACGCTGAAGCTAACCGGCGAACTGCCCCGGCTGGACGGCGCGACCGCGCTGTATCCCCTCTATTCGGCGTTCACACGGGCAGCGTACCCTCCGCCGGAACCCACTGTGGGGTTGCCGGAATACAGTTCCGGCGGCGACTTCCGGGATGAAAACGCGGAGTACCGCCCCATCGTCGGCTGCTCGGCGACGCCCGCCGCGTTCAGTAACCTGACAGACGGTTATGCCGACATCGTCTTTTTGATGGGGGTCTCCGACGAGCAGCGGAGAGCCGCTTCTGACAAGGGGCTGGAGCTTACCCTGACGCCGATCGGGTACGACGCTTTCATCTTCTTTGTAAACAACCGGAACAATGCCGAAAACCTGTCCACCGAGGAGGTCCGCGGTATCTATTCGGGACAGTACACCGACTGGGGCGAGGTCGGCGGCGGAAGAGGCGAAATCGCGGCGTATCAGCGTCCGGACGGCTCGGGAAGCCAGACCAAGCTGCAAGAGATCATGGGGGATACGCCCCTGCGGCCCGCGCCGACGGAGGAACGGTTCAACACGATGATGGGGATGGTCCGCTGGGTGGCGGACTATAAAAACTATCGGAACGCGCTAGGTTACTCGTTTTTATACTATGTCCGGGATATGCTCGGCGAGGAGGAGGTGAAGCTCCTGTCAATCGACGGCGTCCCGCCGACGCCGGAGACCATCGTAAACGGCGCTTACCCCTTCGCGAATGAGTTTTACGCGGTAACCGCGAAGCGAGACAGCGAATACCTCAACCCCGAACGGACGGAGAACATCGACGCGCTGCTTTCTTGGATACAGTCGCCGCAGGGGCAAAGTCTGGTCGGAGCGACGGGGTATTATCCGCTTGGGTGAACACCGCCGGCGTTCACCCCTCTTCCAAAAACCGGCGCTGCTCCGCGTTCAGAGTGAAGTCCGCCGCCCGCATCGTCTCGTCGAACTGCGCGTCGCTGGAAAACGCCGTCACACCGATCCCGGGCACATCTCCGCTCAGCACATAGTTGAGGACGACCGCCGAGACGGGGACGTTCATCGCTTCCGCAATTGCCTGCGCCCGAAAAGCGCGTTTTTTGTTCTCGGGAAGCCAGCCGTAATACTGCTCCGCATGAGCGCTCATCGGCTGACCACTAACCGTCTTTGCAAAAAAACCTTTGCCGGTCGCGGTCCACGCCATGACGGGAAATTCTTGCGCCTTATACCATAAGTATTCGGCGGTATCCATCACGCAGTGGGTCAGGTCGCCGGTCTGAGCGGCTGTCGTCAGCCCCAGATTCCAAAGCACCTGACTGACCGAAAAGGGAGTCAGTCCGTTAGCCTCCGCGAAAGCGTTCGCAGAGGCGATTCGACCCGCCGTCCAATTGGACGCGCCCAGCAACCGTACCTTCCCGGTGGCGACAAGGGTATGGAGCACCGGCATAATCGCTTCCACCGGCGTGTAGATGTCGTCCCGATGGAGGAGGAGGACATCGGTATACTCGCAGCCGAGAGCGCGTAAGCTGGCGTCAACATCGCCCAAGATGTCCCGTTCGGTCAGCCGGGCGTTGGGCGGTTTTGCCATATCGTGGTGCCCGCACTTGGTGACGATATAAACCTTATCCCGCTTTCCCTTTAGGTACGCGCCCAGCGCGGCTTCACTCCGTCCACCGCCGTAGAGACGCGCGGTATCGAAGCAGTTGCCGCCCCTGTCGAGGTATCGGTCGAAGCACCGATAGGCGAAGGACTGCCGCGCCGGATCGGAAACGCCGTTTTCTCCAATGACGATCTGGCTCATCTCAATGGCGTGCCATTGGTTGGAAATTGTAACTGTTTTGATCATGCCGCTGAACCTCCCCTTCTTGGGAAAGTATATCACAATCCGTAACCAACCTCAAGGGCAAACGCATATACTGGGTATGGTTCACAACTGAGGAGGTGATCAGTTTGGCGTCCATCTCCGGTTCCGTTCTCTACGACGGTCCCCGAACCGCCAATCCGGCGGG
>JAISVO010000071.1 GCA_031271525.1 Oscillospiraceae bacterium
GAAACCGCCCGGACGCCCGTCGCGCCGGTCTCCGCGTTCGCCGCGGTCACGGGTATCCCGCCGGTCGCGCCGGTCGCGGCGCTCGTCACGCGCCCTCGGCGCCTCGATGGTGCGGGGGCCCATCCGGTTCCCGACCGTCAGGACCTCACCCTTGTAGATCCAAATCTTCACGCCGATCCGCCCATACGTCGTATGCGCTTCGGCAAAGCCGTAGTCAATGTCCGCGCGGAGGGTCTGGAGCGGGATCGTCCCCTCGTGGTAATGCTCGCTGCGGGCGATTTCCGCGCCGCCCAGCCGTCCCGAAACGGCGGTCTTGATCCCCCTCGCGCCGGCACGCATCGAGCGCATCATGCTCTGTTTCATAGCGCGTCGGAAGCTGATCCGCTTCTCCAGCTGCGCCGCGATGTTTTCCGCGACAAGCTGAGCGTTGAGGTCGGGCTGCCGGACCTCGACGATGTTCAGCGCCACCGGCTTCTTGACCATCTTCTCGATCTCGGCGCGCAATTTCTCGATGTCCTGCCCGCCCCGCCCGATCACCATGCCCGGCTTCGCGCAGTGCAGGAAGACGCGGACCCGGGTGTTGTCGCGTTCAATCTCGATCCGGGGAATCCCCGCGGCGTAGAGCTTCTTCTTCAGAAACTCACGCACCCGGTAATCCTCGACGATAAGGTCGCCGACCTTGTCCTCCTGAGCGTACCAGCGGGAATCCCAGCCTTTGATAACGCCTACGCGCAGCCCGTGCGGGTTTACCTTCTGTCCCATGAAACGCCTCCTTAGGCTTCTTCGCCGCCGTCGCGCTCCGCGACGGTGACGGTGATGTGGCTGGTGCGCTTGAGTATCCTGCTGCCCCGTCCTTTTGCCCGGGCGTGCATCCGTTTCAGGATGGGCCCCGCGCCGACCAAAACGGAGGCGACGACGAGGTCGTCCCGATCCATGTTATGGTTGTTCTCGGCGTTGGCGCAGGCGCTGTCCAGCACTTTGATCAGCAGCTCGCTTGCCGCCTTGGGCGTGTGGAGCAGGATGGCCCTCGCCCGTTTGGCGTCCTTTCCCCGGATCAGGTCGCCGACGATCGAGACCTTTCGCGGGGAGATACGCGCGTATTTCATATGGGCTGTCGCTTGCATCATGAAGCCCTCCTATTTCCCGCTTGTTTTGCTTCCCGCGTGACCGCGGAAGGTGCGTGTGGGGGCGAACTCGCCCAGCTTGTGCCCGACCATGTCCTCGGTGACATACACCGGCACATGCTTCCGCCCGTCGTGGACCGCGATGGTGTGCCCCACGAAATCGGGGAAGATGGTGGAGGCGCGGCTCCATGTCTTCAGAACCTTCTTGTCGCCCTTCCTGTTCAGCTCCTCGACCCGTTTCATCAGCTCGGGGGCCACAAAGGGGCCTTTCTTAACGCTTCTGCTCATGAATCCTCACCACCTACTTCACGTTTCTGCGCTTGACGATCATCTTGTCGGTGCGGTGCTTCTTCTTGCGGGTCTTGTAACCCAGCGTCGGCTTGCCCCAAGGGGTAACCGGTCCGGGGCGTCCGATCGGCGATTTGCCCTCGCCGCCGCCGTGGGGGTGGTCGCAGGGGTTCATGACCGAGCCGCGTACGGTGGGGCGGATGCCCATGTGGCGCTTCCGTCCGGCCTTGCCGATCTGGATGTTCTCATGCTCGATATTGCCGATCTGCCCGATCGTCGCCTTGCAGTCCTGACGCACGATCCGCACCTCGCCGGAGGGGAGGCGGACCTGAGCCGCCATGCCTTCCTTCGCCATCAGCTGGGCCGCCGCTCCAGCGCTCCGCGCCATCTGCGCGCCCCGCCCGGGGTACAGCTCAATGTTGTGGATCATCGTGCCCAGCGGGATCGAGGCGATCGGGAGGCAGTTGCCCGGACGGATGTCCGCGCCCGCGCCGCTGACGACGGTGTCGCCGTCCTTCAGGCCGACCGGGGCGATGATATACCGCTTCTCGCCGTCCGCGAACTCAATCAGGGCGATATTCGCGCTCCGGTTGGGGTCATATTCCACGCCGACGACCTTCGCGGGGTCGTCGAGCCGGTCGCGCTTGAAGTCGATCTTCCGGTATTTCCGCTTCTCGCCGCCGCCGTGGTGCCGGACGGTGATCCGCCCGTAGCTGTTGCGGCCCGCCGTTTTTTTCATCGGCTCGAGCAGCGATTTTTCCGGGGTCTTCTTGGTAATGTCCTGAAAGTCGCTGACCGTCATATGGCGGCGGGACGGGGTTGTGGGCCGAAATTCTTTTACACCCATCGGTTACACCATCCCCTCAAAGAACTCAATCGGTTTGCTCTGCTCTGTCAGGCGGACGACCGCCTTCTTGCGGGCCGGGCGGCGGCCGATGTGGACCCCCATCCGCTTCATCTTACCCCGCACGTTCATCGTGTTGACCGACTGCACGTCGACGCGGAAGATGGTCTCGACCGCCTCGCGGATCTCGATCTTGTTGGCGTCCCGCGCCACCTCAAACGAATAAATCTTGTCTCCGGCCTTTTCCATCGAACGCTCGGTGATCACCGGACGCAGGATGATGTCATAGGGACTTTTCACCGCGCAAGCACCTCCTCGATCACGCCGACGGCGGCTTTGTCGATGATCAGCGTTCCCGCGCCGACCACGTCGTAGACGTTCATGACCCCGGCGATGGCAGTGCGTACGCCTTGGATGTTCCGGGCGCTCTTGACCACGTTCTCCCGAACGTCCTTCGTGACGACGTAGCTCTTTCCCGTGACGCCGAGGGCGCTTAGAAACTGGATGAACGCTTTTGTTTTGATCTCGGGCAGGTCCAGCCCGTCGATGACAAGGACCTTGTTATCGGCGGCCTTCTGCGACAGGGCGCTGCGCATAGCGAGCCGGCGGGTCTTTTTGTTGACGCCGAGGATATAGTCACGGGGCTTCGGCGCAAACGCGACGCCGCCGTGGGTCCATTGGGGGGCGCGTGTGGAGCCTTGGCGGGCGCGCCCGGTTCCCTTTTGGCGGTACGGCTTGATGCCGCCGCCCGAAACCTCGGCGCGTGTGAGTGCCGACTGGGTGCCTTGGCGGCGGGCCGCCAGATGCGCCCGTACGACGGCGTGAACCGACGCGGGAGAGGGGGCGGCGCCGAAGACCGCGTCCGACAGCTCGATCACGCCCACTTCGCCGCCGTTCATATTGTAAACCTTTGCTTTTGGCATGGCGGGTTGCCTCCTATACTAAGCGTTCTTAACGGAATTCCGCATATATACCAGACCGCCGCGCGGCCCGGGGACGGCGCCCCTCACCGCGATAACGCCCAGCTCGGCGTCGGCCTTCACAACATCAAGGTTGAGGACGGTGACCTGTTCGCTTCCCATATGCCCCGCCATCTTTTTGCCGGGGAAGACCCGGCTGGAGTCGGTCGCGCTTCCCATCGAGCCTTGGTGCCGGTGGACCGGTCCGCCGCCGTGGGAAACCGCCGTACGGTGGAAGCCGTGGCGTTTGATGACGCCCGCGTAGCCTTTGCCTTTGGAAACCCCGGTCACGTCGACCCGGTCGCCGGCCGCGAACATATCGGCTTTGATGACGTCTCCGGTTTTGTATTCGCCTTCGAGCGCGAATTCCTTGAGGTGTTTCTTCATGACGCCGGCCGCCGCGAGATGGCCCCGTTCCCCTTTGGGGAGCTTCCGTTCGGCGATGTCTTGGTACCCGAGCTGGACCGCCTTGTAGCCGTCCCGCTCCTCGGTGCGTACCTGAGTGACAACGCACGGCCCCGCCTGAATGACGGTGACGGGGATGACGCGTCCCGCTTCGTCGAAGATCTGCGTCATGCCGACTTTTGTGCCGATGATGGCTTTTTGCATTGTTCATCCTCCTGTTATTGGTTAGCCCTCCGGGCTAACATGACAGTGTATCTCGATCCCGCCCGCGGCGGGAGTGGGGGCTACAACTTGATCTCAATCTCCACGCCCGCCGGCAACTCGAGGCTCATCAGCGCTTCGACCGTCTTCTGGTTCGGCTTGATGATGTCGATTAAGCGCTTATGGGTCCGGCGTTCAAACTGTTCCCGGCTGTCCTTATATTTATGGACCGCACGGAGGATGGTGATAATCTCTTTCTGCGTTGGGAGGGGGATGGGGCCCGAAACGCGCGCCCCGTTCCGCTTCGCCGTTTCGACGATACGCTCGGCACTCTGGTCGATCAGCTGATGGTCGTAGGCTTTGAGCCGGATGCGGATTTTTTCCTTCATTCTTGCGGGTGTTTGGGTGGCTGCCATGATGTTTCCTCCTTATCGCCCGGGTTTTGCCGGGGTCAGAAAAATCCGTAATCCCCGCCGTGTGTATCGCGCCGCTGCCGCGAAAAAAGCCGCGTTGCGGCTTTGGCGGCGAACCAGCCATTTCCCGAACCGCCCGATTACCGGACATACTCCGCCGAAGTGCCCAGCTTACGCTGCAATCTCCGGCCTCATCGCAAAGACGCTTGATCAGTTTACAACACCGGGTTTCGTTTGTCAAGGGGGTTTTTCAAAAAAATTGTGCAAACTTGTGCAAGTGTCAATGATGGGTGACACATTGTCCGAGCACGCATACGCGGGTGACAGTCCCAGCTTCTTACAGGAGGTACAAGTATCTCTCCAACGCTTGATTCGGGCTTTGGAATCCCAAGCATATCTTGGGGATGGCATTGGATTTTCGGT
>JAISVO010000138.1 GCA_031271525.1 Oscillospiraceae bacterium
CTGTACATCAAACAGCACGCGAAAAACATCAAAAGTTACTCGCTGATTGTCACCTGCGGTGGGTTTGGGCTTCAAGGCGCTCTGCGGGTATGCAAAGGCCTGCTCGGCAAAGCGCCGGAGCAGGCTCGGAAGATCCGCTCGAAAGCGGTGAAGGATGGTACGTTTACCGTGTGACTTGTTTATGTTGTCAACGCGATCCGTGCGAACCCGTCCTCCACCCGGCGGAAAACCTCCACTAGCGCCGGGTCGAACTGGGTGCCCGAACCATCGAGGATAATCCTTGACGACTCCTGCGGGGAGAACCGTTCCTTGTAGGGACGCGCCGAAGTCAGGGCGTCATATACGTCGGCAATCGCCATTAAACGCCCCAGCAGCGGAATTTCGGCGCCACGCAGCCCCTTTGGGTAGCCGCTGCCGTCCCACCGCTCGTGGTGGGTGCCGGCGACAACCTCGGCATACTGCAGGAAGAGCTGGTTCTCCCCCTTCTCCGCCATTCGGCGGATCGCCTCGGCCCCCTTTTCCGCGTGGGTCTTCATAATCTCATACTCATCGCCGGTCAGCTTCCCCGGCTTGTTCAAAATCGCGTCGCCGATGAAGATCTTCCCCAAGTCGTGGAGTTGGGTCGAGGGAAGGATATACTCCATGTTCCCCCATGAGAGGACCTCCTCGCTGTACACCCCGTCCTCGATCATCCGGTCGATCAGCAGCTCGACATACCGCTGGGTGCGGCTGATGTGGCCGCCGGTCAGCACATCCCGGAACTCCACCAGCTCCGCGATGATGTTGATCACCGAGCTGTGCAGACGGAGGATCTGCGAGGTCTGCTCCTTCACCATCCCGATCAGGTTGGTGTTCAGCCGCTTCAGCTCCGCCTTCTGCTTCTCAATCAGCAGATGGTTTTCGATCCGTTTCAACAGGATCGCAGCCGAGAAGGGCTTCGTCACATAGTCGGCGGCGCCCAGCTCCAGCCCCTCCAGCTCGTTCATCTCCTCCGATTTTGCGGTTACAAAAATTACCGGGATGGCGGCGTACCGCGGATCTGCCCGGAGTATCCGCATGACGTCGAACCCGTTCATCCCCGGCATCGCGATGTCCAGCAGAATCAGGTCGGGTATGATCGTCTCCAGAAACTTAAAAAGACGCTCCGCCGACGGAAGGGCATACACCTCATATGAGGTCCGCAACATATTCTTAGCGATATTCAAGTTGGCTTGATTGTCGTCCACCAGCATGATGACCTGCCGTGTCTTCATCCCATCAAACCCTCCTCCCGGCAAAAAAGTCGTCTATAGCTTTCACAATTTGGAACGGGGGCATCGACTTCAATAAATATCCCTCCGGTTTCAGCTCCATCACCTTCAAAAAGCTCTCCTTGTCCTCCAGCGCGGTCAGGAAGATAACGGGGATCTTGGTAAACTCGGTTTCAGTGCGGATCATTTCCAAAACCTGCTTCCCGTCCACCACCGGCATATCATAATCTAGCAGCACCAAGTCGGGGCGGTTCAGCGTGATATACTTGATCGCCATCGCGGCGGAATTCGCCAGAATGAGGTTGTATTTGTTCCCGAGCCATCCCTTGATATTCCGGAGCATCGCCCCCGAATCATCCACCACCAGAATCTTTTTCTTGCCCTGCAGCCTCGCCTGTTTGATCATATTGCTGACCGTATCGGTCAGATTGTTGACATGGAGCGGGCGAGCAAACTCCCGGCTGATGACATCCTTCGGAATGATCTCCTTGATCCCTTTCAGGCTCTCCGCCTCGCCG
Organism: Oscillospiraceae bacterium; assembly: GCA_031271525.1. Taxonomy (GTDB): domain Bacteria; phylum Bacillota; class Clostridia; order Oscillospirales; family UBA929; genus UBA929. Next base: position 1,769 of record JAISVO010000138.1, read on the forward strand.
ACGGCGAACACCGGGATGTCGTCCGCGATCACCCGGTCCTTGAGAAAGGTCAGCGCCTGATTCTGCTCCAGCAGGTTTTCGTCGGCATAGATCAAGGTGCCGCTGAGCGGGCCTTTGACGGCGTTGATCGCCTCGATGTCCGCCAAAACCGGCGAAATCGTATACCCTTCATCACTCAGTCTCTTAATGATGGAAGTCAACAAGAAGCTCTCCGTCTGAGAGACAATCAGTATGTGCATGTTTTGATCCATCGTCGGTTACGCCTCCTCCAATCCCAACAGGATTTCCTCCGTCAACCTAATCACTTCTTCCATCGCCACATCCGCCGCGTACGCGCTGATCCGCTCGACCTTGTCTTGATCCAACCCGGGGAACAGGCAGCCCTCCAGTTCCTTAACGGCGCTGTCGGTGCCGTCCAGATCGAAGCTATCCGCGGCAAGGACCAGCCTTCGCAGGATTTGGCACAGCAATTCCCTTGAAACCGGGTACTGCGACTGCCTGCCCGCTTCCGCAAATACCCGCAGACGAGGCTTAAAGCTTCTGTACAGGGCCAGCACTTCCGGAAGCGCTTCCTCCAAGGCGGCTCGGTCCCCCTCGGTCCCGAACGCCTCAAGCTTCCGGAACGCGTCCGCGAGTTCGTTCGCGCCGACGATCTGCGCGTTTGTCTTCATCGCGTGTACCCGGACGGTGAGGTCCAAGATTCTCCCCTCGGCGAGATACCGCTCGATCTGGGCGCTCTTGAAGTCTATCAGCTTATAGAAATTCCGCAGAAGCTTGGTATACAGCGCTTTGGAGCCGGAGTGCCGAACCCCTTGCTCCGAATCAATCCCCTCGATAACGGGGAGTTCGTCCCCCTCCGTAAAAACCTCGGGAAAGGACATGCCGGAGATTTCCTCAAACGCCATGTTGCCGACCTGTTCGCGAAGCCATCGGACAAGGTCTCCGCCTCTCTCGTACCGGAAGGCTTCCAGCTTCTCCATCGCGTTGTCCACGCCGTCCATATCAAAGACTTCGCAGGCGCGGCGCAACTCTCGGAGGGTTTCCGGATCGGGCGCGGCAGCGACCGGTTTGTCCAAGCCGATTTTGTTCAGCAGGTCGTCCAACCCACCCAGAAGCTCGGAGACAAGGACTTCAAACACCGGGTGACCGGCCCTCACCGCTTCGGTATCCCCGGCTTTCGCGGCTTTTTCCAACGCCTCGGCTTTCTTGCCAACCTCCGAAGCGGTGATACCGAAGCTTGAACCCTTGATTCCGTGGACCGTGACGGCGTAGTTTCCCATATCTCCGGCCGCCAAGTCCTCCCGCAGCTTTTGCAGCAGGGGGCGTGTCCCGGCCGCGTAAGAGCGAAGGACATCAAACAAGACGGCGGAATCTCCGTTGAAACGCTCCAGTGCGCTCTCTATATCCAAACCCCGCACGGTAACACCGGCGAGCTGATTGCCGTCGTACTCGCTCTCCACGCCGGCTTGCTCGGTCGCCAAGCCGTCTTCTTGGCTCTTGTCGCGCACCCATGTGTGGAGGACGGAATCCAGCTTCATGATGTCAATCGGTTTGGAAATGAACGCTTGGAACCCTTTGCTTAGGAACATCTTCTCGCTGCCCGCGATGGCGTTTGCCGTCAGGGCGATGATCGGTACCGTCCTCGCGTATTCAGTTCCGATCTCCTCTCGGATGATCCGCGTCGCCTCAACGCCGTCCATCCCCGGCATCATATGGTCCATGAAGATAGCGCTGTATCGCACCTTCTCCTCCCGGATGGCGCGGACGGCATCCGCGCCGCCGGTCAGGCAGTCGATCCGCATTCCGTACGGCTTCATCAGGCCTTTCGCAACATCTAGGTTCGTGATATTGTCGTCCACCAGCAGTACCCGGGCATAGGGGAACCGCACTCGTTTCGCGCGGGTGTTCCGGGTCAGCTTGTTCGCCGAATACTGGAACCGCTTCAAGCTGTCCGCGACATTCGCGCCGATGACATTGTTACCGACCTGTTCCTGACGGATCCGGACATTGAAGGTACTCCCCGTTCCGTACTCGCTCGTGACGGAGATCGCGCCGTCCATCATCTCGGCTAAGCTCTTGGTGATGGAAAGCCCCAGCCCGGTCCCGCCCGCCTGATGCCGGGACGTCGCCCCGAACTGCTCAAAATCAACATAGAGACGTTCCAGATGGTCGGGATGGATCCCGATTCCGGTGTCGCTGACCCGGATGTCCATCCACACCGAGCCGCCATCCCGCTCGCAGGAAAGAGCCAGTTCCACCGTGCCCTTCTCGGTATATTTGAAGGCGTTGCTCAAAAGGTTGCTGATGATCTGCTTGACCCGGAGGTCGTCCCCCTTCAAACGGGCTGGCAGGTCTTCGCCGATGTCTAAGACGAACCGGATGGGACGGCTCCCGATCCGCAGGATGTTCTGGAGAACCGAATCGTTAATTAAGCTCGGGACATCATAGTCGATCGGCATGATCTCGAATTTCCCCGATTGGATCTTGGAGATGTCCAGAATGTCGTTGACGATGCTCAGCAGGGTGGACCCCGAGTTGAAGATCTTCTCAAGGTTCAGCTTGACGTCTTCGTCAATCTCCCCGCCGCTCAGCGCGATTTCGCTCAGTCCGATGATTGCGTTCAGGGGGGTTCTCATTTCGTGGCTCATACTCGCCAAAAAATCGCTCTTGGCGCTGTTTGCCCGTTTCGCCTCTGCCAGCGCTGTTTCCAGCTGTGCCGAGGTGTCCCGGACCCGAAGGATCGATTCGTTCCGCAGGAGGGCGTTGACGACCAAAAGACTGCCCGAGCGCATCACCGACTCCTGATTCTCGGTGAAGGGCTGCTCGGACTGACAGTTTTCGAAACTGACAAGCCCCCAGAAAGTATCCCGGATGAAGATGGGCACCAGCAGCATGGACAGGATTCCCAGCGAGTTAAACCATTCCCGTTCGGCGGGCGGCATTTCCCGCACCGGGCTGTTGATGCAGACGCCCCGTGTCAGGACCTCTTTCAGTTTGGGAGTCCTCTTGTCGTAAGAAATATGCTCCACCATCGGGGTCCCCTGAATCGGCCACACATCCCCGACCCACTCATACTGCAGGGAGCAGTACAGTTTGCCGTCTTCCAGATAGTTTTTGATTACCCGCATACGGTCCGCGCCGATAGCGCACGCCATCGAACCCATGCACTGGCTGAGGGTCTCCTCAAACTCGCCCGGCTCGCTCCGGAGGAGGATATCCGCCGCCTGATTGACCGTTTCCAGCAGCTGATCCCGATACCGGAGCTCGGTGATCATCTTGGTCGGCTCCCGCAGATCGCGGGAGTACGCCGCGACGACATAATCGTCTCCGTACGGCACCCGCACCATCTTGACCTCCGCCGGGAAATCGGTGCCGTCCGGCAGCCGGTACATCCACTCGGAGAAGCTCTCGCCCGCCTCAAACGCCTTGTGGATGAGGAAGGCGATTTTTTCCCGGGTCGGGCGTCCGTCCGGCTGAATTTCGGGCTGTAATTCATAATACCGCTCTATGTATTCCTGTTTGTCCTTCAGTCCGAAAAGCTTTACGGCTGCCTGATTGCATTCGATCATACGGAAGTTCCGGTTCCAAAGCCTGCTCGCGAGCGGATTCGCGTCCAGCATCACCCGTACCCGCTCGTGCTCGCTCCGTATCTCGGCAGCCTGCGCTTGGATCGTCGCGTTCAGCTTCTCCAGAGCACGGTTCATCAGGTCTTTTTCCGATCTGGGCCGGAGGTTGACGTTTTCGTCGCCGCCTGCGATCTGCTCCACCATCTCTACCTGCCGCCGGGTATTTTCGATCATGCTGTTGAACGCGTCCGCCAAGGTGCGCGTCTCATCGTTTGTTTGTACTTGAATGCTCAAGTCGGTTTCGCCCGCCGCGAGCGCCGTCGCGACGGCTGTCATCGAGCGGAGGGGCTTTATAATATGCCCGACGATGATGAGCAGGACGGCGATCGACAGAATGAGCATCACGACGGTGATGACCGTGCTGCCCCGCACAAACGAGCCGATGGTCGACAGTTCCTCCTCAAAGTACTGCCCGATGAACAGCATCCCAATCGCTTTTCCGTCCGGGCCGTTGATCGGGGAGTACCGGCATACCGCGACACGCCCCAAGATGTCAACCCGCCCGGAATATGTATTGCCGCTGAGAACCGTTTCGGTGACGTGCGCGTCCGCCTTGGTGCCGACCACCCGGACCCCGTTCTCTCCCACCACCGTTGTCGAGATCCGCTCATCGCCCAAGACGATCGTGGTTTCGCAGCCGATCATCTCCTTGATGCCGTCCACGAACCGATCGGTATCCAGCCGGAAGCCCGCCGACACGACGCCGACGACCTCCCCCGCGGCGTTATAGACCGGACTGCCGGACCTCACCGACAGCCGGACGACCGCTCCCTGTTCTATTGCTGTTAGCGGCTCGCCGTACATCGCGGAGCGGATATTCGCTTGAAACGAGATATCGTCGCCCATTTCCTCCGGTGAGTGGGTCCGGGCGATCACCCGGCCCTCCGCGTCGGTGACGGTGCAAAAATCAACGCCGCCCTGACGCTGTTCCGCCAAAGCGCGCGCCAGCAAGGCGTCGGAGTTTCTGTTTGAGACGGCTTCGATCACCGCCGGCGCCCGGGCGATACTCAGCGACACAGCGGCGGTCTCCGCCTTCAGCGCTTCCAAACTGTTGAGGGCGACTTTTGTCGCGGCGTCCACCCGGCTGACCGTTGAGTCGTCGACAAACCCCGAAAACTGCACAATATTGGACACCAAAATCGCCGCCGCGACAGCTAAAATAATTACGACCGCAGGGGCAAGGATTTTTGCTTTGATCCCAGAAATGACCGTCATCCCCTCGCGCAGCATACTGTATTATATTGTGCCCGTCTCGGGAAGGTTCGACAAAACAAGCCACAGTTTGCAACTTATTCTATCACAAATGTCCTCTATGTCTGTGACTTAGTTACCAATCATGATCGAAACTTTCGCCAAGTATTTCGAAACATCCTTTAAGCTGATTTCATCGTGGAGATATAGGGCGTAGACGGGTCCTTTCAGGGTTAGGGAGTGCTCCTCCGCGTACGCCGCCATCCGGAGGGGCAGGTCGCCCATTTCGCCGTAGTTCCCCCGGCAATAGCCGACCAGATACCGCCCTTGCTCGATCTGCCGGTTACCGGTGGGATCGAGCGAAAAAAACCGCTCGGGCTGTCCGGGCGATTGATAAAAATGCTTGATATCGCTGTGGAAACCGCCGATGGGGTAGCTCAGGTTGATCCGCAGCTCCTTCGCCTGACGGCAGAACCGCATAAACGGCTCGATAAAAGTCTCCCCTTCGGTAAAGCCGGTGAGAGGGCCGAGGAGATAATTCCTCTCCTCCAGAGTCGTCACCATGATCTGGGTTTCGCCAGCCGGAACGCCTTTTTCCAAACGCAGTCCGTTCCGGATCAGTTCCAAGCGGGTGTGCATCACCGAGTAGCATTCGCGAAGCCGTTGCATCTCCATGTCGAGCCGCCGCTCCTGCTGCTCGATCAGCTCCATGATCTTTTCAGGCGACCGGTCGCTCTCAATCGCGCCGATCGTCTTTAGGGGGATGTTCAGGCTGCTCAGCACCGTGATGAAGTTGACGGCGATGATCTGCTTTGGGGAATAGTAGCGGTACAGATTGTCCGGGTTCCGCTTCGCCGGGGAGAATAAGCCAATCTCATCCCAGTAGCGCAATGTTGTCTGCTCGATTCCGGATAGTTTTGCAAACTCCTTGATGGTGAGGAACTCTTTCATGCGCCATCTCCTTTGGTCTTTCTTTCATTCCGATCTCGCGAAAAAGGGCGAGACAAACTCTTCGGCAGGGGGGGACTGGATGCTGTCGCTGGTGTTAAACAGCGTCGCGGAGTACAGGAACAATACGTCCGGCTTCGCCCCGAAGTCGACATAGTCGCCGACGAGGTCGGCGCGGATATACCGAAGGTCTACCAGAGTCACGGCGCTGTACCCGTCCAGAAGCAGGGGAGAGAGGGATCCGGCGTAGGAATCGCGGAAGATGACAAGCTCCTTGCCGCCGGCGTTTGCCGGGTTCTCGGCGCGGACGACCGCTTGCGGACCCAGCAGGAAAAGGTTGTAGGAGTCCATACCGCCTAGCTGGCTCTCGTCGTAGACGGGAAGCGTCTCCCCCGGACGCTCGATGCTGGTTACGACGGCGTTCTCGGTAGTGTCGCTCACAAGGTAGGTCAAGGTATCCGGCTTGACGTTCAGCGCCGCCTGACCGTAGTAAACGCCGTAGAAGGGGGCAAATGTCTTTGCTGTGTAAGCGCTCAAGTCAAACCGGGTATCCGAGCCGAGGCCGGCGAGGATCGCGTCTGCCACCGGGCCAAG
>JAISVO010000139.1 GCA_031271525.1 Oscillospiraceae bacterium
ACGCCCTATGCGCTCGCGAACTTCGCCCTCTGCTCGTTTGCCGGTGATTTTTCTTACCTGGCCGAAACGGTTGATAAAGTTAATAATTTAGACGGATTACTGCTCAAACTGCGGGAACAATGCCTGAAAAAAGGATATACGGAGGCGGTCCGATTTAATTTTGGCGCGACAAACTTTGATTTTTCGATCACGTTTAACAACAAAGTCGGCGGGTTCCTCATAGGCTTTAACCCGAGGAAGAGCCAACAGTTTTCCTTCGGCACCGTCAACGGGATTGGCGAAAAGGCGATGCTGGAGGACTTTGATCGCCTCGGTGCAGACTTGCAACGGCATTTTCTTAGCATTTGCAGGGTTTGCAACGGATGCCGGGCTTGCGAAAAGGGCGGGAGGAACAAACGGTTTGCCGTCAAGATCACGTATGACGGCGAGGAGAGGACCCTCTGCCCTTCCTTTCCCCGCCACAGCTGGGAAACGCTCAGCCAAGAATTGATCGATACCCTGTTTGCGTATCATGACGCGCAGGAAGTATACGGAAGATAAGGAGTTGGTCATTACGGACATCAAAGAAACCCTGTTCAAGCTGTCCCGGGCGGCGGGGGCGACCGGCTACGAAGGCGGCGCGGCGGCGGTCGCGGCCGAGCTGCTAACCCCCCTCTGCGACGAGGTGAAGATCGACCGGCTGGGCAGTGTGACGGGGTTCATACGTCCGCGTAAACCGTTGGGGGACAAGCCTTTACGGGTTTTGCTGGACGCGCATCTGGACGAGGTCGGGATCATGGTGACCGGGGAGAAGGATGGGTTTTTCACCTTTTGCCAGCTCGGCGGGATCGACCCGCGCATCCTGCCCGACATGGAGTTCACCCTGCTGACAGAGCCGCCGGTCAAGGCTGTCGTCGCCTGTCTGCCGCCCCATCTGGTCAAGCCTGAGGAAACCGGCAAAGCCAAGGCGATAGAGGATCTATACCTCGATACCGGCGGGCTTCCGGCGCCGGTGGGGACGGTGGGCGTCTTCCGCAAGGACCCCGGAGCGCTGGGTTCCAACTTGTGCGGGAAATCGTTTGACGACCGGGCCTGCTTCGTGACGCTCCTCCGCGCATTGGAACACCTCGAAAGGGACAAGCTGAACGCCGAGGTCGTCGTATGCGGCAGCGTGCAGGAGGAGATCGGCGGCAACGGCGCCCTGACGGTGGGTTACGGACTCCACCCAGACTACGCGATCGCGGTGGACGTGACCTTCGGAACAACCCCCGATTCCCCCGTCGGCTGGGCGTACAAACTGGGAGGCGGGGTGTGCGTCAACTTAGGCCCTGACTGCAACCGCGGCTTGAACCGGACGCTGATCGAGCTTGCCAAGGCCAAGGACATCCCGTATCAGCTGGAGGTCAGCAGCGGGATGTCGGGCACCAACGCGACCGAGTTCCAAATCGCGCGGGACGGGGTGGCGACCGCCGTCCTGTCGGTGCCGCTGCGGTATATGCACACGCCCTGCGAGGTGCTGAATACCGAGGATATCGAAGCCTGCGCGAAACTGATCGGACTGTGGGTGAACAGCTTATGATCAAGAGATTGAAAGAGCTATGCGCCATCGACGGCGTGTCCGGCTGGGAAGACGCCGTGCGCGACTATCTCAGGGAAGCGGCGGAGCCCTATGCCGACGAGATCCGGGTTGACACGATGGGGAACCTCCTCGTCTTCCGCAAAGGGGCTGAAAAAAACGCCGGACGCACCTTGATGGTGGAGGCCCACATGGACGAAGTCGGGCTGATCGTACGCGGCGCGACCGACGACGGTTACTTGAAGTTCGGCACCGCCGGCGGGATCGACCGCCGGGTGCTGCTCGCGAAGACGGTGCGGTGCGGATCGGCCAAAATCCCCGGCGTGATCGGCGTCAAGCCGGTTCATATGCTGAAAAGCTCCGAAAAGAAGACGATCCCCGACCTGAACGACCTGTATATCGACATCGGGGCGTCGGGCAAGGACGACGCGCTGAAAAAGGTGCCCCTCGGCGAGCCGTGCGCCTTCGACACCGTCCCCGAGGAGTTCGGCAAGGGGTTCTTTAAGGCGAAAGCCATTGACGACCGGGCGGGGTGCGCAGCGGCCCTCCGCCTCCTTACGGAGGAGCCGCCGACCGACACGTGGTTTGCCTTCACCGCGCAGGAGGAAGTGGGGCTTCGCGGGTCCCGTACGGCGGCGTACGCCGTCAATCCCGACGCGGCGCTGATTCTGGAGGGGACGACCGCCGCCGACCTTCCCGGCAGCGAGGGCGCGCAAAGCGTCTGCGCCCCCGGGAAGGGCGTCGTGATCTCGTATATGGACGGCTCGGCGGTTTATGACCGCGCCCTGTTCGAGAAGCTGCGGAACCTCGCCGACGCCGAAAAGATTCCGTGGCAGCTGAAGAAGACGGTCGCCGGGGGGACCGACGCGGGCGGTATCCAGCGGAGCCGGCGGGGCGTCCCGGTGGCGGGGCTTGCCGCCGCCGTGCGGTATATCCACGCCCCCGTCTCGGTGGCGTCGCTCGAGGACATCGAAAACCTGTATAAATTGGCGAAACGCTTTATCAACGAAAGGGGATAATACTTTGCCCACCGTCAAGGACATTTTCAGAGCGCCGGAACAGTTTCGGGAAGTCGCGCTGAACGGGTGGCTCCGCACCGTGCGCGATATGAAGACCATCGCCTTCCTCGAACTCAACGACGGCAGCATCGTCAAGAACGCGCAGCTGGTCGCGGACGAAACCCTCCCCAACTTCCGGGAAGCCGCCGGGCTTGGCGTCGGCGCCGCCGTGCGGGTCAGGGGGGTTGTGGTGCCCACGCCCGAGGCGCGGCAGCCGTTTGAGATCAAGCTGACCGAGCTGGCGCTGGAAGGGGACTGCCCCCCCGATTACCCGCTCCAAAAGAAACGGCACAGCTTCGAGTACCTCCGCACGATCGCCCATCTGCGCCCCCGCACCAACACGCTGGGCGCGGTCTTCCGGGTGCGGAGCGAAGCCGCGTTCGCGATCCACAGCTTCTTCCACGACCGGGGGTTTGTCTACGCCCATACGCCGGTGATCACGGCGAGCGACGGCGAGGGCGCGGGCGAGATGTTCCGGGTGACGACCCTGCCCCCCGGCGAAGCCGATTTTTCCAAGGACTTCTTTGGGAAGTACACCGGGCTGACCGTCACCGGTCAGCTGGAAGCCGAGACGTTTGCCCAAACCTTCGGGAAAACGTATACCTTCGGGCCGACCTTCCGGGCGGAGCACAGCAATACCCCCCGCCACGCCGCCGAATTCTGGATGATCGAGCCGGAAATCGCTTTCGCCGACCTGTTTGACGATATGGCCCTCGCCGAGGATATGGTGAAATATGTAGTGAGGACCCTGCTGGAACGGTGCGTCGAGGAAATTTCCTTCTTCAACCAGTTCATCGACAACACCCTCACGGAACGCCTGAACACGCTTGTGAACACCCCGTTTGCCCGGATCACCTACACCGACGCCATCGCGATGCTGGAGCGCGAGAAGAAACGCTTTACCTTCCCGGTGGAATGGGGCTGCGACATCGCGACCGAGTTTGAACGGTACCTGACCGATACCCTCGGCCCCGTCTTTGTCTACGACTACCCGAAGGAGATCAAGGCCTTCTATATGCGCCTGAACGACGACGGGAAGACGGTCGCCGCGACCGACCTGCTCGTCCCCGCCGTGGGCGAGCTGATCGGCGGGAGCCAGCGCGAGGAACGGTATGACGTCCTGCTCCGGCGGTTCGATGAGTGCGGGCTGAAACGGGAGGACTATGAGTGGTACCTCGACCTGCGGAAGTACGGCTCGACCAAGCACGCGGGGTTTGGGATCGGCTTTGAACGGCTGATTATGTTCGTCACCGGGATGCAGAATATCCGCGATGTGGTGCCGTTTCCAAGAACCACCGGCTCAGCCGAATTTTAGATTGACAATTTACAGCCAAGCGGTTATAATACCTTAGTGCGTAAAAAACAGACAGCGGGCGGCAAAAACCCGCAACGGGAGGCAGCACCGGAATGTTCAAGAGAATCCTAATTTTTATTGTCATGCTCGCGGTCATCGCGGCTTTGACGGCAGTCGCTTTCACCGGCCTCGACTTGATGGTATTCAAGATCCCGAGCGTCCAAGACGGCATCGTGCTGGGCTTGGACCTGCAGGGCGGTTCGATTATCACCTATGAGGCGGAACCGACCCAAGTCAACGAAAGCACGCTGAACGAGGATATGGCGGCTGCCGAGCAGATGCTCCGTCAGCGTCTGGACGCGCTGGGCTACACCGAGGCGTCCCTGTATCCCGCGAGCGCGACCCGTATCCGGGTGGAGATCCCCGATCTGGAGGATCCCGAAGAGGCGGTCCGGATGATCGGCTCCACCGCCCAGCTGGAATTCCGTGATTCGACCGATAAGGTGTGGCTGACCGGCGACGCCGTCGAGCTGGCGCGCGCCGCTTACGGCGACGCCACCGGGAGCGGCGTCAACCAGCACTATGTCGAGCTGACCTTCAAAGAGGAGTTCCGCGACGACTGGGCGGAGGCGACCAAGTTCGCGGCAAACCAGACCTCGCCGGATAACTTCATCGCGATTTATATGGACGGGAAGCCGGTCCTCGCCGACGACGGGCGGGAGATTAAGCCGACCGTCGAGTCGGAGTTCGCCGCCACCGGGATCGAGGGCGACAGCTGCGTCGTCACCTTCGGGCAGACCTCCGGCGCTTCAAACGACGTCCGGGACTTCGCGAACCTGATCAACATCGGAAAGCTGCCCTTCCAGCTCAATCAGGTGCAGCTCTCCTCGGTCGGCCCGACCCTCGGCGCCGACTCCCTCAACACAAGCCTGATCGCCGGGGCCATCGGTTTGGCGCTCGTCATCGTCTTTATGCTGGTCTATTACCGGCTGCCGGGCCTGATGGCGTCGATCTCGCTGGCGTTCTACACCGCGCTGGTCGCGATTGTCCTCGCCGTCATGCGGGTCAACCTGTCGCTGCCGGGGATCGCCGGTATCATCCTGTCGATCGGTATGGCGGTGGACGCGAATGTGGTTATCTTTGAGCGGATCAAGGAAGAGCTACGCTCGGGCAAGACGGTGAAAGGTTCGGTGGACGCCGGGTATAAGCGCGCGCTCACCGCGATCATCGACTCCAACATCACAACCGTCATCGCGGGCGTCGTCCTCCTCGCCTTCGGCACCGGCGCGATCCGCGGCTTCGCCGTGACCCTGCTGGTCGGCGTCATCCTCTCGATGATCACCGTTTTGATCGTGTCCCGGCTGCTGCTGAACCAGATGGTCAACCTCGGCGTCACCAAGCTCCCGCTGTACGGCGTGCGCGCCGACCGCGCCGAGCCGCGCTTCCAGAGGATCCAGACGCACTTCACCAAGAACTTCAAATGGTTCGGGATCCCCTCCCTCGTCATCTGCCTGTTCGCGGCCGTCTGTTTGGTCCTGCTGCCGTTCGGCGTGACCCTGTTCAACTTTGACATCGACTTTGTGGGCGGGACATCCTTCCACCTCGAAACCGGCAAGAACCTGACGGCGGACGATCTGAACTCGATCGCAAACGCCGTGCAGGAGGTTACCGGCGAAGCGCCCGCAGCCCCGCAGAAGGTGGGCGAGACGCAGGTTTTGATCAAGACGAACGACATCGACAGCGAGACGCGGGAAAAGGTTGTTGAACGCCTGACGCAGGACTACGCGGGGCTGGAGACGCTGGAGACAGCCAACGTCGGCTCGTCTGTCGGCAGCGACCTGCGGCGCGCCGCCGTGCTGTCGGTTATCATCGCCTCGGCGCTGATCCTCCTCTATATCACGATCCGGTTCCAGTTCTCCTCGGGGCTTGCCGCCGTTGTGGCGCTGATCCACGATTTGCTGATCATCCTCGCGGGCTATGTGATCTTCCAGATCCCGATCAACATGAATTTCATCGCGGTTATGCTGACGATCCTCGGATACTCGATCAACTCGACGATCGTCGTCTTCGACCGGGTGCGCGAGAACAGGCGGCTGATGCAGAAAACCTCGTTCGCCGACATCGTGGACCGGAGCATCAAGCAGACGATGGGCCGGAACATCAACACCACCCTGACAACCCTGCTGCCGGTTATCTGTATCATCATCCTCGGCGTGCCGTCGGTGCGGAACTTCGCGGTGCCGCTCACCATCGGCCTGCTCGCCGGCATGTACTCCTCCATCTGCCTGTCCGGCTCGATGTGGCACCGGATCAGCAACGCCGACAAAACCGCGACCGATAAATTAAATAGGAAATCATAAGAATAAGGGGCGGCCGGAAGGCCGCCCTTACCCTATCACCCGGCGCCCGCCGGGCGACGCTATTTTCCATTGAGGTGAGGTTTATGCAAAGCGGAATGTACTACAGCCCGGAGCCGGCGGCCGGCAAACCGGCGGTCGCGAAAGGGGAGTTTCCTATCGCTGCGGTCGCGCTCGACCACGGGCACATCTACGGGATGTGCGAGGGGCTGACCGGCGCCGGCGCGAACGTCAAATGGGTGTGGGACCCGGACCCGAAAAAACGGGGGGACTTCCTCAAAAAGTTCCCCGACGCCCAAGAGGCGAGGAGCGAGGACGAGGTGCTGGCCGACCCCGGCGTCAAGCTCGTCGCCGGAGCCGCCGTCACAAGCGAGCGCTGCGCGCTGGGGCTTCGGGTGATGAGAGCCGGGAAGGATTACTTTACCGATAAAGCGCCGCTGACCACGCTGGAACAGCTGGACGCCGCGAAGGAAACCGCCGCCGCCACCGGGAAGAAGTACGCCGTGTATTTCAGCGAACGACTCCATGTGGAAACCGCGGTTTTCGCGGGGCAATTGATCGAACAGGGCGCCATCGGGCGGGTGATCTCTGTGATGGGGCTTGGCCCCCACCGCCTCAGCCCCCAAAGCCGCCCCGATTGGTTCTTTGTCAAGGAGAAATACGGCGGGATCCTCTGCGATATAGGAAGCCACCAGATCGAACAGATCCTCTTCTACACCGGCGCGAAGGACGCCTCCGTGACGTACAGCAGGATCGCGAACTACAGCCACCCGGAGTACCCCGAGCTGGACGATTTCGGCGACGCGTCCCTTGTGACCGATAACGGCGCCGCCGGCTACTTCCGGGTGGATTGGTTCACCCCGGACGGCTTGCAGATGTGGGGGGACGGGCGGAGCGTCATCCTCGGCACGGAAGGGTTTATCGAACAGAGAAAGTACATGAACCTCGGTACGAACGACGGTCCGGGGCACCTGTTCCTAGCAAACGGGCGGGAGGAGACCCACTACAACGTCCATAAGAAGGTGGGGTATCCCTACTTCGGGCAATTGATCCTAGACTGCCTCAACCGCACCGAAAACGCGATGACGCAGGAACACGCCTTCAAGGCGGCGGAGCTGTGCGTTCGGGCGCAGCTTCAGGCGGTGACGATCGCCTGAAGGGCGCGGGCCAGCGCCGTGACGTCCGCCGGGCGGTTGGTATAGGAAAACGCGACCCGGACGGTACCCTGCGCGTCGGTACCCGCCGAGATGTGCGCCAAGGGGGCGCAGTGCAGTCCGCCCCGCACCGCGATTTCCCGCTCGGACAGCGCCGCCGCGATCGTCTCGGAGTCCTTGCCGTCCACCGTAAAGGAAAAGAGCGCTTTCTGACAGCTCAAGCGGGCATAGACACGGATCCCCCGGATCCCTACGACCGTTTCAACGGCCTTCTTCAAGAGGGAATCGGCGTAGTCATAGCCGTTCTTCCGGACAAAGCGTAGACCGGCGGCCAGCCCCGCCGCGCCCGGCGCGTTGTGGGTGCCCGCCTCCAGACGGTCGGGCAGGTATTCCGGCATCCCAAGGCTGCGGGAATCGCCCCCGGTACCGCCCTCCATAAAGGGGGGCAACGACCCGCCGGGCGGAATCAGCAGTAGCCCCGTGCCCTGCGGCCCGTATAAGCTTTTGTGCCCCGGCATACACCAATAGGGATACAGGTCGCCGTCGATCGGGAGGAGGCCGGCCGCCTGAGAGGCGTCCACGATCATCGGGACGCCCCTTTCCTTGCAGAGCGCCGCGATCTTCTCCACCGGAAAGACAAAGCCGAAGACGTTGGACATATGGGTGCAGACGCACAGGCCCACGCTGTCGTCCAGCGCTTCGCCGAACGCCTGCAGGACGGCTTCCGGCTCGAACAGCGGCGTTGTGAGGGTGACTGTCTTGATCATCAGGCGTTCCAGCGACTTCAGCGGACGGACCACCGCGTTGTGCTCATACCCCGAGATGAGGACGTTTTTCCCCGGCTTCGCGAGGCCCTTGATCGCGATGTTCAGCGCGTGGGTCGCGTTGGACGTGAGGATGACCCGCTCCGGCCCCTCCATCCGGAAGAGGGAAGCGGCTTCCTCCCGGCAGGAAAACAACGCCTCGGCGGCCTTCTGCGCGGCTTCGTGACCGCCGCGGCCCGCGCCGCCGCACGTGTTGATCGCTTTCAGCACCGCTTGGCCCACCTCGGGGGGTTTATGCAGGGTCGTCGCGGCGTTATCCAAATAAATCAGCGGCATGGGGTCACCTTCCCGTTCTCCTGTTCGCAGAAGGTGTAGCGGATCGTGAAACCGGCGTTCCGCATCATTGTGACGGCTCGGTGCAGTTGGTTTTCCTCCACACGGACGGCCTGAGCGCAGCCGGTATCGGTCAGATCGACCGGGAGCCTACGGATCGACGCCCGGATCCCGGCGTTGTTCAATACGCGCGCCGCCCTCTGCGCGTAGGTGATCGAACGGCACGCTATCAAAGCGTTCTGCATAATTCGGCTCATCTCCTTTGGGGCTGCCCAAAAACCCGCCCATATACACCATTGTATGAGCGGGGGAGGACGGTTGACAGTGAACCGGGAACAGTCGGGACGGAAGACGGCTGCGGGGGCGGTTTATACATCGCCCGTTGTGTGAAGGCGCAAAACCGTGCGATCTCTTCGCTGCCGCCAAAGCTGCGTATCAAAAGAATTGCGTTGTCTTTCATAGACTGCCGATCAGGCAGACCGCCGTTGCCGCCATCCCTTCGCCCGAGCCGGAGAACCCCATCCCTTCCTCGGTGGTGAACTTGACGCTGACCGCGCCGGCGCCGAGGCAAGCCGCGAGGTTCCGCTGCATTTCCTCCCGGTAGGGGGCAAGGGCGGGCCGCTGCGCGACGACCGTCGCGTCGATGTTGATTACCGTAAAGCCGTTGTCCTTGACAAGCTGTACGGCTTCCCGCAGCAGGGTCAGACTGCTGATATTCCCGAAGCGCGGGTCATGGTCGGGGAATAGGGCTCCGAGGTCGCCGAGACACGCCGCGCCGAGGAGGGCGTCGATGACGGCATGGGTCAGGACATCGGCGTCCGAATGCCCCAGCAAGCCCTTCTCAGAGGGGACCGTCACGCCGCCCAGCACCAACGGGCGTCCGGGGACCAGCCGGTGCGCGTCATAGCCCTGACCGATCCTCATACCGTGTCACCCCGCAAAAAAACCTCGGCGAAGACAAGGTCGTCCGGAGTGGTGACCTTGATGTTCCGCGCCTCGCCGGGGACGATATGTACGGGGTAGGGGAGGGCCTCCGCCGCCGCGCTGTCGTCGGTGACCGGATTGCCGTCCCGGAGCGCTTTTGCCAGCGCTCCCCGGATCAGCGCCGTCTCAAAGCACTGGGGCGTCTGCACCGTGAACAGCGTTCCCCGGTCGGCCCCGCCGGTGATGATCCGCGAAGCGCCGGTCACCTTGACCGTGTCGGTTATCGGCAGACCCGGCACGGCGGCGCCGGTCTCGATTGCCTTTCGGATGACCGCGTCGCACAGGGATACCGACAGGCAGGGGCGCGCGCCGTCGTGAATCGCGACGATGTCCGCACGCGTCTCCACCAAAACCTTCAGCACCGTGTGGGGACGGGACGAACCGCCCCGCAGGATTCCGCTCACTTTTTGGAACCCCATCGCTTTGCACAAACCGGCAATCGGAAGGATGTCGCTGTCCCGCGCCGCGATTATAATTTCATCGATCAGCGGCGACGCCTCGAGGGCAGACAGCGAATAGCCGATCAGCGGAAGCCCGTTGACCGGCGTTAGAATCTTATCGCCGCCCCGCATACGCGTGGCGGAACCGGCTGCCGGAACGACCGCCGTTACCGTGGGCTTCATGCCAGTTCCTTGTTGATACGGCGCTCGACGTCGGCGTACTCCGCGCTCTGGGCGAGGACGATCTCGGAGATGAGGATCTGCTTCGCCGAGTGGAGCATTTTGCGCTCGCCGGTGGATAGCCCGCGCTGCTTGTCCCGCGCGGTGAGACTCTTGACGACACGCGCAACCTCAAAAAGCTCCCCGCTTTTGATCCGCAGCATGTTCTCCCGGTAACGCTTGTTCCAGTTGGTAACCGTATCGGTCTCCAAGGCGGCGAGGGAACAGATCAGGTCCTCCGCCGTGGTGCTGTCCACAACCTCCCGCACGCCGATGCTCTGGGCGTTGTGGGTCGGGATCATCACCAGCATCCCCACTACCGGCATCTTCATGACGTAATACTGCATCAGCGCCCCGCCCGCCTTCTGGCTGACAATGTTCTCAATCACACCCGCGCCATGCATCGGGTGGACGATCTTGTCCCCTACCTGGTACATATGCCCCGCTCCTCCTTCTGTTACCCACCCGTGTTCTCTTTATACAGGTATTATACACCAATTGCAGAGTATTTACAAGGGTGAATGTCACAGAACGTTTCCTAAAATGCGTATCCCAGCGCGACTGCCCTCATGTTGGCGTCGAACATCTCTTTCTTCCGTTCCGGGACGGTCTTCTTCATCGCCGCCTCTATCACGTCTGCGGTGACTTCGGGGAGCGACTTGAGCAGCGCGCCGGCCATGATCATGTTGGCGAGGCCCTTCAGGCTCTCGTCCTCGGAGGCTTGCGCCGCCGGGACCGGGAGGTAGGCGATGTCGGAACGGGTGCGGGCGTCCTCCGGGACAAACGCGGGATCGTAATAGAGGGAGCCGCCCGGCTTCACAGCGCCCTCAAAGGCCGCGAAAGAGGGGTTGTTCATCGCTGCCAAAATGTCCGGTTCCTCCACCAGCGGGCTTCCGATGGCGGTATCCGCCAAAATGACGCCGCATTGCGCCGTGCCGCCCCGCATCTCCGGCCCGTAGGACGGCAGCCAAGATACCTGACGGTCCAGCGCCATTCCGATGGCAGCGAGGTATTTCCCCAAAAACAAAATGCCCTGACCGCCAAACCCGGCGATTAAGATCCGTGTCTCCATCATTAGCCTCCAAACTCGGTTGATAAAATATCCATATAGATGAGGTCAATCTGTTTGCCGTCTTTGATCCGTGCCCCGCGCCGCCGCCCGATCTCGGTGAAGCCTACTTTCTTGTAGCATGCCAGACCCTGCGGGTTGTCGGCATGGACGGTCAGCATAATGTTGTGCAGGTTTAGGGTATTGAACCCATAGCCGAGGATCAGGCGGATCGCCTCGGTCCCGTACCCCTTGCCCCGCCGTCCGGCTTCGCCGATGAACAGTCCCAAGGTCGCCCGGCGATGGATGTGCTCGACCTCCATCAGGCTGATGTTGCCGAGTAATTCGTCGCCGTCCTTGAGGACGATGGCGTAGTTCTGACCGCCCGAAACCATGTTTTCCAGAGCCTTCTTCTCAGTTGCGAGCGTAATGGCGTTCCGGTACTGCCCGAGGTGGTCGGCGACCGCCGGATCGTTTAGCCATTTTGTGTAGATCTCCGCGTCGTCCGCGTTTATCGGCGAAAGATAGATTCGTTCGCCGATGATTTTGGGGAAGTACCGCATTAGTGATCCTCCAGTCAATCAGCGGGCGAAGTCAATCCGCCCCTACGGGAAAATCCAGCCGACAACGCCGTCTTTTTTCGCCAAGACCCGGTCGGTGAAGGCCGAAACCAGCTTAACCGTTTCCCCGGCTTCAACGGGGAGGCGGGTATCGGTGGCGTCACCGGTGCTCCACACCCCGTCGCGTTCCCACAGGAAACTGTTGGGAACCTCCAGTATACGCCCGGTCGCCCGGTGGCGGACGGTCGAAACCTCGCTCCCGCGTGATAAAATATCCACAAAGCGGTCGTTCCAAGTGATGTTCAGCGTGCCGCCGCCCGCTTGCTGCGTCTTTGCGACCCGGTAGGGCGGCAGGTCGTCTATCGACGAAAACGAAAAAGCGCCGTCTTGGATGATAAAGGCGTTGAGCTGTCCGGAGCGCTTGATGCCGCAGCCGCCGTCGATCGCGATGACGCGCTGTTCCCCGCTGACAATGGGGTTGCAGCAATGGGTCCGGTGGCCGTAGTTGTTGACCGGCCAGTGCCCGGTGACGACCCAGCGCGAGAAGGTCAGGCCCTGTTCGAGGAAAGCGTCGTTCTTCATACACGCCCATTCGTCGAGGTTTTCCAAGTCTTCGGACGGCAGGCCGCCGTGGACGAATACGTAGTCCCCGGCGTCGAGGATGTGGGGAAGCGCGTTCACCCATGAGACTTCGTCCGGCGACATCCACTCGGTGATGTCTTCGCAGTTGCCGCGCAGGACATGGACGTTAGGGGCGCTGGTTAGCTCAATCACCCGGCGGAGGGTTTCGGGGCCGTCGGGGCCTTTGGTATAGAGGTCGCCCAGCAGGATTAAGGTATCCTTACCCGGGGAATACCCTGTCTGCTCCAGCAGGCGGTTCAGCAGGGAGACATGCCCGTGGATGTCGCTGATGCAGAGTATGCGTCCAACCGGCGTTATTTTTTTGACGACCGCGTTCACGGGGTGTTTTTATAGACGCCCAGCGGATAGTAGGGGATCATCTTGTCCCGGATCCAGCCCAGCGCGGCGGCGGGGGTGAGGCCCCAGTTGGTGGGGCAGCTGGAGAGGACCTCCACAAGGGAAAACCCTTTGCCGTCGATCTGGTTTTGGAACGCCTGCTTGATCGCCCTCTTCGCGCTCCGGATGTTCTTGACGCTGTCGGCGGAGACCCGCTCGCAGTAGGCGGCGCCGTCCAGCGTGGAGAGCAGTTCGCAGACGCGGATGGGGTAGCCGGCGGCCTTGGGGTCCCGCCCGTAGGGGGAGGTTTGCGTGACCTGACCCGGCATGGTTGTCGGCGCCATTTGCCCCCCCGTCATGCCGTAGATCGCGTTGTTGACAAAGATAACGGTGATGTTCTCGCCCCGCGCCGCCGCGTGGACCGTTTCGGCGGTGCCGATCGCGGCGAGGTCGCCGTCGCCTTGGTAGGTGAAGACGATGTTTTGCGGGTTTGCCCGCTTGATCCCGGTCGCGACCGCCGGCGCGCGCCCGTGCGCCGCTTGGACGCAGTCGCAGTTGAAGTAGTTATACGCCAGCACCGAACAGCCGACCGGCGCGACGCCCACCGCCCGGTCGCCGACGCCCAGCTCGTCGATCGCCTCGGCGACGAGGCGGTGGATGATCCCGTGGGTACAGCCGGGGCAGTAATGCTGCACGGCGTCGGTCAGCATCGGGGTTTTTGAAAAAACAATACTCATGCCGTCGCCTCCTGACTGGCGCTGATGATCGCCTGAAGGATTTTCGCCGGGTCGGGGACCATCCCGCCGACGCGGCTGCAGAGGGAAACCGGGCGGGAACAGCGGATGGCAAGCTCAATGTCCTCGATCATCTGTCCCATGCTCATCTCCACCGAGACAAAGGCGCGGGCGTGCTTTGACGCCTCAAGGAACGCCTTCTTCGGGAAGGGCCAGAGGGTTACCGGACGGAGGAGGCCCGCCTTGACGCCCCGGTTCCGGGCTTCGTCCACCGCGTTCTTCGCGATCCGGGCCGACGCGCCGTACGCCGCGACGACAATCTCGGCGTCGTCCAGAAGATAGCTGTCGTGCGCCTGCTCGGCGTCTTCCACCAGCTTATACTTTTCGTAGCGCGCGAGGTTTGTCTCCTCCAGCTCGGAGGGTTTGAGGTAGAGGGAATTGACGATGTTCCGGGCGCGCCCGGTTCGGACGCCCCCGACCGCCCACGGTTTTTCGCTATTCGCTGTTGCTTGTTCGCTGTTCACCGTCATTGACGTCGCTTCCATCATCTGCCCCAGAATCCCGTCGGTCAGGACCATGACCGTCATCCGGTATTGATCGGCAAGGTCGAACGCTTTACAGGTATAGGAGAACATCTCCTGCACGCCGCCGGGGGCGAGAACGATGATGTGGTAATCGCCGTGGCCGCCGCCCCGGGTCGCCTGAAAGTAGTCCGCTTGAGAGGGCTGGATGCCGCCCAAGCCCGGACCGCCCCGCTGTACGTTGACAACTACGGCGGGCAGGTCGCAGCCGGCTAAGTACGATAAGCCCTCGCTTTTGAGCGAGATGCCCGGGCTGGAGGAGGAGGTCATGCAGCGGACCCCCGCCGCCGAAGCGCCGTAGACCATGTTGATGGCCGCGACTTCGCTTTCGGCTTGGAGGTAGACGCCCCCGACCTTGGGCATACGCCGGGCGAGGTAGGCCGCAAGCTCGCTCTGGGGGGTGATGGGATAGCCGAAGAAGTGCCGGCAGCCCGAGGCGATGGCGGCCTCGGCGACGGCTTCGTTGCCCTTGATCAATACTTTCTCGCTCACAATTTCACTCCTTTTCGACGGTGATCACGCAGTCGGGGCAGACTGTCGCGCAGAAAGCGCAGGCGATGCAGGAGCCTTGATCGGTGATCTCCGCCGGGTGGTGGCCCTTGCCGTTCAGTCTGTCCGGGGAGAGCCGGAGGA
The DNA here is from genome assembly GCA_031271525.1 of Oscillospiraceae bacterium. Taxonomy (GTDB): domain Bacteria; phylum Bacillota; class Clostridia; order Oscillospirales; family UBA929; genus UBA929. Next base: position 14,672 of record JAISVO010000139.1, read on the forward strand.
TTTTCTTCGGGCAGACATCGACGCAGAGGGCGCAGCCCTTGCAGAGGGCGGTGTTGATCGTCAGTTTGCTCATAAAGACACCCATTTCCTGTAGAGTTCCATCTTCCATACGGGATACCCCGTTTCGGGCAGAGTCAGCGTCTTCGCCGCAGAGACCGCGACGATGGGAAGGGAGAGCTTTTGGCTGATTTCCTCGGCGTAGGGGATTGCCGCGAGGACGTCCCGCGGCGTCGTCTCCGCGCCGAGGTTGGAGTTGTTGACGATGCCGGTGAAGCGGAAGCGGCCCGCCTCCTCAATTTCCCGGCAGATGTCCGCGGCGTCCCGGGCGCTTCCCGAGAGGGGGCGGTATCGGTTGATCACCAAAAGGATCGCGGCGCCGCCGTCCCGCAGACGGTCAGCGTACCGGCCCAGCGCCAGCGCGCCCCGGTCGTCCCCGCCGACGTCGATGACCGAAAAAACCTCGGGGTCGTCGAAGACCGACGCCGCCTCGGGAGGGAAACCCGGAAGCTCGACGTTGGATCCGGCGTAGGGGGAGGAGATCAGCCGGATCCCGGCCGCCTCGAAGAGGTCTTTGCTGTCCGCCGTGCGGAAATACGGGTTGACGATGTCCAAGTCGCAGAGGGTCACCTTCGCGTGACGCTTGCGAAGCTCCAGAGCGAGGTGGGTCGCGATTTGCGTCTTGCCCGATCCGTAGTGCCCGGCGAGGACGGTTATACCATTAGGGAGCATATGTCATCCGAGAAGGCGACCGGATCGTCGATCGGCAGGCCCTCAATCAGGAGCGCCTGCGTGTAAAGGAGTTTCGCGTACATTGCAAGCTTATCTCTGTCGGTGACGAACAAGGTCCTCATTGCCGCGAAGACAGGGTGGTCGGCGTTCAGCTCCAAGACCCGCTCCGCTTTCGCGCCCTCCGAACCCGGCATGTGGCTCAACACCTTCTCCATCTCGATCGAGAGGTCCCCTTCGCTCGTCAGGCAGACGGGATGCTTCCGCAAAAGGGTGGAGACTACGACTTTGGACACTTTGCCGGTCAGCGCTTCGCCGAGGAAGGAGAGGAGGTCTTTGTTCTCGCCGCTCTTCGCTTCTTGCTCCTTCTTCTCCTCGTCGGTCAGGTCCAGACCGCTGCCCGAGACGGAGCGGAACTCTTTCCCGTCGTAAGCGCGGAGGATCTTCAGCGCGAACTCGTCCACATCCTCGGTGAGGCAGAGGATGTCGAAGCCCTTTTCCCGAAGGCGCTCGGTCTGGGGCATCAGGGCGGCCTTGGCGGGGGTTTCGGCGCTGACATAATAGATCGCTTCCTGACCCTCCGGCATGGCCTCGACGTACTCTTTGAAGGTGACCGGCTTCTCTTTTGCCAGTGAGCGGAAGAGGACGAGGTCCTTGAGTTGGTCCGCGTTCGCACCGAAACCGTTGTACAGGCCAAACTTGAGCTGCAGGCCGAACGCCTTGAAGAAGGATTCGTACTTCTCCCGGTCGTTTTCCAGCATCGAGGTCAGCTCGCCCTTGATCTTCTTCTCGATGCTCTTGGCGATTGATTTCAGCTGGCGGTCGTGCTGGAGCATCTCCCGGGAAATGTTCAGGGAGAGGTCGGGGGAGTCGATCAGGCCCCGGACGAAGCCGAAATGATCGGGCAGGAGATCGGCGCAGCGATCCATGATCAGGACGCCGTTTGCGTAAAGCTGTAGCCCCTTCTCATACTCCCGCGAGTAAAAATTATACGGGGCCTGCGAGGGGGCGAAGAGGAGGGCCGTGTAGGATATAGCGCCTTCGGCGGAATAGTGGGACGTGAACGCCGGGTCGGCGAAGTCGCCGAACTTGCTTTTGTAGAAGCCGCCGTAGTCCTCCGGGGTCAGCTCGTTCCTGTTTTTCCGCCAAAGGGGGATCATGCTGTTTAGGGTGCGGTTCTCAATCTCGGTATTGCCGTCTTTGTCGGTCGAGGTGAAGTCGAGCGTGATCGGATAGCGGATATAGTCGGAGTACTGCTTCACCAAGCGGGAGACGCGGTATGGGTCCAGATACTCGGAATACTTTTCGTCCTCGGTGTCCTCCTTGAGGGTTAGGGTGATCTCGGTGCCGTGGGCGGGCTTCTCGGCTTCCTTGACGGTGTAGCCCTCCACTCCCTCGCTCTCCCATAGGTACGCCTTCTGGGACCCGAAGGCGCGGCTCAGGACCGTCACTTTGCGGCTGACCATGAAGGCGGAGTAGAACCCCACGCCGAACTGACCGACCAGCCGCGAACCGGGCGATTGGTCGGACTTCGCGAGCTCGTCGTTGAAGGCGCGGGTGTCGCTGTGGGCGATCACGCCGAGATTCTCGTTCAGGGCGTCCTCATCCATCCCAATCCCGTTGTCCGAGATACGGAGGGTGCGGGCGTCCTTGTCCAGCTCAAGGGTGATGGCGTAGTCGTCCCTAGTGAGCGCGACCGAATCGTCGGTGAGGGAGCGGAAGTAGAGTTTGTCGATGGCGTCGGACGAGTTGGAGATCAGTTCCCGAAGGAAAATCTCCCGGTGGGTGTAGACCGAGTTGATCATCAGATCAAGGACGCGCTTGGATTCCGTTTTGAATTGCCGCATGTTTCCTTCACCGTTCCGTGTATATTTTTCCCCGCCGGAAGGCGGGGAAGGTTCTTTAGTATACCACCAAAAGTTATTATACCATATAGCCGGGGGTTTGTCAAATTTTAAGCCCGTATTTCCCGCATCCGCTGGATGATCGGCAGCTTTTGGGTGCAAAGGCCCTCGCAGACGCCGCAGCCAGTGCAGGCTTCGGCTTCTTTTACCGAGAGTCCCCAGTGATTGCTCAGGCGGGCCGCCACCGAGTTTTTATCGCCGGAGAGGAGGTAGCTGTTATAGGAATCCATCAGGCGGGGGATCGGCACGCCGGACGGACAGTCGTCGCAGTAGGAGCAGCCGGTGCAGAGGGTGTTCAGCTCCTCGCCCAAGAGCTTGGTCATCTCGGCGAGCCGTTCTTCGGTGACCGGCGCGACGTTGTCCGCCGCCGCGACCGCTTCCTCCAGTTCGGCCATACTGCCGATGCCGGGGAGGGCGACCGAAATCTCGGGCTGGCCGAGCAGGAAGCGGAGAGCCGCCGCAGCGACCGTCTCTTCGGGGTTCGTCTTGATGAAGCCGAAGCGGTCGGCATACTGCGGGATAACGCCGCCGCCCAGCGGATTCATCACCACAACGCCCAAGCCGTTCTCATAGCACGCCTTGACGCCGGCGCGGCGATAGGCGAAGTTCAGCGCGTTATAGCCCAGCGTGACGCCGTCCACCTTGCCGTCCTCGATGATCTCCTTGATCGTGTCGCCGTCCGCGTGGGCGGTGCAGCAGATGTGCCCGATCAAACCCTCCTCCTTCGCCTTCAGGATACCCCAATAATTGCCGTCCTTCCGGGTCATCTGGCGGTATTCGTCGAGGTTCTTAATGCACCACATGTTATAGAAGTCGATTTTTTCGACGCCCAGCGTCTTTAACGACTCCTCCAGCTTGTGCCGCGCGCCGCTCGCGCTGTTCGCCATCCAAAGACCGCACTTGGTGGAGATATAGGGCCTTTTCCCCTTGATCCGCTTCAGCGCGAGGGCGACGATCGTCTCGCTCATGTTGTCGCAGTATCCCGGCGCGGTGTCTATGTAGTTGATTCCCAGCCCGGCCGCCTTGACCACCAAGTCGGCGCAGATTTCGGGGTCTTTCGTGTACTCCTCCCTCCGAAAGCGCATACAGCCGAACCCGACCGCGCTGACCTCTTTGCCGGCGAACTTCCTATAAACCATCTTCTGTCTCTCCTTCTTTGATTCGGTTGATACCCGGGAGATCGGACGGTGAACCCGGACCGACCTCGACGATGTGATCCATTTTCCGGTATGTCGTCTTTGCCTCTGGGGTGCGGAGCACCACGGTCCCATGCGGATCGGTCAGGACCCGGTAGGACTGAGTCACCCTGCCGTCCCTGCCGTCCTGCTTGATCGTCTTGGCGCCGGGCGGAAGGGCGGGGTTGACCTCGGTGAGGGTATCGTGCGGGGTGACGCTCAGCTCTTCCACTTCGACCGAAACGGTGAGGTCATCCGTCTTGGTGCCGTAAATCCTCGCCGTCAGGGTCGAGTTGATATGGGTCAGCTCAATCCGGACCGGGTAGCCGGTGTCGTTTTCAAAGACGAAGTCGATGTTGCCGTAGTCCACCGTCGCGTCCCGCCCGTAGGGGACGTAGCTGACCGTCATCGAGTGGCCCCGCCGGCTCACGATGTTCAGGTTCGCCAGAACCGCCGCGTTGTAGAGGGTGGAGGAGGACTGGCAGATGCCGCCCCCGACGTCCTCGGTCAGCTGGCCGTTGATGTACGCGCCGGCGGTCATGAACCCGCGCGCTTCGGTGCGCTGTCCCACGACGCCGTTGAAAGAAAAGCTGTCGCCGGGGAGCAGGACGACGCCGTTGATCAATTCGGCGGTGCGGACGATGTTATTGACGCGGTTCTCCGAAGAGGTTTCGGTATAGCTCGCGTAGCCGCCCAGCAGGTCGCGGAACAGGCTCTCCTGTAGCTCGGACAGGGTGGGGGACGGAACGCTGGTCAGCAGCGGGATGGTAAAAGGTTCCCCGGGGTGTTCGGCGAGGCGCCGCCGGACGTTCTCCTTATCAAATGTGACGCCGTTGACGTGCGGCATCAGCTTGACCGTCTTGCTGCCGTCCAGAACGGCGTAGGCCGGCGCGGGTTCGGTGCGGATCTCCGCAAACAGCTCATCGAGGGGGAAGGGGGCGGGCGGGATGCTTTCGGAGGTGAAGGCGAGTTTTTGGTAGTTTCTGTCGCGGAACGCCGCGACGACGGCGTCGGTCATCGCCTCGATGTCGCTCCGCGCTCCCGGCGATCCGCCGCTGACGCCGACTGACTGTTTGCCGACTGTCCATCCGTACTCCACAGGGTCTTTGGCGAGTGGCGCGGAAAGCGCTGAGACTATGTTCCGCACCGCGTCCCGGTTGATGCCGAAGTCGCTCTCCTGCTCGACATTCCTCTCGGTGAACAGGGAGGACGCCGCGAACGCGAGCCGGGCGAAGACGCCGCCCTGCCGCCCGGCGTCAAACGCCGCGTTTGCCGTCTTGACCGAGGTGAGCGAGACGCCCGCTTCTTCGGCGGTGACGGTACCCTCGTTTCCGTCGAGAGTCAGAGTGACCGAAGCGTTGTCGTAAACGCTGACAAGTTTTTCCGAAAGGGCTGCTGCTGCTTCCTCGCGGGTCAGACCCGCAAGCGGCACGCCGAACGCCGAGAGGTTCGGGTAGACGCGGTCGTAGGTCAGGGCAAGGACCGAGAGGGCGGTCGCCGCGGCCAGCAGCAGAGACAACAAAGAGAGGAGGACGATACGGAGAAGGCGCCGGGACCTGACGGGCGCGGCGGATACCGCTGTTTCGGGGTTCGACGCGACTGCCTGCGACACGCGGTTCCCCCCTTCCTGTTTTCCGGCGTTATCTCGTCATGGTCTATTATACGACGAATCGGGAGGGGTTACAAGGGGAAAACTCGGGAAGTTTTCCAAGTGTTAAAGGGTTATTCCTCCGGAAGGCCCGGCGTTTCCACCGACGAAAGGGAGCGGAGGATGCCGCGGGTACGGACGCCGACCAGCGTGTCCAGATCGGTGCCGGCGGCCTCCAGCTTCTTCTTTGCCTTATCCAGCACGTCGGCGAATTTTTCAAACTCGCCCTTGACGGAGCCCAGAAGTTTCCACACCTCGCCCGAACGCCGCTGGATCGCAAGGGTGCGGAACCCCATTTGTAAGCTGTTCAGCAGCGCGCCCATCGTCACGGGACCCGCGACGGTGATCCGGTAATCCCGCTGCAGTTCCTCCGAAAAGCCGCGCCGTACCGCCTCGGCGTACAACCCCTCAAAGGGGAGGAAGAGGATACCGAAATCGGTGGTGTACGGCGGCTGTATGTACTTCTCCCGTATCTCCTTCGCCATATGCCGCAAAGCGTCCCGCAGGGTGCGCGACGCCGACTCGACCGCAGCCGGGCTGCCCGCGTCATACGCGTCGCACAGGGCCGCGTAACGGTCCGCCGGGAACTTGCTGTCAATCGGGAGCCAGACGCTCTCCTCCCCGCTGCCCGGCATCTTGACGGCGTACTCCACCGGAAGCCGGGAACCCGGGACGGTTGCGATATTGACCCCATACTGCTCGGGCGACAGGATCTGGTCGAGGATCGCGCCAAGCTGCACCTCGCCCAGTATCCCCCGCGTCTTGACGCCGGACAGCACCTTCTTCAGGTCGCCCACGCCGACCGCAAGGGCTTGCATCTCGCCAAGCCCTTTATATACCTGCTCCAAACGCTCGTTGACCAGCGAAAAGGACTGGCTGATCCTGCTGTCCAGCGTCTTTTGAAGCTTCTCCTCCACCACGCCGCGAATGCTGTCAAACTGTTTCGCGGTGCTCTCCTGCATAGCTAGGAGACGACGCTCGGTCGCAACCCGTATTTGCTCCAGCTTCTGCTCCTGCAGCAATTCGCTCCGCGCCATCGCGTCCAGCAGACGTTTTTCCGCGCGCTCCACCGGCTCCGCGAGGCTCTTCTGCCTTGACAAGAGGATTAAGACAATAAGGGAGGCGACCAAAGACAAAGAAGATAGCAGTACGACCAGAACTTCCATAACGACCCCTGTTCAGAGTTTTTGAAGATTCCCAAGAAACTGTTTGCCAAAAGCTTCTTGGGCTGCCGGAGGCCAAGGCTAAAACGGCCAAGGCAGCCCGTCGGCGCCAATGGTCATGCTGGGCGACGGGTCGGGCGGCACCGGCGGGGCGTCTTCCGATTCGGAGGGATCGGGGAATTCCGGTCCGTCCGGCGGCAGGGACGGATCGACCCATAAGTTGCTGGGATCGCTCACCTCGGGCGGGACGGGATCCTCCGTTTCCGGCGGCAGGGAGGGGAGCGGTTTGCACACCGTGCAGTAGTTGTGGTACGGGTCGGTGACGGTGTCGCTGTAGGCCGAGACGGGGTACATCCCCTCCGGAATGACGTCGCCCCGCAGATCCCTCGGGAGGGTGAACTGCTCATCCGGAAGGAAAAGGGTGTTGATCGGGGCGTGGCGGTTGATGTTCAGCAGCGCTTTTTGGGTGCGGAGCTGACAGTTGGGGCCGGCGACATGGTTGGAGATGGTGCAGATGTCGATGACCGTGTGGACGTTGCAGCGGGTCTTGGGGACGTCGTCCCGGTCCAGCAGACCCACGGCGACCCGTCCGCCGCGCGGATCGAGCCGGCAGGCGTCGCTGACCGGCAGGCCGCTGTCGATGCAGTAGGTGTACTCCACCAAACCGTCAGGGACATAAAACTCTTTGCGCTCCAAACCCTCGTGCGCCTGTTCCATCACCTGACGCCACATGTGGATCGCCGGGTTGGAGGTGTAGTAGGACATATTCCGCCCGATCGGGTAGCCGAACCAGCAGACCGCCGTGTAGTAGGGGGTGAAGCCGGCAAACCAGCGGTCCTTGTTGTCCGTCGTGGTTCCCGTCTTCCCGGCGACCGGCATATCGACATCCTTGAAGTTCGCGTTGCCGCCGGTGCCGCTCGCGACCGCGTTGAGGAGGCAGGTGCGCATATAGAAGGCGCTTTTCGCTTTCATCGCCTGCACGGAATCGGGACGGTTGTCCAGAACCTCCGAGCCTTCGTTGTCAACGACAAGGGTGTAGGTGCGCGTCTCGTGCCGGATCCCGTTGTCGCTCGCGATCGCCGTGTAGGCTTCGGTCATGTCCCGTACCGTGACGCCGTCTGTCAGAGCGCCCAACGCCAGCGGCGACGCGCCGATGTCGGATAGGGTTTGGGTGCCCACCTTCTTGCCCTCCACCAAGGTGGTGATCCCCATCTTCTCGGTTGCGAACCGGAAAGACTGGGGATAGGTGATCATCTCCATGATCTGCACCGATACGGCGTTCTTACTGCGGGTGACGGCGCTGACGACCCCGATCCGCCCGTCGTAACCCGCCGGAGTGTTCCGGGGCCAGCCCCTGTCCTCGACATTCAGGCTTGGCATATCGTCAATCGGGGAGTACGGCGTGATCAGCCCCAAGTCAAAGGCGGGGCTGTAGACCGCGACCGGCTTGAAGGAGGAACCCGGCTGCCGTTTCATCATGGTCGCGTTGTTCCGGATCAGGTCGCCCGTCTTTTCCCGGCCTCCGATCATCGCCTTGATCTGCCCGGTATATTGGTCGACCACCATCATCGCCGACTCGGGCGGCTCGTCGTCCGGGGTGGACGGCCAGCACGACGGATCCGACCAGACGCCGTCCATAATCTTTTGCATGTTGAGGTCCACGCAGGAGTAAATGTGATAGCCGCCCGAGTAGATGAAGTCGGTCGCGATCTCGCTGGAGTAGCCGTACTGCTCCATCAGGTCGTTCTTCACGTCGACCAGAACCTGATCTACGTACCACGAGCGCAGGCTGGCGGTGCCGACGCCGCCCCGCCGGGCATAAACGAGAGGCTGGTATTTCGCGATGTTGTACTCGTGCCGGGTGATGATCTGCTGGTTGTACATCTCGCTCAGAATGGTCTCCTGCCGCCGCTTCGCGTTGTTTGGATGGGTGAAGGGGTTGTAGTAGGAGGGGTTGTTGGTGATCCCCGCGATCAGGGCGCACTCGGCTAGGGTAAGCTCGTCCAGCGTCTTGCCGAAGTAAGTTTCCGCCGCGGTGACCACTCCGCTGCAGTTGTTGCCGAGGGGGATGATGTTGAGGTATTCCTCAATGATCAGCTCCTTGCCCTCCTGCCCCGGGTACTTCCGCTCAAACGCCAGCGCCCGGAAGATTTCGTTCAGCTTCCGGGAGACCGTGACATCCTTATCCTGCGTGAGGATCCGGATCAGCTGCTGGGTGATCGTCGAGCCGCCGAATTGCTTGCCGCCGGTCAGCATACTGACGAACGCGCCGCCGGTGCGTTTCCAGTCGACCCCCTCGTGCTGCCAAAAGCGCTTGTCCTCAATGGCGACGATTGCGTCGACCAACGCCGACGGGATCTCGTCGTAGGCCGCCCGGACACGGTTGTCGCTGCTGGACAGGGTTTCGATCTCCACCCATTCCTCCGGGTTGTCCGGATCCGCCGCGTAGATGTGGGAGGAGAGGTTGAGGGCGAAGGTCTCCAGATTCACCTCGGTGTCCACGTCGAGGTAGCGGGTGATGTAAATCGCGCCGAAGACGCCGACAATCGTGCCGGTCAGCAGCGTGATCAGCAGTACGGTGAGGAGAATCCTCCCGGCGACCCCCATCACCGCGCCAAACATCCGCGAAAACCCGCGAAGCCCGCTCCTGATGTCGGAATTGAAAATTTTACGCGCACCCTTCCTCACAGTCCGTCCTACGGCGATGAAGAAGAATTTCACGTTCAATAAGACGCTTTTGAGTTTATCCATTGGGGCAGCGCCTCCTTATGGAAATGAGGTGGATTGCGGCCGCTCGCGCGCATCGTGACAATGATCCTAATAAATCCGGACCGCAACCGCACATATTATACCAAACCACTTGACATCTGTCAATGCAATGGGTATCATACGGATAAACGTTTACAATTTAGGGGGAGCCTCATGCGGGTGATGGCGGTTGATTACGGCGATACGCGGACCGGGGTCGCGGTCAGCGACGCGACGCGCACCCTCTGTGCCGACGCGTTCACGGTGACCGAGAAGGACGCGGGGGTACTCGCGAAGACACTCGCGGCGGAAGCGGCGGGCCGGGGCGCGGAGGTCGTCGTCCTCGGGAACCCGATCAACATGAACGGTACGGCAGGCCCGCGCTCCGAAAAAACCGCCAAACTGAAAGCCTTGCTGGAGAAGCGGGGGTGCAAGGTCGTCCTCTGGGACGAACGGCGGACGACGGTGGAGGCCGGCCGGATCCTGACCGAGGCCAGCGCGTTCGGGGCGAAGCGGAAGGGGAAGGTGGACGCCGTCGCGGCGTCGCTAATCCTCGACGGGTTCCTTTTGTTTTGCAGACAGAACCTCGCGGAGCCCGACGAAGACCATCAGGACCCCGAAGCCGATTCGTAGCGGGGACGCGTCCAGCTTCTGCGCGATAAACGCCCCCAAAAGCCCCAGCGGCAGCCCGGCGGCAATGGCAAACAGCGCCGGTTTGAACGCGACCTGTTTGTTTTTGATGTGCCCCGCCATCGAGCCGAGCGAGCAGGGGAGGAAGTAGAGCAGGTTGACCCCCTGCGCGGCGTGCCGCGAGGAAAACCCGCCGAAGAGGGTCATCCAAATCATCAGTACGGTGCCGCCGCCAAGACCCAGTCCGGACAGGACTCCGGCGGCAGCGCCGGCGAGCGCCGACACCCAGAATCCGTCCCAAACCGGCGCTTCGCCGCCGAGGGTCGGAAACCATTGCCTCGCCGCCCCGAGCAGCAGCAAAACCCCGAAGCCGCGCCGCAGCCAACTCGGCGGGGTTATCGCGAAGAGGAACCCGGCGGCGGCCCCGCCGAGGAAACCGCCCAGCATGTACGGGGCGGCGGCGGCCCAATCGACCCGCCCGGAGGCGGCGTATGCCGCGGCGGAGACGGCGCAGATCGGGGCGACACAGAAGACGGACGTCGCCATCGCCTTCTTCGCGTCCAGACCGACCCAGTCGCGCAGCAAAGGGACGAGGACCGAACCGCCCCCCGCCCCTAAAAGTCCGCTCAATAGCCCCGCGCCGCCGCCGGCGCAGGCACTCTTTATCGCTTGTTCCTGATAACCTTTCTCCATGACGGAGGTAGTATGGTGCGTTTATGCAAAAGTATGCAGACGATGACCGGACCGAGGGCGCGGCTCACCGCCTTGGCGAAGGGAAGGTGGCGGCAATCGGCGAGGAACTGCTCCCGCTTTTCGTGCCGGGGCAGGGGAGCCGAGAGGGCGGGGTTGTATTGCGCCAGCGCGTCGGGCGGTATCTCGCAAAAGACCGCGCGCTGCAACCCGATCGCCTCGATCGCGGCGCGGCCCCGGTCGGTGTGCGCAAGCACCAGCGACGCGCCCTTGTCGTCGTACAGCTCGGGGATGTGCTTCCTCCCCTCCTCGAACGCGCCCAGTGTCAGGTCGCTGCCCCGGTTGTCCGAGACGCGGTAGGGGCAATCGTAGCACTTTTCGGCGAGGCAAAGCCCCGCGCGGTAGGCGCGGATGAAAGGGTCGCGGTAGGCCGGGGATTCGTAGGTGCCGCCTTCCGAGCCGATCCGGACCGTCGCTTTGTGCCAGCCGCGGGGTTTTCCCGATAAGTCGGCGGCGGTGGCGGACGCGCCCAGCTTCTTCTCCACCGATTGGAGGTACGCCGAGAAAACCGCCGGTTCGGCGACCCCCGAACAGACGACGTCGACGGTCAGAAGCAGGGGAGAGTCGGCGAGGGTTTTTTGGTCGCTCGAGTATTCATCCGGCATCGATAAGGCGGTTGCCGGGAGCCAGCACAGGTAGGCGTTCAGTTCCGCGATCTGGCAGGCCGTGCCGCTGAACAGGACGGGGGTGCCCCGCCGGAGACAGGCCGCCGCCTGCTCGAAGGTGTTGCCGGTTTTGCTCTCGACGAACTTCGCGCCCCGCATCGGGACGCAGTCGGGGATCCGGTCCGCCATCGCGTGGAGTACCTCGAAGGTATCGGTGTAGCGGGAGCCGAAGACCACGCCGCCCCGGCGGATGGTGTCCTCGCAGAGGAGGGAGAATACCCCTCCGGCGGAACTCACCGAGCGGATGTTTTCGTTTAGGTTCGCCGCGCCGTAGACCGTCGTGACCGGCGGCAGGTCGAACGGGGTTTTGGGCGGCGGTTCGGGCCGGGACGCCGGCCCGGCGTCCTCCGTTTGGCGGAGATCGGAGGGGGGGATGTCCACAATCAGGGTAAAGTCCTGCTCCCCGGCAGGAGCCGGCTCGGGCGGCCCGGCCGGTTCCGGCAAACTGACCGGTTCGGGCTGTATGGGCGGTTCAGACGGTTCGGGTTCGCCGAAAGCCTCGGGGGTGGGAACCGCTTCGGCCGCCGGGCGGGGCGTATCGGACGGCGGCGCGGACGGGCAGAGCGACACCTCGGAGAACCCGGCGGCTTTCAGGGCCTGCACCGTTTCTTTGTCCCGGGCGAAGATGAGGTCGAACTGCTGGAGCGCCGTCAGGCTGGTTGTGAGCCAATTGAACTCGCAGCCCCAAAGGACCGTTTTACAGCCGGCCTTCTTCGCCGCCAGTATGTACGACTTATAGCGCGGCTCGCCGCCCATCAGCGCGATGTCGGCGTCCCCCGCAAGCGTCTTGAAGCGGGTCGTCACGAAGAGGGAGAGGGGGGTGTCGTATTCGGTCAGCTCGGCTTTCGCGAAGAAGCGCTCGATGCTTGCCCGTTCCCCCTCGAAGGTTCCAAACAACAGTATCTTGATATCAATCACCTCGTATGCGATAATAAAAGGGTATCACATAACCTTGAATTTGTCAATATTGAAAGAAACGGAGGGGACGGACCCGATGATTGCTCCGGCGGCAGAGGGTTTTCAAGCGGACTTCCTGCTGGTGAGCGGGGACGGATGGGTGGACCACCCGTCCTTCGGCGCGGCTGTGATCGCGAGGGTTTTGGAGGCGGAGGGTTTTCAGGTGGGGTATCTGTCACAGCCCGACTGGCGGAAGCCTTTGACAGGGATCGCCCGCCCCCGGCTCGCCGCGCTGGTGACCTCCGGAAACCTCGACTCGATGGTGGCGCATTACACTGCTGCGAAGAAGCGCCGGAACAGCGATTACTATACCCCGGGCGGGACCGCGGGGAAGCGCCCCGACCGCGCCGTGATCGTCTACACCGGGCTGATCAAGGCGGCCTTCCCGCACCTCCCGGTGATTCTGGGCGGGCTGGAGGCGTCGCTCCGGCGTTTCGCCCACTACGACTACTGGGAAGACGGGGTGCGCCGCTCGGTCCTTTTTGATTCGGGCGCGGACGCGCTGGTCTATGGGATGGGGGAGCGGGCGGTCCGGGAACTGGCGGACCGATTGCGTAAAGGAATCTCCCTTTACGACGGGAAAAACCCGGTGCGGGGCGTCTGCTTCCTCGCCGACACACCGCCGGAGGGGGCGTTTTGTTTGCTGCCGTCCTTCGAGGAGGTGACCGCCGACAGGAGGGCTTACGCCAAGGCGACGACGCGGGAGTACCGGGAGCACGACCCGGTGCGGGGGAGGGCGCTCGTCCAGCCCCACGGAAAGAAGGTCCTCGTCTGTACGCCGCCGGCGGCCCCGCTGACAAGCGCCGAGCTTGACACCGTTGCCGAGTACCCGTACACCCGAAGCCCCGACCCGGCGTATACCGAGGAGGTTCCGGCGATCGAGGAGGTGCGGTTCTCGCTGATCCACAACCGGGGCTGCTTCGGCGCCTGCCACTTCTGCTCGCTCGCGTTCCATCAGGGACGGTTTATCTCGGCGCGGAGCCATGAGTCCCTCCTGCGGGAGGCGAGGGCGATCGCGAAATTGCCGGATTTCAAGGGGTATATCCATGATGTCGGCGGGCCGACCGCGAATTTCCGGCATCCGGCGTGCCGGAAACAGGCGGTAAAGGGCGCGTGCGCCGACCGGCAGTGCCTGACCCCGACGCCCTGCCCGAATCTCGATCCGTCCCATGACGACTTCCTGCGGCTTTTGCGGGAGCTGCGGGGGATCGAGGGGATTAAGAAGGTGTTCGTACGCTCGGGGATCCGGTACGACTACTGGCTGCTGGACAGGAACGGGAAAGGGCTGGAGGAGATAGCAAGCCACCACATCAGCGGTCAGCTGAAGATCGCGCCCGAGCATTGCGCCGACAATGTGCTGGACCTGATGGGTAAGCCCCGCTTCGGCGTCTATAAGGCGTTCGTCCGGCGGTATGAGGAGGCGAATCAGAAAGCGGGGAAAAAGCAGTTTCTCGTGCCCTA
>JAISVO010000149.1 GCA_031271525.1 Oscillospiraceae bacterium
ACTCCAGCCGGAACGCCTTTCCGGTGTCGCCGGCCTCGTGCAGTGAGGATAGTCGCTGTAACCATGTTGTTGCCATGTTGGGAAATGTTTATTAACATTTATACTCATCGGCAAGTAAACTATAATTAAACTTATCGAGTTTTTGCCCACGAAAGTAAAGCGCTTTACGTTCCCGTCCTTCTAAAACAAAGCCCAGTTTTTTAAGTACCTTTTGCGCAGGGAGATTAATCTCCGTCGTGTTTGCAACGATTCGTTCAAAGCCTTGATTAAAAAAACCATAGTCTAAAATAAGGCGCAGTGCCTGAGTACCATAACCTTTGCCGCGGTTTCCAATTTTAGCTATACCTAACCCAAGCGAGCAAGAGCGATTCGCGCGATCTATACTCTGTAAGGCAACATCTCCGATTACTGTTCTGTCGTTGAGGAAGACTCCAAGACGAATATTTACATCAGATTTTAGTAATCGTTGTGTTTCTTCAAACCATTCGTCAGAGTTTTCAACAGACCAGCCGAATAGCGTTGTTTCGGCTGGATTATCAAAATCGTACTCATTATCTTCACATATTTTTTTGCAATCTTGGCGTTCAAGTGCGGCAAGATATATGTCTTCTCCATGTAATTCAATCATTCAGCACCCCGTATTATATAAATTCGCCGGGTCGCGGTCTTTTCCGCCTTGAAGCGCAGCGAAGGGAAAGACCGCCCGTCTACAGTATGCCACGGCAAAGCAAAAATGTCAATTATGCCGTGTTGGTTTCCTCAAGCGGCTTTTGAATGCCCGCTCTTTGACAGACTGTGAAGGCCCCCCGGATGGGAGGCCTTCGTCATAGGTCGCATTATTCCGCCGCTACGTGTACGTAGAAGTTATCCGCCAGAAGCTTGGTCGCGACGACGCCGAGGTCGGAAACGCCGAGGCTGTCCAGACGGCTGAGGTACTCGTCCCAAAGGGAATCAAACTCTTCGGGGGAGGCTGAGCAGACCATCGGCAGATACTGCGCCGTCAGGTCGTTGCACTCCGCTAGGAGCATACCGAATTCGCTGTCGGCGGGCTGGACGTCCCAAAGGTTCCAAGCCTGTCCCCATTCGGAGGCGACAAACTGGTCGCCGGTGGGGAACAGCTCTTTCCAGCTGTTGACGCCGTAGGCGGTCAGGGTGTTCTTGGCTTCGTCGTTGTAGTCCGCCCACTGGACGGTGCCGTCGTCGAGGGGGTTGAACTTGTAGCCGTTGGAGTCCTCGCCGCCGCCGATGGTGGGCCACGGGTACGTCATCATGCCGATCGCTGTCTTTACGTCGTTGCCCGGCAGTTTCTGAGCCGCCGTCTCGGCTTCGGTCCATTGGCGCCTGCCGTCCTTGATCTCCCAGTGGACGCCTTCGATGCCCCACGCGGAGAGGATCTGTGTCTCCTCTTTGCAGAGGTAGTCTAAGAATTTGACCGCCCGTACGGGGTCGGCGCAGTTTTGGGTGATCCCCACGCCGTTGGTCGGGGTGTACGCCGACGGACGGTAGGCCGGGTGTTTGATGTCCGTGCTGAGGGTGACCGGGAGGCGGGCGTAGGTGCGGTCATACTTACCCTCTTGGCTCAGGATGTCTTCGCCCGCGACATATTCCCAGTGGCCGTCCGACAGGGCCAGAACGCGTCCCGAGGCGATCTTCGCGAGGTACTCGTCGTACGTCTGGGTGAACGCGTCTGGGTCGATGAGACCGTCGTTGTACATCCCGTTCATCCAGCGGTAGTACTCCTTGATCTCGGGGATCGAGAAAGCGTAGCTGACCTCGTAGGTTTCGGGGTTGATATAGAAGTTGCCGTCGTCCGGGAAGCCGAGCGCGCGGAGGCCCGGGTTGATCAGGGTGATAAAGTAGCGCCAGCCTTCGCCGCAGGTGAGGGTCATTCCGATGGTCGGCTGGCCGTCGATTTCGGGGTATTTTTCCTTATACGCCTTGATCGCCGCCTTAAACTGTTCCAGCGTGCGGATTTCGGGGTAGCCTTGGTCTTTCAGCACGGCGTGCTGGATCTCAAACGAGTCCTCCGGGTCCTCGTTGATCTGGTTGATAAAGTCCTGCCCCAAGTAGTGGATGTGGCCCTCGCTGTCCCGCATCCGCTCATAGGCGTCGCCGTACAGCGCTTTGATGTTGGGTCCGTACTGGTCGATCAGGGGGGACATGTCGATGTAGACGTCCGCGTCCAAGAAGTTGCTGACGTGGGACCGGGAGAAGATGAAGTCGGGGTAGTTCTTATCCGCGATCATCAGGGTGATCTGCTCGCTCACGTCGCCGACGCCGAACTGATACTTGATGGTGACGCCGGTGTCCGCCGTGATCACTTGGCTCACTTCACCCTTGAAGTCCTCTTCGACGCGGTTCGCGATGACGTCCTCGCCATAGATGGTGAAGGTGATGGGGGACTTGTCGTCCTCTTCGGCGGCGGGCGGCGCCTCGCCGTTATCCGCCGGTTGGTTCTGGGCCGGTTGGTTGTCGGCGCTGTTGTTGCCCGCGGGGGCTTGCGACGGCGACGAACAGGCTGATAGGATCAGCAGGACCGCCGTCATGACTGCGATGAGTTTCCACAGGTGCGTTTTCACGTTCTTCTTCCTCCTAAAGTTGTTTTGTGTATTCAACCGTCCGAAGACGAAAGGTTGACTAGCTCTTGACCGCGCCCAGCGTCAGCCCGGACACGAAGTACTTCTGCACGAAGGGGTATACCAGCAGGATAGGGAGGATCGCCACCACCGTCACGGCCATCCGGATCGAAAGGGGCGAGATGCTCTGGGACTGGGCGAGTTTTCCCGCCTGACTGAGGTTTCCCTGCTGGGACATCGATTGCTGGAGGATCTTCATCAGTTCATACTGGAGGGTTGTGATCTTCTCGTTGAAGGGGGCGTAGAGATAGGTGTCGAACCACGAGTTCCACTGCCCGACGGCGTAGAACAGGCCGACCGTCGCCGTGACCGGGAGGCAGAGAGGCATGATGATCTTGGTGAAGACGGTGAAATCGTTAGCTCCGTCCAAGAACGCCGATTCTTGGAGACTGTAGGGGAGCTGCTCGATGAAGGAGCGCACCAAGATCAGATTGTAGGCGGAGATCAGCCCGGGGATGATGTAGACCCAAAAGCTGTTGTTTAGGCCGAAGGTACGGATCACCATGAAGTGGGGGATCAAGCCGCTGTCCACATACATCGTGAAGAGGAAGAGGGCCGTGAAAAACTTCTTGAAGATAAAGTCCTTGCGGCTTAGGACATACGCCAGCATACAGGTGGAGAGGAGGGAACAGACCGTTCCGACGATCGTCCGCAGCAGCGAGATCAGCCCGCCTTGGAGGAGGAGGGGGAACCGGGTAAGCTCCTTGAAGTTGTCCAGCGTCGGGATGCGGGGGAGGATTCCCACCCCGCCCTTCACCGAGTCGGAGGAGTCGTTGAAGGCGATTGCCAAAACGTTCAGGAAGGGGAAGAGGGTCGAGACCAATATGACCAGCGTGACGGCGTAGATCACGAAGTCGATGATGTAGTCGCCCTTTGTCCTGCGAAAGCGGTTCATATATATCCCTTCCCTCCTATAAGATGCTGGTCTCGCCGGTTTTCTTGGCTAAAGCGTTCGCGATCAGCACCATGACGACCGAAACGACCGATTTGAACATCCCAATGGCGGTGCCGAAACTGTAGCGGCTCTGCCCGATACCGTACTTCAGGGCGTAGACGTCCAGCACCTCGGAGGCGTTCCTTGTCATGTCGTTGCCCAGCAGCATCTGTTTCTCAAAACCGACGGAAATCAGCCAGCCGATGTCCATAATCAAAATGACGGTGATCACCGGGAGGATGCAGGGGAGGGTGACGTACCATATCTTCCGAAGCCGCCCGGCGCCGTCAATTTCCGCCGATTCATACAGGCCCTGATCCACGCTGGTGATTGCCGCCAAGAAGATAATGGCGTTCCAGCCAAGCTCTTTCCAAATCTCGCTGACCGTCATGATCCCCCAAAACATGTTTTGGTCGGCTAGGAAGGTGATCCGCTTATCCGTGAGGCCGAGGGCAATCAGCAAGTCATTGACAGGTCCTTCGGTGGAGAGCATTACGCTGATCATCCCGGCGGCGACGACCCATGAGATAAAGTGGGGCAGGTAGGAGATCGTCTGGGTGATCCGCTTGAACTTCTTTATTCGGATCTCGTTCAGCATCAACGCGAAGATGATCGGCGTGACGAAACCGAACGCCAGCAGCAGGAGGCTCATCGCGAGGGTATTCCTCAACGCTAGGAAGAAACGACCCTGATTGACGAAGTCCTCCCACAGATCGCCGAAGTGCTTCAGGCCGACGAAGGGGGCCGAGAAGAAGCTTTCGAGGACATCCCCTCTCAACTTGAAGTCTTGGAACGCCATCCCCCAGCCGGCCAGCGGCAGGTAGCAGAACAGCAGCACCCAGAGGAAGAAGGGGAGGGACATCGCCAAGAGGAACCTCTGCCTGTACAGCGTTTCGAGGAGAGTGCCTTTTTTACGGGGTCTTGTTCCTTGCATATCGTCCAGCTCTCTTCCGATGGAATTGTTTGTAATATGATTACTTAATGAGGTTAACTAACTGAACTTAGGATAACACGGGTCTGTCTGTTTGTAAATATACAAAATAACCAAGAATGCAAGCAAATAATTATTCAATATGACGAATATTGCAAAACTACTTGACAAAGACCTTGCTATCCACTATTGTATACCCAAGGTAATTAGTGTAGGTGATTCAGTAATGAGCAATCCGGTATCCCTGCTAAAGTCCCGGCACCGAAGGAGCGCGTTCGGCCTGCTCGCCCAGAAGCGGATCATCTCCCGGGTGGAAATCGCAAAAGCCCTCGGCGTCTCCCTCCAGACCGCGATGAAGATCATGGATTACTTCGCCGACTTCGGGTTGGCGTCCCATGTCGGGGGCGGAGACAGCCTGCTTGGGCGGAAGCCGCAGATGTACGAGATTAACCCCAACGCGGCAAGCGTCCTCGTCATCGCGAACGAAGGGAGGATCCTCCGGGTGGGCGTCCTTAACCTCTGCCGGGAGGTATTGATTGAGGAAACCGCCGAGATCAGGGGGGAATTGCGGGAAACCTTGGTCACCCAGCCCTGCGGGATCGCCGACCGTCTGCTGGAGGAGCTGAGGAGCCGGGGGCCCGTGGGGCGTCTGCTCGGTACCGGGGTCTGTCTGCCCGGCGTGGTGGACAACGAAAAACGCACCATCTCGTTCGCCCCCAGCTTTGTTATGAACGCCCCCTACCAAATCGGGGAGTTCCTAGACGAAATCGCCGCCCGGATGGGCGCGCCCGTCAGCATCGAAAACGACGTCAACGCGGCGGTCTACGGGGAGTTCAGCGTCCGGGGCGCGCGCGACCTCGCCTACATCAACATCGGGTCGGGCGTCGGGATGGGGTTGGTGCTGGACGGAAAGCTCCGGCATGGCCCCGGGCGGACCGCGGGGGAGATCGGGATGATGCCCCACCGACTGCCGAGCCGGGAGATTAAGAGCACCGAGGACCTCATCAGCCTAGACGCCCTGAAGAAACGCTTTGGGTTTGACCGGCAGTTCGGCGCGGACGCAATGGACCCCGGAGCGCGCTCGGTGATGATTGACAGCCTGAGCGACACCGTCGGGGAGATTATCGCGGCGACGGCGACCGTCTGCAACGTCGAGGATTTCCTAGTGGGAGGGCTGACGATCGACCTGCTGGAGGAACTGTTCGACGCGATCCGGGCAAAGGCGGGGGTCATTTCCCCCGTGCCGGTGCGGCTGCACGCCCAAAGCCTCACCTTCCCAGCCCTCGTCGGCGCGGCCCAGCAGGTAATCGACGCGAATATAGACACCCTGCTGACCCTCGACGACGCCTGAAAAAACCATACAGAGGTGCATCATGAAAAAACGGATTCTGGCCTTGCTTCTGACCATGCCGCTTGCCTTGGTTTCCTGCGCATCCCCGGTGGCGGTCCCATCCCCGGCGGAGGACATCCCTCCCCCGGAGGACACGCCGGCGCCAACCCCCACGCCGGAACCCTCCCCGACACCTGAGCCGACCCCGCCGCCCGAGCCGCTGAAACCCTTCCCGCAGAAGGCGGACTATACATTTGGCCCGGCTCTGCCGACAGACGCCGTCAACCCCGATGAGACGGTTTTGGGCCTTTTCCTTGAGATCCTCAACGAGAACCTGATCGTCGATTCCACCAGCCCGGCGGACAGGGACGGCTTCCGGCTGGTCTTGCAGCACACCCTCGGGTGGGAGTTGAGCGAAGGCTCGATAGACTATTCCTCGATCAACGTCAGCGAGTCGCAGGGCTACGGGATGCTGATGCTCGCCTACCTCTCCGGCTGTGAGGATTGGCTGAACGAGAAGGGCTATACGTGGATCTACGACTGCACAAGCCTTCAGCAGTACTACGATGCGATGCTCCGCACGGTGCGGCGATTCCCCAGCTCGATCGGGCCCTCCCTGTTCACGTGGGAGCTGTTCGGCTATCGGGACGCCTCCCGTCCCGAGGGGTATGAGGTTGTCGACGGGGTGAAGACCGCCCCCTTCTACCAAGATCCGGGCGACGCCGACAGCGCGCTGGACGGCGATATGGATATCATCTATTCCCTCCTGCTGGCCGATCAGCAGTGGGGGAGCGGCGGGCGGTACAACTACAAGGAAATCGCCCTCACGATGCTCGGAGACTTATGGGACTACTGCGTCCACCGGGAGTACAAGACGCTGCTGCTCGGTGACTGGGCATCCCGTACCCGCGACACGACGCTGAACAGCGCCACCCGCTCCAGCGACTTTATCTTGGGGCACTTGGCGGCGTATGCGGCGGCCGATCCCGACCACGATTGGAACGCCGTGCTGGACGCGACGCTGAACGTCATCGCGGAGATTCGGGACGCCGAGGACGCGCTGGGCGAAGACCACCAAAACGGGCTGCTCCCCGACTTCGTCATCCGTAAGGACGGCAAGTGGATCGTCCCGCCCGGCTATGTGCTGGAGGGCAACGACGGTGATTACAGCTATAACGCCTGCCGGAACCCTTGGCGGCTCGGAACCTACTACATGCTGTACGGCGACCGGGACCTCGGCAACGGGAAAACCCTGTACGACGCCGTCATCGCCCCGCTGGACGCCTTCGCGAAGACCCTGTCGGGCGGGTCCGCGCTGGACAATTTCGGCCCGATGGACCTGACGGGCAATAACAGCGGCTACGGCTATACCGAGCCGACCCTGTTCGCGCCCCCCTTCCTCGTCACGGCGGCGGCCGCAAAAGACGCGGACCCCGCGTGGGTGGAGCTGTTCTACACCGGCGGGGCGGCGGAGTTCACCGGCGATACTTACAGCGACTACATCAAGCTGCTGGTTCTGATCACGGCTTCCGGCAATTGGTGGGTTCCGTAAGCATGTAAAGACGTAAACAAACAACCTTCCCCGCCCTAAAAAGGGCGGGGAAGCGGGAGGTTTTTAGAATGCCTAAACTCAAAGCGGCGGTGATCGGCGCGGGCAGCACCTACACACCCGAACTGATCGAAGGGTTTTCCCTGCACAGCGCCGCGCTGCCCTTCGACTCCATCGCGCTGATGGACACCGATCCGACCCGTCTGGAGGTCGTCGGGGGACTCGCGAAACGCCAGCTCGAAGCGGGCGGGCTGAAGTGCGAGCTGGAGCTGACGACCGACCGGGACCGCGCGGTGGACGGGGCAAGCTTTATCTTCGCCCAGATCCGGGTGGGGAAGCTTCCGGCGAGGATTCTGGACGAAACGATCCCATTGAAATATGGGCTTCTCGGGCAGGAGACGACCGGGGCCGGGGGCTTTATGAAAGCGCTCCGCACCGTCCCGGTCATCCTCGAACTCGCCGAGAGCATCTATCGCAACGGGGCGGACGGCGCGTGGCTGATCAACTTCTCCAATCCGTCCGGGATCATTGCCGAAGCCATATTGAACCGCACATCGCTGAATATGGTGGGGCTGTGCAACTGCCCGGTGAACATGGTGAAGGAGGTCGCCGACACACTGGGGACCGACGATTTTACCTATGAGTACGTCGGGCTGAACCATCTGAGCTGGATCACCAGCGTCGTACGTCGGGGCGAGACGGAGAATCTGGTCGCGGCGCTCAGCGGCAAGGCCGGGGCCTCGATGAAGAACGTCCCGGCGATCGACTACGACGAAGCGCTGCTCCGCGCCGTGCCCTACATTCCGTCTTCCTACTTAAGCTACTTTTACGCCCGCCAGCGCCAGATCGACAAATGTTTGGCGGCGGAGAAGACCCGGGGCGAGATCTGTCTGGAGTTGGACCGGGAGATGATGCGCCGGTACGCCGACCCGGCCCTGTGCGAAAAGCCGCCGGAGCTTGACAAACGGGGCGGGGCACTCTACTCCACGGCAGCCGTCAGCGCCGCGGACGCCATACTGAACAACAAGAACGAGACCCATGTCGTCGCGGCAAAGAACAACGGCGCGGTTCCCTTCATGGACGACGACGATGTCGTGGAGGTCAAATGCGGGCTGGGCAGGGACGGAGCAAGGCCACAGCCGGTTAAGGTGTACAATGAATATGTTGCCGGGCTGATGCGGGCTGTCAAGGCATATGAAAAGCTCACTGTCCGCGCCGCTTTGGAGGGCAGCCGCGACGCCGCCCTGGCCGCGCTGATGGCGCACCCCCTGATCGGCGATTACGATAAAGCCGCGCCGCTTTTGGCGGAGATGCTGGAAGCGAACCGCGAATACCTGCCGGGGTTCTTCGCGTGAGCGGGTTGCTGATGGGCGTTGACGGCGGCGGCACGAAAAGCCACCTCGCCCTGTTTGATACCGCCGGGAATTGCGTGGGCGTCTCCGCCTGCGGGCCGCTGAACCACGAGTGTTTGGAGGGCTCCTACGGCGAAATGGAACAAGCCCTCGGGGAACTGATACGCGGCGCGCTCGGGCGGGCGGGCGCAAAAGCGGAGGACGTTCTGCACGCGGTTTTC
>JAISVO010000160.1 GCA_031271525.1 Oscillospiraceae bacterium
TCCTCTACGACTACGGCGAGGAGCGGTACGCCCCGGCAATCGCGAAGGGGATCGCCGCGGCCCGTCCGCTCCGCACCACGGTGGAGTTAGCCGGCGCGGTTCTGGATTCGATGCCCGCCAAAGGCCGGCGGGAAGCGCAGCATCCGGCGAGGCGCGCTTTTCAGGCGCTCCGCATCGCGGTCAACGGGGAGCTGGAGTCGCTGGAGAGGGGGCTGACCGCCGCGCTGGACCGTTTGAACCCCGGCGGGACCCTCGCCGTAATCGCCTTCCACTCGCTGGAGGACCGGATTGTCAAGCGTGTGATGGCGGAAGCCGCCAAGGGCTGCGTCTGTCCCCCCGATTTCCCGGTCTGCGTCTGCGGCAAGACCCCCCGGCTCAGGATTATGGATAAGCGAAAGCCGACCCGCGAGGAGACGGAGTCCAACCCCCGCTCCGCCAGCGCCGTACTGCGGACGGCACAAAAGCTATAGAGAGGCAGGTCATGATCCGCTATGGAAGCAGTTCCCGCCCGTTACGGCAGAGCTTTGCCGATCCCGCAAGCGCCGGCTCTTCCCAAACCGGCCGAGCGCCCGGCCCGTGAATTGCCCCGGCTGAGCGCGGAACAGCTCGCCGAAAGGCGCGCCGGCTCGCGGGTTGCCGAACGCAACGGCATGAAGCTCACCTTCCGCGCGGCGTTCCTGTTCGCGGCGGTATTCGCGATCCTTCTGGTCATCGTCCACAGCTACATGCAGATCAGCCAGCTCGCGAAGGAATTCACCGAGAACACGCACGCCCTGCAAGCGCTGAAACGGGAGGAGAGGACGCTCACCCGGCAGGCGGAAGCGGGCGTCAGCCTGACCGAGGTGGAGGACTACGCGCGGGACGTTTTGAAGATGGTCAAGCCCAACGCCGACCAGATCGTCTACATCTCGATGGCGGGGGAGGACGCCGCCGAGGTTATCCCGGTCACAGGCTTCTGGGGCGGCGTGAAGCAGCTCTTCTCCACGGCGATGACGAAGACGAAGGAGTTTTTTGACTGAACATTTTGGCGGCTCCCAAGAATCGTTTACGGAAAAGGTTCTTTAGCCGCCGGAGGCATAACGCCGTTAGTCTGTCCGTATAATCCAGAGAGGGGGCTTGGGCGATGGAGAAGAACGTAAAATACCGGTACAACCGGACAATCTTGATCAGGACGTTGGTGCTCACCGTCCTGTTCGGCTTTGTCATGTTCGTTCCGCTCGCGATGAAGCTCTACGACATCTCGATCGTGAACCACGACAAGCTGGAGCAGCAGGTGCTGGATCAGCTCACCCGCTCTTATACCGTCACGCCGGGCCGGGGCACGATCTACGACCGCAACGGCGCGGTCCTCGCGATGAGCGCCAGCGTCGAGACGGTCTGCGTCTCGCCGAGGGACATCAAGACCCCCGAGCAGGAGGCGGTGATCGCGAACGGGCTGGCGAACATTCTGGGCGTTGACCGGGACGGCGTCGCCGCGAAGATCGCGAAGAAGAACCGGGCCAACGAGAAGATTTTGGAGAACGTCGAGAAGGAGCTTGCGGACAAAGTCCGCGGCTTTATCACGGCGAACAAACTGACCCAGATGGTCTTTTTGGAGCCTGCCAGCAGGCGGTATTACCCCAACGGCTCGCTGGCGTCGAACATCGTCGGCTTCGTCGGCGCCGAGAGCAGCGGGCTGATGGGCTTGGAAGCGGTATACAACAAGAAGCTGAGCGGCACCGCCGGGCAGACGGTGGTGGCGCGGACCGGGGAGAACGTCCCTCTGCCCGACCAGTACGAGATGTACTACGAGGCGAAGGAGGGCCAGAACCTCATCCTGACGATCGACGAAACGATCCAGCACTTCGTCGAGAAGCACTTGGAGACTGCCGTCATCGAGAACCAAGTGGCGGAGCGGGGAAGCGCGATTGTGATGGACCCGAACACCGGCGCGATCCTCGCGATGGCGACAAAGGGCGATTTCGACCTCAACGAGCCGCGCGTCATCGCCGACGAGGAGGTGCGGAACGCGCTGGGGCTGCTGAGCGACGAGGAATACGGCAAAGCGCTTTCCGACGCGCAGCAGGCGCAGTGGCGGAACAAGGCGGTCAGCGACACGTATGAGCCGGGCTCGGTATTCAAGGTGTTCACCGCCGCGATGGCGCTGGAGGAGAACTCGTTCGACCCGGACACCAAGCGGTTTGTCTGCGACGGCGCGGTCCACGTCGGCGGTTTCCGGATCGGCTGCCACAAGGCGGGGGGCCACGGGAGCCAGTCCTTCCTCGAGTCGCTGCTCCACTCCTGCAACCCGGCGTTTATCGCGATCGGCAACGCGGTCGGCCCGGAAAATTTCTATC
This sequence comes from Oscillospiraceae bacterium, assembly GCA_031271525.1. Lineage (GTDB taxonomy): Bacteria > Bacillota > Clostridia > Oscillospirales > UBA929 > UBA929. The sequence goes on from JAISVO010000160.1 coordinate 2,337, forward strand.
AGTATATGCAGTCGTTCGGTTTCACCGAGACGACCGGGATCGACCTCCTCGGCGAGGCGAAGGGGATCATCTCGCCGTATGAGGTCTATGCCCGCACGGCGTCGGCGCAGGCGGTCTACTCGTTCGGGCAGACGTTCAAGGTCACCCCGATCCAGATGGTCACGGCCCTGTCGGCGCTGGCCAACGGCGGCTACCTGATGAAGCCCCACGTCCTCGCCGAGGTGACCGACGGCGACGGGCACACCGTGGAGAAGACCGAACCGGCGATTGTCCGGCAGGTCGTCTCGGCGGAGACCAGCGCCACCATGCGCCGCTACATGGAGCAATGCGTCCTGCAAGGCACCGGGTCCAACGCCTACGTCAAGGGCTACCGGGTCGCCGGGAAGACGGGCACCTCCCAAAAGCGCGACCTCGGGGTCGTCGCCGAGGAGGAGGGGCTGTACGTCGTCTCGTTCGGAGGCTTTGCCCCCGCCGACAACCCGCAGATCGCGGTCCTCGTCATGCTGGACGAACCGGGCTTGGAGCGCGGGCGGCGTATGGGCGGCTACATGGCGGCCCCGGTCGCGGGGAAGATCATCGCGGACGTCCTGCCCTACCTCGGCGTCGCGCCGCAGTACACCGAAGCGGAGGCGCTGACGGTTGACGTCACCGTCCCGTATGTGGTAAACTCCCTGACGGCCGACGCGAAGAAGGCTGCCGAGCAGGCCGGGCTGAAAGTCAAGGTCGTCGGCGAGGGCTCGACGGTCAAGAGCCAGCTCCCGGCGGCAAACGGCCTTGTCCCGGCGAACACCGAGATGATCCTCTACACCGGCGACGCCCAGCCCGAGGGGGACGTAAAGGTCCCCTCCGTCCTTGGCGAGACGCCCGAGAGGGCGAACGAGATCCTCACCAACGCGGGGCTGTTCATCCGCCCGATCGGCGCGCAGACCTCCTCCGGCTCGGCGGCGCCCCACGCCGCGTGGCAGGAAATCGAGCCGGGGACCGTCGTGCCGTACGGTCAGGTGATTTCGGTGGAATTCAGAAAGACAGACGTACAGGATGGATGAAGGATGACTTTATTTACACTGCTGAAAGCTTTGGATACCTTGCAGACCAACGCGCCGTCGCTGGACTGCGAGGTGGGCGGCGTCCATAACGACACCCGCCGGATGAAGAAGGGCGACATGTACGTCGCCCTTGCCGGCAGCGAAACCGACGGCCACTGCTACATTCAAGACGCCATCGCGAAGGGCGCTTCGATGATCGTCAGCGAGCGCCCGCTCGACCCGTCGGTGGCGCACGTCGTCGTCCCGGACGGGCGGGTCGCGCTGGCGCAGCTCGCGGCCTGCATGGCGGGCTACCCCGCGAAAAAACTGACTATCGCCGGCGTCACGGGCACGAAGGGGAAGACGTCGGTCACCCACATTATCAAGGGTCTGATCGAAGGGATAACGGGGGAAAAGACCGGCTTGATCGGCACGGTGGGCAACTTCTGCGGTTTCGAGGAAATCCCCCTTCCCCGCACCGCCCCCACCACGCCCGACGCGGTCACCCTGCACAGCCTCTTCTCCGAGCTGGTTGAACGGGGCTGCAAAAGGGCCGTCATGGAAGTCTCCAGCCACGCGCTGGACCAGCACCGGACGGCGGGCGTCACGTTCGCCGCCGGAGCCTTCCTTAACCTCCAGCATGACCACTTGGATTACCACGCCGATATGGAGGACTACTTTTTGGCGAAGGGCAGGCTGTTCGCCCAGTGCGAAGCCAAGGTCGTCAACATCGACGACGGCTACGGGCGGCGTCTCGCGGCGGCGTTCCCCGGCGCGCTGACCTGCTCGGTCGAAGCCCCGGCGGATTTTCGCGCCGCCGATATAGCGCTGAACCCCGGCGGCGTTTCGTTCACCGTGCAATCGGGCGGGGCGGACATACAAACCTCGTGGGGCGTCCCGGGCCTCTTCTCGGTCCGCAACGCGCTCACCGCGCTGGCGTGCGCCAACGCGCTGGGGTTTCCGTTAGCCGGGCTGTGCCGCGTTCTGCCGGACGTTCCCCCCGTGGTGGGCCGGATGGAGCATGTCCCGACCGGCAGAGACTTCTCGGTCGTTATCGACTATGCCCACACCCCCGAGTCGGTGGCGTCCGCGCTGGCCGCCGCCCGGGGGTTCACCAAGGGGAAGCTGATCGCGGTGTTCGGGTGCGGCGGCGGCCGGGACAAGACAAAGCGCCCGCTGATGGGCGCGGCGGCGCAGAAGGGGAGCGACCTGTGCGTCGTGACCTCGGACAACCCGCGCGCCGAGGACCCCGGCGCGATCATCCAAGACATCCTCGCGGGCATGGGTCCCGGCGCGGTGACCTTGGCCGACCGCCGGGAGGCAATCCGTTTCGCGCTGAGCCGGGCGGAGCCGGGCGACACCGTCCTTCTGCTGGGCAAAGGTCAGGAACGGTACCAAGAGATCAAGGGTGAAAAAATCCCGATGGATGAGCGGGAGATTGTGCGGGAGTGGCTCCAATGACAAATTTCCTCCTTTCGGCGGCGGTCGCCTTCTGCGGCGCGTTGATTTTCGGGCGGCTGCTTCTGCCGGTCCTCCGACGGCTGAAGCTGGGCCAGAAGATCTTGGAGATCGGTCCGAGCTGGCATAAGTCCAAAGAGGGGACGCCCACCATGGGCGGGTTGTTTTTCATTCTGGCCATCGCCCTGGCGGTTGGAACGGTCGGATTGATGGGAGAAGGCGGGGAGACGGCGCTTTGGATTCTCCTG
>JAISVO010000014.1 GCA_031271525.1 Oscillospiraceae bacterium
AGGATGCGTTTGGATGCCCTTCTGACCGAACTGGGTCTGTTCGACAGCCGGGAGAAGGCGAAGGCGGCCGTCATGAGCGGGGAGGTTTACGTCAACGGGCAGAAGGAGGACAAGCCGGGTTCGGGCTTTCCGACCGACGCTGCCGTCGAGGTGCGGCAGGTTGCGATTCCCTTTGTCAGCCGGGGCGGCTTGAAGCTTTCAAAAGCTTTGGATACGTTTCGCGTTGACCCGGCGGGGTTGTCTGTCCTCGATTGCGGCGCGTCCACCGGCGGGTTTACCGACTGCCTCCTGAAACGGGGCGCTCTTCGGGTTTGGGCGGCGGACGTCGGCTACGGGCAGCTCGCGTGGACGCTGCGAAACGACCCGAGGGTGATCAACATGGAGCGTTTTAACATCCGCTCGGTCACACCCGAGATCCTCGGCGGGCTTGCCGATATGGCGACGATGGATCTCTCCTTCATCTCCCTCTCCCTCGTCCTGCCGGTCGTGCGGCAAACGTTGGTTACGGACGCCACGGTCATTTGCCTGATCAAACCGCAATTTGAGGCGGGGCGGGGGAAGGTCGGTAAAAATGGCGTAGTGCGGGACCCGGCCATTCACCGGGAGGTTCTGCAACGCTTTAGCGTATCGGCAGTCAACGCGGGGTACAGCGTAAAAGGGATCACCTTTTCGCCGATCAAAGGTCCCAAAGGAAACATCGAGTATTTGGCGCACCTCACAGCCGATGGCAGGGGGGAAGCGCCGGTGGATTTGACCTTGGCGGTCGCGGCCGCCCATGAGGAACTGTCATGATCGCTGTGTTGTTCGCGAACGTGGAGAAAGACCCGGGTCTGCGGGTCACCAAAGAGGCTGCCGGCATTCTGGAGGATTCCGGTTGCGCCTGTCTGCTTTACGAAGGAGAGCCTTCGGTGCTGGACGGCGCGGACGCGGTCCTGTCCTTTGGCGGGGACGGTACCTTCCTCCGTTGCGCAAAGCTCGCGCTGCCCTACGGCGTACCTGTGTTGGGTGTCTGCTTGGGCCATACCGGCTTCCTAAGCCGCGTCAGTCCGGACGAACTGTCCGTCCTGCGCGGGCTGAGCGGTTTTCCCGTCGCGGATCGCACCGTGTTGGACGTGACCCTGCTTGGCTGCGAGGAGAGACATTTTGTCGCGGTCAACGACGCAGTCTTCTCGCGCGGAGTTGATGTCCAAACCGTGTCGCTGACGATTGACGCCGATGGGACATCCCTCGGCTCTTTCCTCGGTGACGGCGTCATCCTATCCAGCTCCACCGGATCCACCGGCTATGCCTTCTCGGCGGGCGGTCCCGTCGCCGACCCGTCTCTCAGCTGTATCGTGGTGACGCCGATTTGCGCCCACGCGTCCCGGGGTCACGCGTTCGTCCTGAGCCCCGAGCGGGTGCTGACCGTCACGCCGGAGGACCCCGAGCGGCGGAGCGTCTTCTTCTCGGCGGACGGGGAGGAGCCGGTTCGTCTGCGGGAAGGGGCGGAAGTCCGGATCGCGAGGACGCCGCTGCGCTGTCTGGAACCGGTTCCGGGGTGCTTCTTTGACAATGTCAGAATCCACAGGATGTAGGAGGGCTTTCGATGAAGAGGGAACGTCAGGAGAAGATACTCGAGATTGTCGGGCGGGCAAAGGCCGAGACGCAGGAGGAACTGCTGGGCCTGCTGCGGGCAGAGGGGATCGAGGCGACTCAGGCAACCGTCTCCCGGGACATCCGGGAACTGCGTTTGGTCAAAACCCTGACCGAGCGTGGGAGCTACCGTTACGCGCTCCCCGGGGAGGCGTCCGACGACGCGATGACGGCCCGCCTGCGGGGGATCTTCCGGGAGTGCGTCACCTCGATTGACGCTGCGCTGAACCTCGTCGTCATCAAAACGCTTCCGGGTATGGCGCAGGCCGCCTGCGCCGCGTTGGACGCGTCTCCCAATCCGTCGGTCGTGGGGACTCTCGCCGGAGACGACACCGCGTTCATCGCCCTGCGGAGCGAACGCGGGGCGAAAACCTTGGCGGAACAGCTCTGGACAATTGTGGAAGAGGTGGAGTGACCGATGCTTTCCCTTCTGCATATCGAGAACATCGCGGTCATCGAGCTGAGCGACATCGTCTTTGACCCGAAGCTGAATGTCCTCACTGGCGAGACCGGCGCGGGGAAGTCGATCGTCATCGACTCCCTAAGCGCTCTTCTGGGCCAGCGCGCTTCCCGGGACCTGATCCGTTCGGGGCACGATTCGGCGGAAGTCAGCGGTGTTTTCATTCCGCCGGATGGCGGGGAGGTGCTCCTGCAACGGGAGCTTCGGGAGGACGGGCGGAACATCTGCCGCGTCGGCGGGAAGCCGCTGACCTTAGCCGCCCTGCGGGAGATCGGGGACGGCTTGGTCAATATCCACGGGCAGCACGACAGCCAAGCCCTGCTGCGGGAGGAGACCCACCTCGGGTACTTGGACGCGTTCTGCGGCACGGACCTCGAACGCTACGGCGAAGCGTACAGCGTTTGGAGGTCGCTCCGCGCCGAGCGGGACTCGCTGTCGGTGGCGGAGGACGAAAAGGCGGCGAAGGTCGCGGTTCTTACCTACCGCCTTCAAGAGGTGCGGGACATCAAGCCTAAAATGGGGGAGGAGGACGCCCTCTTGGTCCGCAAAAAGACGCTCCGGAGCGCCGCCGCCATCCGGGAAGCCCTCAGCGGCGCGTACTACGCCCTCTACGGCGACGAGGACAGCAACGGCGCGTGCGGCCTGTGCGAATCGGCCGTCCACGACCTCAATATCGCGGTGAGCTTGGCACCGGAGTTGGAGGGCGTCGCGGAGCGTCTTCGGGAGGTGCAGTACACCCTGCGGGACTGTTCCGAAGAAACGCTTTCGTTCTATGAGGGAATGGAGGATTCGGAGGAGGAGTTAGAGCGGGTCGAGACCCGGCTGGACAAGCTGAGCCGGCTTCGGGGGAAACTCAAGATGAATTTGGACGGCATCATCGCGGCTGTTCCGACATGGGAAGCCGAGCTGGAGTCCCTTGAGATGTCGGATCAGCGCCTCGCTAAGCTGGAAGAGGAACTGCGGGTGGCGGAAGCAGCCCTCGACGCCGAAGCGGCGGAGCTCACGGCTTCTCGCCGCGAAGGCGCGGAGAAGCTCGCGAAGCGGATGGAGGAGGAATTCAGCGACCTTGACATGGCGAAGGTGAAGCTCACCGTCGATTTCGAGGAGCGGGATCCGAGCCCCTCCGGGAAAGACGGCGTTCGCTTCTCTGTGGCGACCAACCCGGGCGAACCCTTTAAGCCCCTTTCGAAGATTGCGTCGGGGGGGGAGATGGCGAGGATCATGCTGGCGCTGAAGAATTTGCTCGCGGAGGGGGACGCCGTCCAGACAATGGTGTTCGACGAGGTCGACAGCGGCGTGTCGGGACGCGCCGCCCAGCGGGTCGCGGAGAAGCTAAGCGCGGTGAGCCGGAAGAAGCAGGTCCTGTGCGTCACCCACCTGCCCCAGATCGCAGCGTTCGCCGACACCCATTTCAGGGTGGAGAAGGATTTTTCCGGGGGGCGTACCGTCACTCGGGTGCAGAAATTGGATCGCGCGGCGCGGGTGGAGGAGCTCGCCCGGCTGATGGCGGGCTTTCCGGTCACCGAATCCGCCCGGCGCACGGCGGAGGAATTGCTTACCCAAGGAGATGTTTACAAAAAAACACTGGCAATTCCCCGATGAATATGATATAGTACTGCGGTATGACTAAAATGAGGAGGACTGGCGTTTCAAATGACGGTAAAAAGCGTTGCGAAAGAGAAAAAAAGCCTGACGGTGCTGACTATCGAAATCGGGGCGGAGGAGTTTTCCGCCGCCGTCGAGCAGGCGTTCCGGAAGAACATCGGCAAGATGAACATCCCCGGATTCCGGAAGGGGAAGGCTCCCCGGAAGATGGTGGAGAAGCTGTACGGCGAAGGCGTATTCTATCAGGACGCGGTCAACGCCACTTGGCCCGACGCCTACGACAAAGCGGTTGAGCAGGAGGGGATCGAGCCGGTCGAACGTCCCGACGTTGAAGTCGAGACGATCGGCGCGGAGGGCTATACCTTTACCGCCAAGGTACATGTTTACCCCGAGATTCAAATCGGGCAGTATAGGGGTCTATCGGCCTACTACCCGCCCGCCGATGTGAGCGAGAGCGATATTGACACGGAAGTCAGCATTGTTCGGGAGCGGAACGCGAGCCTTGTCACGGTGGACCGTCCGGCGGCGCTCGGCGACACCCTCATCCTCGATTATGAGGGTTTTGTCGGCGGCGAGTCGTTCGACGGCGGAAAAGGAGAGCGGCAGATGCTGGAGCTTGGTTCCCACCGGTTCATCCCCGGGTTTGAGGAAGCGCTTGTCGGCGTGTCGGCGGGCGGCGAGCCGGAGGTTCAGCTCACTTTCCCCGAGGATTACCACGCGGAGGAGCTTGCGGGTAAACCGGCGGTCTTCCGCTGCAAGATCCATGAGGTGAAGGAAAAACAGCTCCCCGAGGCGGACGACGAGTTCGCGAAAGACATTTCGTCGTTCGACACCCTCGCGGCATACCGGGACGATGTCCGGGAAACCTTGCTTCGTGAGAAGACAAAGGAGTCGGAACGCGTCTTTGAGAACGGCCTCATATCGCAGATATTAAAAACCTTTGAGGGCGACGTCCCCGACGCCATGGTCGCGCGGCAGGTCGAAGACCTCATCAACGATTTCGGCATCCGTCTGCGGCGTCAGGGGCTGGATATAGAAGGTTACATGCGGTATAGCGGAATCGACCAGCAAGCGCTGATCGGCCAGTTCTATCCCCAAGCGGAAACCAATACCAAGGTGAGCCTTATCTTCGATAAAATTGCCAAACTGGAAGGGCTGACGCTGGACGAAGGGGAGCTGGACGCCGAGTATGACCGGCTTGCCGAGCTTCACAAAGCCGATAACGTGCGGGAATTGATCCCCGGGAAAGCGCTGACAAACGACCTGCTGGCGCTGAAGGCCTCCAAACTGATCATGGAGACGGCGGTCAGGCTGGATACCCCGCCCGAACCGGAGTCGGACGCACAGACCGAGCAAGTGGAAGAACCGGCCGCCGAGCCGGTGAAGAAACCAAGAAAAACAGCAAAAAAATCCGCCAAAGCGGCGGAGGAAACGGAGGGTGTACAATGAGTCTTGTCCCAATGGTCATTGAGCAGACCAACCGAGGCGAACGGAGTTATGACATCTACTCCCGCCTGCTAAACGACCGCATCGTCTTCTTGAGCGAGGAGGTCAACGACGTCACCGCCTCCCTAGTGGTGGCGCAGCTCCTTTACTTGGAGGCGCAGGACCCCGATAAAGAGATCAGCTTCTATATCAATTCCCCCGGCGGCAGCATCACGGCGGGCTTTGCCATCTACGACACGATGAACTTCATCAAGGCAGAGGTCTCCACTATCTGCGTGGGGCTTGCGGCGTCGATGGGGGCTTTCCTGCTTGCTGCGGGCGCGAAAGGGAAGCGCTACGCCCTGCCCAACTCGGAGATCTTGATCCACCAGCCGGCGATCCACGGGCACGGGCTGAGCGGTCAGGCGACCGACATCCAGATCCATTCCGAACACATCGTCAAGACGAAGGCCAAGATGAACCGCATTCTCGCGGAAATGTGCGGACGCACCCCGGAGGAATTGGCGCGCGACACCGAGCGCGACCATTATATGTCCCCCGAGGAAGCGCTGGCCTACGGCTTGATCGACAAGGTTTTCGACAAACGCTGACGGCCCCGGTTTCCGGGAGTAACAAGCATCGCGGCGGCGGGCCGCTGAAAGGAACTTCTATGCCAAGGGACGAACGTAGACAGGTACGCTGCAATTTTTGCGGCAAGCATCAGGACCAAGTGCGCCGATTGATTGCCGGACCAAGTGCCTGTATATGCAACGAATGTGTGCAGCTCTGCCTTACCATCTTGGAGGATGGCGGGGAGCGGAGCTCGAGCGTGTCGGCGCAGACCGACACCCTGAAGCGCCCTCATGAGATCCGCGCCATGCTGGATGAGTATGTCGTCGGTCAGGAGAACGCGAAAATCGCTTTGGCGGTCGCCGTGTACAACCACTATAAGCGGATATACTGCGCGGACAGCGAGAACGATGTCGAGCTGCAGAAGAGCAACATCCTGATGCTAGGCCCCACCGGCTGCGGGAAGACGCACTTCGCGTCCACCTTGGCGAAGATACTCAACGTACCCTTCGCTATTGCCGACGCCACCACCCTGACCGAGGCGGGCTATGTGGGCGAAGACGTTGAAAACATCCTCCTCCGCCTGATTCAGGCGGCGGACCACGACATCGAGCGGGCCGAGCGGGGGATCATCTATATCGACGAGCTGGACAAAATTGCCCGGAAGAGCGAGAACGTGTCGATCACCCGGGATGTCTCGGGCGAGGGTGTCCAGCAGGCGCTTTTGAAGATTCTGGAGGGTACGGTGGCGAACGTGCCGCCGTCCGGGGGGCGGAAGCATCCCCATCAGGACTTCCTCCAAATCAACACGGCAAACATCCTGTGTATCTGCGGCGGCGCCTGCGACGGCATCGAGAAGATTGTCGAAAACCGGCGGGGCAAACAGAGCATGGGCTTCTCGGGTAATGTCGAGAGCAAGAAGAGCCGGGACCTTACCTCGTCCCTGCGGGATGTTACCCCCCACGATCTGCTGAAGTACGGGATTATTCCCGAGCTGGTGGGCCGGCTGCCGATCATCGCGCCGCTGGGGCAACTGAAGCGGGAGGAACTCATCTCGATCCTCACCGAGCCGAAGAATGCCCTTGTCAAGCAATATAAAAAACTGTTCGAGTTGGACGGCGTCGTGCTGGAATTCGAGGACGACGCCCTGCGCGAGGTTGCCGACATCGCCTATGACCGCGGTATCGGCGCTCGGGGTTTGCGGGCCGTTATCGAGTCGGTGATGACCGACGTGATGTACACCGTTCCAATGGATCCCTCAATCGAGAAGGTGGTCGTTACCCGGGAGACGATCCGGGACAAGGCGGGACCCCTGCTGACCCGGGACCCCGAGCTGCAGGCGCGTATCTCGGCGCTTCCCAACCGCGTGGGTTGAGATGCGGTACCCGATGATCGCCCTTCGCGGGCTGACGGTTTTCCCCAAAATGTATATCCACTTCGATATAGGGCGGAGCAAGTCGGTGCGCGCGCTGGACGAGGCCGCCCGGCATGACCAGACGGTGTTCTTGGTGGCGCAGAAGGACATGCGGACAAACGACCCGCAGAAGAAGGACCTCTATACGGTGGGTACTCTGTCGGTTCTGCGGCAGATCATCCGTCTGCCGGGGGACAGCGTCCGGGTTCTTGTCGAGGGAGCGCAGCGCGCAGCCCTCCTCGCGGTATACGAAGAAGAGAACTGCACCTGTGCCGAGGTGGAGCCGCTCCGGGAGACAGGCGCTCTGACCCGGCAGACCGAAGCGTTTCTGCGCGAGATCAAGGACTTGTTTGAAGAGTATTCTGCCTTGGTGCCGAGGCTCTCGCCCGAGGTTTTAATCAACGTCCAAGCGGCGGAGGATGCCGGCTACCTGACCGACTATATCGCCCAGCATGTCCCGGTGAAACCGGCGGAGAAACAGGCGATTCTGGAAGCTGTCCGCCCGGTCAAACGGCTGGAGAAGCTGTATGCCATCTTGGCGCATGAGGTGGAGATTCTCTCGATCGAGAGCGATCTGCACGAGAGACTGCGGGATCGTTTGGCGAAGAACCAGAAGGACTATTACCTCCGGGAACAGATGAAGGCGATTCGGAGCGAACTGGGCGAGTCGGACGACGGCGAGTCGGACGGCTACATCGCAAAGATCGAGTCGCTCAAGCTGCCACAGGAGATCAGCGCCAAGCTGACGAAGGACGCGCGCCGCCTTGCCGGGCAGCCGTCCGAGTCCCATGAGTCGGCAGTGTTGCGGAACTATCTTGATACCTGCCTGTCCCTGCCGTGGCACACCCGGACGAAGGATCGTCTGGATGTCGCCGCCGCGAAGCGGATTCTGGATAAAGACCACGCGGGTTTGGAAAAGGTCAAGGAGCGGATATTGGAGTTCCTCGCGGTGAAGAAGCTCGCGCCCGAGCTGAAGGGGCAGATCCTCTGCCTTGTCGGTCCTCCCGGGGTGGGGAAGACATCCGTCGCGATCTCAATGGCGCGGGCGATGGGGCGGAAGCTTGCCCGCCTGTCGCTTGGCGGCGTGCGGGATGAAGCCGACATCCGGGGCCACCGGAAGACGTATATCGGCGCGATGCCGGGCCGGATCATCAACGCGGTCCGTCAGGCGGGGAGCAAAAACGCCGTCATTTTGCTGGATGAAGTGGACAAACTGGGCGCGGACAGCCGGGGCGATCCGTCGGCGGCACTTTTAGAGGTGCTGGATCCGGAGCAAAACACTTCTTTCCGCGACCATTTTCTCGAAATTCCCTTTGATTTATCTGATATACTGTTTATCACCACGGCGAACACCACGGCGACCATCCCCCGCCCCCTGCTCGACCGGATGGAAGTGCTGGAGCTGACCAGTTACACCGACGAGGAAAAGATGAGTATCGCGAAGCGGCACCTCATCCCAAAGCAGATGAAGAAGCACGGGGTTTCGCCCAAGATGCTGGCCTTCTCGCCGGGGGGGCTTCGGGACATCATCGCGGGCTACACCCGGGAAGCCGGAGTACGGGTGCTGGAGCGCCAAATCGCGGCGGTTTGCCGCAAACGCGCGAAGAACTACGCCGAGGGCGTGACGGAGAAAATCACCGTCACGGCGTTGAACCTTCCCGAGTTTTTGGGGATCCGTAAGTACCGCCCCGAGCGTGATTTGGGGCAGCCCGAGGTGGGCTTGGTTTGCGGGCTCGCGTGGACGCCGGTGGGCGGGGAAGTGCTGGAGGTCGAAGCGGGCGTCTCGGAAGGGAGTGGCAAGATCGAGCTGACCGGGAATCTCGGCGATATCATGAAGGAGAGCGCGAAAGCCGCCTTTACCTGCCTTCGGGGACGCGCCGGCGTTTTCGGGATCGACAAGGATTTCTATAAGAACCGGGACATACACCTGCATTGTCCCGAGGGCGCGATTCCCAAGGACGGACCGTCCGCGGGCGTCACAATGACTGTCGCGATGGTCTCCGCCCTGACCGGACGTCCCGTTCGGCGGGATGTCGCGATGACGGGGGAGATCACCCTCCGGGGGCGGGTTCTTCCGATCGGCGGCTTGAAAGAGAAGACAATGGCGGCGTTCCGCGCCGGGATCAAGAACATCATTATCCCGGCGGAGAACGAACGGAACATGGAGGAGATCGACCCCACGGTGCGGAACGCCCTGCGGTTTGTCCTAGTAAGCGACATCGATACCGTCTTAAAGGAATCCCTGCTGTGACGGCGCGGTTCGTCGCGTCGGCCGCCCGGGAGGAGCAGTTTATCCGGGACGGGAAGCAGGTTGTCGTCTTCGCGGGCCGCTCCAACGTCGGCAAGAGCTCGGTCATCAACCTCCTCACCGGGGTGAGGAACTTGGCGAAGGTCGGAAAATCCCCCGGGAAGACGGCGCATGTCAATTACTTCGCGATCGACGAGACGCTTTACTTCGCGGACCTCCCCGGCTACGGCTACGCGAAAGTCTCCCACGCCGAGAAACTGCGCTGGGCTGCGCTGTTGGAAGCCTTTTTTGCGAAACCGGAGAACATCACGTTCGGCGTGCTGGTCACTGACGCGCGGCACAAGCCGACGGCGCTGGACCTCCAGATGGCGGGGCTGTTCCGTCAGGCGGGGATCCCCTTCCTTACGATCGCGAACAAGGTGGATAAGTTGAAAGCAACGCAGGTCCGGCCGTCGCTGGAACAGATTGCGGAGACGCTGGAGCTGACCCGGCTTCCGCTCCCGGTTTCGGGGGAGACGGGTACCGGGAAGCAGGAAGTGCTACGGGCGATCTATCGAGAACTATCGGAGGGCAGGAAGAATGGAACGCCTGAGCAATGAAGGACGCTTAACTCTTGGCGGCGCGGATGTCGCGGCGCTCGCGGCCGTCTACGGAACTCCTCTTTACCTGATGGACGAGGACGCCATTCGGCAAAACTGCCGGGCTTTCGCCTCGGCGCTCGCGGATGCCTATCCGGGGGACGGGCATGTCGCCTACGCCAGTAAAGCCTTTTGCTGCACACAAATGGCGCGGATCCTCAAGGAGGAGGGCTTGCTCGGCGACGTCGCTTCGGGCGGCGAACTCCTTACCGTCCTCAAGGGCGGAGTATCCCCCGACGGGATTATCTTTCATGGGAACAACAAAACCGAAGGGGAACTGCGGTACGCGATTGAGAACAGAATCCGCCGGATTGTCGTCAACGGGCCGGAGGAACTTTCCATGATCTCCCGAATTGCCGGTGAATTGTCTGCAACCGCAAGCGTATCGATCCGACTCTCGCCGGGGATCACTATCGACGCGCATTCGGCGGTCCAGACAAGCAAGCTAGACAGCAAATTCGGTGTTCCGATCGAAACGGGCGGGGCGATGGACGCCGTCAAGCTCGCGCTCTCTCTCCCAAACCTGTTTCTGGCGGGGATTCACTGCCACCTCGGTTCCCCGGTGACCGAAACCGAGCCGTACCGGATGGCGGCGGACATCATGCTGGAGTTCAGCGCAAAAGTGCGGGACGAACTGGGCGTTACCCTCGGTGAGCTCAACCTTGGCGGCGGTTTCGCGGCGCAATACCTGCCCGAACAGACGGTCAAGCCGATTGAAGAGTACGTCTCGGTCATCGCGGAAGCCGTACAGGCCGCGGCGAAGCGGCATAAACTCCCCCTTCCGGAGCTTGTTATCGAGCCGGGGCGGCGGATCGTCGCCGACGCCGGGTTGACTGTCTACACCGTCGGCAGCGTCAAGGTAATCCCCGGTGTCCGCACCTATGTCTCGGTGGACGGAGGCTTGCCCGACAACCCCCGCTATATGCTCTATGGGTCAAAGTACACGATCACCCTCCCCGAAAGGGCGTCGGAGCTGAAAACAGAAACGATCGCCCTCGCCGGGCGGTGCTGTGAGAACGAATTGCTGGGAATCGATATGCGGATCCAGCCGGTGAAGCCGGGGGACAAACTCGCAGTCCTGCACACCGGCGCGTATAACTATTCGATGGCGTCGCATTATAACCGTGTACCCAAGCCGCCGGTCGTCATGCTGCGGGGCGGAAAGCCCTTCGTGGCGGTTCGGCGCGAGACTTGGGAAGACGTTTCCGACAGGGACGTATAAGGAGGGGAAAGCGGATTGCTGATCAATATCATTTCACAGCGGCTGCCGATCGGTCAGACGGTCATCGAGATATTCGTCGTCGTTTTGGCGATGATGGTCAACTTTATCATCCATGAGATGGCGCACGGCTGGGCGGCGTACGCTCTGGGGGATCCCACGGCAAAGAACGACGGACGCCTGAGCTTCAACCCGATGAAGCACATTGATCCCTTTGGCGCGCTGTTGATTCTTCTGGCGGGGTTCGGCTGGGCGAAGCCGGTGATGGTCAACCCCCGCTTCTTCGATAAACCCAAGCGGGACATGGCGCTGACGTCGCTCGCCGGGCCGATGAGCAACTTCCTGCTGGCGTTCATCGCAGTGGGCTTGATGCGCCTCTTTCCCATTGACACTGCGGTGACCTACATCACCAGCGCTTCGCCCACCGTCCTCTCGGTGCTGTATAGCCTAGTCTTCAACATAGCGTTGATCAATATCGGCTTGGGTCTCTTCAACCTGATCCCGATCCCGCCGCTGGACGGGTCCAAGGTACTCGGCGCGTTCCTGCCGGACCGCCTGTATTGGCGGTTTATGCAGATCGAGCGGTATGGTATGTTCGTCCTCGCCGGGCTGCTAATGCTGAGCCGCTCCGGATACTTGGATGTTTTCGGCTTCATTGGGGCCATGCGGAACGGCATCCTCAGCGTCTTTGCCCG
>JAISVO010000169.1 GCA_031271525.1 Oscillospiraceae bacterium
CGGTTTTCTTAAAACCGTTCCTGTCGCTGGCCCACCGGGACAAGATGGCGAAAACCCTGACGAAAGCCCTCGCGGCTTGGAATCTCCCGCTGGGTAAGGTGCGCCGCGCCTTGGACGCGGGATTTACCGAGATGGATTCGTTCCGGGCCTCGATGGCGCGGCGGGGCGAGGAGACGGTGCGCTGGCTGGAGGAAAACCGCAAGACCGGGGTGGTTCTCGCCGGACGCCCCTATCACGCTGACCCCGAAATCCACCACGGGCTGCCCCGGATGATCGCCTCGCTGGGCTTTGCCGTCCTGACGGAAGACTCGGTCGCCCATCTGGCGCCGGCGCAGCGCCCCCTCCGCGTCTTCGACCAGTGGATGTACCATACCCGCCTTTACGACGCGGCGGCGTTTGTCGCGACCCACCCAAACCTCCAACTGGTGCAGCTCAACTCCTTCGGCTGTGGCTTGGACGCCGTGACGACCGATCAGGTTCAGGAGATTCTCTCGGCCTCCGGAAAAATCTACACCGCCTTAAAGATTGATGAGATCAACTCTCTCGGCGCGGCGCGGATCCGGATGCGCTCCCTCGCGGCGGCGCTGTCGGGACGGCTGGGCCGGCCCCCGGCGGCGGCGCAGCGCCCCTATGTCTATCGGCGGCGGGAATTTACCAATGAAATGAAGAAGAGCCATACCATCTTAGCGCCCCAGATGTCTCCCGTCCACTTCGAGCTGATCGAAGCCCTCCTCCGCCACGCGGGCTACGACTTCCACATATTGAAGACGACAAGCCACGAGGACATCGAAACGGGTCTTCGCTTCGTCAACAACGACGCGTGCTACCCCACAATCGTCGTCGTGGGGCAGCTGATGCGGGCGATGCTGTCGGGTAAGTACGACCCGGACAGCACCTCAATATTCTTAACCCAGACGGGAGGCGGCTGCCGCGCCACAAACTATGTCGCTCTTCTCCGCCGCGCCCTCCGGGAAGCCGGAATGCCGCAGGTCACGGTGGTCGCGCTGTCGGTCTCGGGCTTGGAGAAGAATTCCGGAGTGAAGTTCACCCCCGGGCTGGTCAACGGCGCGTTTAAGGCGTTTGTCCTAGGCGATCTTTTGCAAAACGTCCTCCTTCGCACCCGTCCCTATGAGCTGGAACCCGGAAGCGCCAACGCGCTCTACCGCAAATGGCTTTCCGACTGCGCCGAGCTTTTCCTCGCAAACGGCGGGCTGGCCCTCTCGGCGACCGCCGAGAAGATTGTCGCAGACTTTGAAGCGCTCCCGCTGGCGGACATCCCCCGAAAGCCCCGCGTCGGCCTTGTCGGCGAGATCTTGGTAAAATTCCACCCCGACGCCAACAACAACGCCGTCGCGGTTATTGAGCGGGAGGGGTTTGAGGCGGTCGTCCCCGGACTGCTGGGGTTCTTCCAATATGGGTTCCTTAATAATGTGATTAAGCATGAGATTCTAGGCACTTCGGGGGTTGCCGCCGCGATGATGGACCTGCTGATCCGTCTTGTCTACCGCTACGAGAACGCCGTGAAAAAGTGGCTCCGCGCCTCGTCCCGTTTCAGTCCCGAGGCGTCGATCCACGAGCTTGCCGAGAAGGCGTCGCAGGTGCTGTCGGTGGCAAATCAATGCGGCGAAGGCTGGCTGCTGACCGCCGAGATGATGGAGCTGATCGAAAGCAACGTGCCAAACATCATCTGCGCCCAGCCGTTCGCCTGTCTGCCGAACCACGTGACCGGCAAGGGGATGATCCGGAAGCTCCGTGAGCTGTTCCCCCAATCCAACATCGTGCCGATCGACTACGATCCGGGCGCGTCCGAGGTCAATCAGCTCAACCGGATCAAGCTGATGCTGTCTGCCGCCAGCACCACAGCGGTTAACAATTAATAAATAACAGCCGGGATACGGTAATGCCCGCCCAGCCGTTTTTGCTAAAGAAAAATAAACCGCCGTTCGATACAAATATAAGAAAGAGGGTTCCTCCAATGTTATTTCTGGCAATTTTCACCGGAATTGCGACGTTGCTCAATTACTTCTGGTGGGCAAACTACCCGCCCTCCGGCGGTATGCAGCTTGTTAGTATAGTGGGTCAGGTTCTGCTGACAATCCTCACCGTGGCCGCGATGGTGAGGTTCCGTGGCCGTCGCACGCGTAAGAATTACGAAATGGTGCGGGTTTTCACCCTGCCCTTCGGCTTAATGTTCCTCTCACTTTTGGGAAACCTCGCGGTGCTGGTCATTTTGGTGCTGCTCAAACTGGGCGTGCTGCAAAGTTTGTAATTGTTTTCCTTGAGACAGCGCGATTAGAGCGAACGTATGATACGGGCGGGCTACAGAGTGCAGCCGGTAGGCGCCGCAAAGCTCTGCATAGGCCTCGCCGCGTATCTGCGTAACTATAACCGCCAAAACGGAAGGTAAGGAGATTTTTACCCATGCCCGCAAACGACAACCCGCACGCAATCCGGCTTTACGAAAGCCTTACGCGCAACGTAGGGGAGGATGCCGCGAGGGAGATCATGCAGGGTAATCCCCTGTCAAAAGCCGCCGACCACGAGAAAAAGTTCCGCTGGGCGGAACGGATTTGCGCCGGTCTGGAACA
>JAISVO010000120.1 GCA_031271525.1 Oscillospiraceae bacterium
CGCGGTCAAGAGCAACTGCTCGCTGCAGAGTTATCTCCCGGCTCTCCATCCCCTGATGGAGTTCGGGCTGGAGAAGGTGTTGGCGTGTACCTACCAAGCAATCTCCGGAGCGAGCAAAACCTTTGAACGCTGGCCCGAAATGGTGGACAACATCATCCCATATATCCCGGGCGAGGAGGAGAAAAGCGAGGTCGAGCCGTTAAAAATCTGGGGCTCTGTGCAGGATGGCATCATCATTCCGGCGAACGAGCCGTCGATCACGGTGCAGTGCCTCCGCGTCCCTGTGAGTAACGGTCACATGGCGGCGGTCTTCGCCTCCTTTCGCCAAAAGCCTTCGCTGGACGAGGTTCTTTCCCGCTGGAACAGCTATTCCGGCATCCCCCAAGCTCTGGCGCTGCCGTCCGCGCCCCGGAAATTCCTGCATGTCTTTACTGAGAATGACCGCCCCCAGACTCGTCTGGACCGGGGTCTAGAGGGCGGCATGGCGGTGTCGGTAGGCCGTCTCCGGGAGGACAGTCAGTACGACATCAAATTTGTCTCGCTGTCCCACAACACCCTGCGGGGCGCCGCCGGGGGCGGCGTCCTCCTCGCCGAGCTGCTGTGCGCGGAGGGTTATATCTCATGAGGATCGGTATACCGAGGGAAATCAAGTCGCAGGAGAATCGGGTGGCGGCGTTGCCCTCCGGTGTCTCCAGTTTTGCCGAGGCGGGGCACACCGTCTTTATCGAAACCGGCGCGGGTCTCGGCAGCGGCTTCAGCGACGCCGAGTACGCGGCGGCGGGGGCGGAGATCCTTCCAAGCGCGGAGGACGTGTATCAAGCAGCCGATATGATCTACAAAGTCAAGGAGCCGCTCCCTGCGGAGTATCCATACCTCAAACCGGGACAGGTGTTGTTTACGTACCTCCATCTCGCGCCTGATCCGCTTCAGACGAAAGCCCTGCTGGACGCGAACGTTACGGCGATCGCCTATGAGACGGTGCAGCTCCCCGACCGATCCCTCCCCCTTTTGGCGCCGATGAGCGCGATTGCGGGCCGGATGTCGGTGCAGGTGGGAGCGACCCTCCTCCAGAAGTACAACGAGGGCCGGGGGATCCTCTTGGGCGGCGTCCCAGGGGTGGAACCGGGCCACGTTGTCATTGTCGGCGGCGGCGTCGTCGGTCTGAACGCCGCCAAGATGGCGGCGGGGCTTGGGGCGAGGGTCACCATCCTCGACATCTCGCTGGAGCGGCTCGCATATATTAACGACATCCTCGGCGTCGTCACCCTGATGTCAAACAGCTACAATATCGCAAAAGCGGCGGAGGAGGCGGACCTGCTGATCGGCGCGGTGCTGATCCCCGGCGGGCGCGCCCCGAAGGTCGTCACCCGGAGGATGGTGGAGAGTATGCGTCCCGGCGCGGTGGTAGTGGACATCGCAATCGACCAAGGCGGCTCGGTCGAGACGGTCGACCGGCTGACGAGCCACGAAAGCCCCTACTATGTCGAGCACGGTATCGTACATTACTCGGTCCCCAACATGCCCGGCGCGGTTCCCCGCACCTCTACCTTCGCGCTGGCGAACGCCACCATGCCCTATGCCCTCCAACTCGCGAACAAGGGCGCGGAGAAGGCGCTCCGGGAGAACCCCGCGCTGGCAAAAGGCTTGAATGTCTGTCAAGGTAAGATCATGAACAAGGCTGTGGCCGAGGCACAGGGACTTCCCTATTCATCTTTTTAGGAGGCGTCAACCATGAAAACCCCGGTATTCACCGGTTCGGCGGTCGCGATTGTCACTCCCTTCCGCGAGGGAAACGTGGACTACGACAAATACGGTGAGCTGATCGACTGGCAGATCAAAGAGGGCACACAGGCGATTGTCGCCTGCGGCACCACCGGCGAGGCGTCCACGATGAACGACAGGGAGCATCTGGACACCATTGGGTACGCGGTCAAGCGGGTCGCCGGGCGGGTCCCCGTCATTGCGGGCACAGGGTCCAACGACACCGGGCACGCGCTGGAGCTTAGCTTGGAGGCGTGCCACCGAGGCGCGGACGCGCTCTTGGTCGTCACCCCTTATTACAACAAGACGAGTCAGCACGGCTTGGTGAAGCACTACTATTGCATCGCGGACCGTGTGACCAGACCGATCATCCTCTACGATGTCCCGAGCCGCACCGGGATGAGCTACAGTTTAGATACATATCGGGAACTCTCGAAACACGAGCGGATTGTCGGCACCAAGGAGGCGAGCGGCAACTTCTCATTGATCGCGCAGATCCGCGCCCATTTGGGCGGCGAGATGCTGGTTTGGAGCGGCAACTGCAACGAAACCCTCCCGATTATGGCACTGGGTGGCTTGGGCGTCATCTCGGTGGCGGCCAACATCATACCGGCCGAGATGCAGGCAATCTGCAAGCTGTTCGCGGAGGGGAGCACCAAGGAGAGCGAGGCGCGGTTCCTCAAAGCGATCCCGCTGATGGACGCCCTCTTCTGCGAGGTCAACCCCGTCCCGGTCAAGACCGCGATGAACCTGATGGGGCTCTGCTCGGGCGAACTCCGTATGCCGCTGACCGAGATGCTCCCGAAGAATTTTGACCATCTGGTCGGCGTCATGCGTGACTACGGATTGTTATAAACTATGTCGAAAATACAAATGATGCTCTGCGGCTGCAACGGCCGTATGGGGCAAACGGTCTCCCGACTCTGCGCCGGACGGGAGGACATTGACATCATCGCGGGGTGCGATATCGCCGGGTCAAACGCTTTTCAGTATCCTGTCTTCGCGAAGCCGGAGAACTGCCCCGAGCGCCCCGACGTGCTTGTGGATTTTTCGTCGCCCGCTTCGCTGAACGGGCTTCTGTACTGCGGGACTGCGGGTGTCCCGGTGATCCTCTGCTCCACCGGCTATGACGCGGAGCAATTGGCTGCGATAGAGGTCGCTTCGCTAAAACTCCCCGTATTCCGATCGGGGAATATGTCGCTTGGTATACATTTGTTGTTGCAGCTTGTCCAAAACGCGGTGTCGGCGCTGGGGAGCGATTTCGATGTGGAGATCATCGAACGCCACCACCGGAACAAGGTGGACGCTCCCAGCGGCACCGCCTTGATGCTCTACGACGCGCTCTCCGGCGCGCTGCCCTACCGGCCCGAGCCGGTTTACAACCGCCAGCCGGTACGGGAGAAGCGCGGGGATAAAGAGATCGGGATCCATTCGGTGCGGGGCGGTACGATCACCGGCGAGCACGAGGTGGTCTTCGCGGGTCACGACGAGGTGATCACAATCACCCATTCGGCGCGGAGCCGGGAGGTGTTCGCCGCCGGCGCGATCCGTGCCGCGCTCTTCATGGCGAGCATTGACAAACCCGGATTGTACGACATGCGAGACGTCGTATCTTCGATGTAGGGCGCGCTGCATGGTTCGCATACACCCGATTTGAACGGAGGCTAAATTCTATGTCAGTCATCGGAACGCAAAACATCACCCAAGTGGCGCTGATCGTCAGCGACATCGAGAAGACCAAGAAAAAACTTGCGCAATTCTTCGGTATCGAACCGCCCCAGACGATGGACGGCGGGGACTACGCGGTCACACAGACCGAGTATAAGAAGAACCCCGCGCCTGACGCGAAGTGCCAAATGGCGTTCTTCAACGTCGGAAACGGAGTTCAGTTGGAGCTGATCCAGCCCAATGAGGAGCCGAGTGTCTGGCGGGACTTCCTCAACGAGAAGGGTGAGGGGATCCACCATATCGCATTCGGCGTCAAGGGGATGGACGATAAAGTCGCGTCCTGCGAGGCGTTCGGGATGACGCTGGTGCAAAGGGGGAACTACGGGAGCGGCAACGGCTGTTACTCTTACTTGGAGGGCGGCGAGGGTCTTCCCCTGCTGATTGAGCTGCTGGAAAATTTCTAGTCAGGTGACGGCGAGGGGGACGGTGAGGGTTCCGGTGGCGATCCCTCCGCAACATTAGCCTGACTTCCCTCCTCCTCGAAGCGCCCCACGCCGCTCGTCGCGCCGCCCATCGGCGTGTCCGCATACGTTTCCGGCGCTTCTCCGGCACCGCTATCCGTGCCCGCAATCTTGGGTGGCGCGGCGTTGTCCTCCGTGAAGGATAATTCCGGTTCGGGCAGAGCCGCCGGCGCTTCGGGTGCTGCCGGAGCGGGCATTGTGTCATTGGCTCCGCCCGTGTAGCCGTTCTCGTCCGCCGGTTCGGCGGCGTCAAACGTGACCCCTGCTTCCTCGCTGACGCTCTCGATATCGTTTTGCGAGGTGGCGCTCGGCCGTGGCTCCGCTTGGGTTGAGACTAGCCACACGGCGGCGAGACACGCCGCGACCCCGAGTAAGCTGGCGACCACCCGTCGGCGGCGAGGCGGCTCCTCGCCAAGCCCGTAACGGTAGACCGTCCCGGGCACGAGGGTGTCGGGCGCGTTTTCCTCAAGGCCGGCGAACCCGTCCCGCATGGCTAAAAAGTCTTGATACAGTGCCCGGCAGGACGGACAGTCCTCCATGTGCTCCCGCAGAAGGGCGGCGTCGGTCTCGCTAAGCTCGCCGTCCAACAGCGCGCTGACGGCTTCGATATCGCATCGGTTCATCTCCGGCCCACCCCCTTCCGACTGTTAGACGCTCGATCCGGCGAAACGTTCCCGCTTTTAATCAAAAGTTCCCGCAAAGCTGTCCGCGCCCGCGCGAGACGGCTTTTCACGGTCCCCTCCTCCAGCCCCGTCGCCTCGCCGATCTCTTTGTAGCTCAGCCCGGCGGTCTCCCGGAGCAGGAGGATTTGCCGCGCTTCGCACGGAAGCTTATACAGCGCGTCTTCCAAAGCGGAAGCCAGTTCCTTCTTCTCCAGTGCCAGCGCCGGTTCAAACCGCTCGTCCGGCACCGACAGCTCGGAGTCGGTGAGGGGAAGCATTTCCCGCCCCCGCGCTTTCTTTCGGGCGTAGTCGGTGCAGGTGTTGACCGCCATTCGGTAGAGCCAGGTGGAGGGCGACGCGTCGCCGCGAAACGTCTCCATCCCGCGCCAAGCCTTGATGAAGACCTCTTGGCACAGGTCAAAGGCATCGTCGGCCGACCGGCAGGAACGCAGACAGATGTTGTATACCGCTTTTTCGTGCTGTTGCACAAACACTGAGAATTCATCCATACGGATCCCCCTCCCGGTCCATCCGGCGCAGTAAACGGGCAAAATCCTCGGGCGTCGCGAGGGTGTTCATCTCCCGGCGGAAAAAGGCCGCAAAAGGAAGTCCCCTCGTATACCACGCCAAGTGGCGGCGCATTTCTAGGCACGCCACCTTCTCTCCCTTGTCGGAGACCAGCAGCTCAAAGTGGCGTCTCGCTATATCGGTACGGAAAGTCTGCCCTTCCGGGACAAAGACGCAAGGGTTTCCCATACTCGCCCGTCCGATCATCCCCATCGCCGCTCCGGTGACCTTCAGGCAGCGCACCAAGTCGCTTAAGGAAAAAATGTCGCCGTTCGCGATCACCGGCACCGACACGGCCTTAACGACCTTCGCGATGCCGCTCCAGTCGGCGCGGCCCGAGTAGCCCTGCCGCCCGGTCCGCCCATGTACGCAGAAACCCGAAGCTCCCGCTTGTTCAAGCCTTTCAGCGAATTCCGCCGCGTTGAGGCTCCCCCCGTCGAAGCCGAGCCGCATCTTCACGGTTACCGGAACTTTGACGGCGTCGACCACCGTCCTGACGATGTTCGTGGCAAGCTCGGGGGAACGCATCAGGGCGCACCCATCCCCGTTCCGAACAATTTTCGGGGTCGGGCAGCCCATGTTGATGTCCAGCACATCCGCGCCCGAGATGTCCAGCGCCCGGAGCGCCCCCTCCGCCATACAGCCCGGATCGGAACCAAAGATCTGCGCCGCCGCCGGGTGCTCGTCCCCGCCGAGCCGGAGCAGTTGGCGGGATTTTTTGTCTTGGTAGCAGAGCGCTTTGGCGCTCACCATCTCGGTGACGGTATAGACCGGCGCAACCTCACGGCAGACAGTGCGGAATGCCCAGTCGGTGACGCCCGCCATTGGTGCCAGCGCCGCGACGGCGCTGATTTCCACATTCAAAAGCTTCATGGGGATATTTTATCACACCCCGGACGCCCGCGCAAGAAAAAAAGCGGTCGGAGCGACGCCTCTATTGCAAAGCGCCTCCACATATGTTATACTAATATCGCGTATAATTGTTGTCTTTCTGTGGAAAAATGCGGTTAACCGGATCAGCCTCCCCCCGGGGTGCGGAACGGTTGCATTCTTCCATAATGAGGTGACGTCGCATGGATGCCAGTATGAGCGTCCGGCTGGGTTCCTTCCTCCCGGCTCAACCGTCCGAGCAAATCAGGAGGGGCGACATCTACTACGCCGACCTCAGCCCGGTTGTGGGCAGCGAACAGGGCGGCATCCGCCCGGTGCTGATTGTCCAGAACAATGTCGGCAACCGCCATTCCCCAACGGTCATCGCGGCCGCGATCACCAGCCAGATCGGCAAGGCGAGACTGCCCACCCACATTGAGCTGTCCGCCCGTACCTATGGTCTCTCCCGCGATTCGGTTGTTCTGCTTGAGCAGGTCCGCACCATCGACAAAAAACGGCTTAAAGAGCGTATGGGAAAGCTCGACGACTCCCTGATGACGCTGGTGGACTCGGCGCTGGCGGTGAGTTTTGGCTTAGAATCCTGACAATTTGAGTCTTGACAACCGCGCCTTTTTAGCGCTTTTTCACGGAAAAAGCGCAATACATACATTAGGAGGCACTTCCCTATGATCCAGAAGAAAGCGGTCATTGGCGCGGCGGCGTTTTTCCTCGTTGCCTCGCTGTTTGTCGGCTATTTTGCCATCGCCGCAGAAGTTGGCGGCAAGGAAAACCCCCTCGTTACACTGGACTACCTTGAAAGCCTGACCCCGAAGATCGAGGAGTTGATTGAACTCAAAGTCAGCGAACGGGCGGGTGCGGCGCTGACCGAGATCGACGGCAAGTTGGAACTCGCGAAGCAGACGATCGATCAAATGGCGCAGCAGGGCGGCGTCCCCGGTAGCGTGGACGCTTCCGCGCTGCTCAACGACGAGGCGTTTATCGCGAGCATTGTGGATGCCATCACCGCCCGGGTCGGCGGCACGACGGGCACCGGTCTTGCCAGCGCGTCCTCCCGCGTGGAGATCGAGCCGGGTAAATCGGTTGCGATTCCCCAAGGCACTAACATTATGCTCCGCCTTGGCACCGGCACCGTTGTCGCGAGCAACTCCCCGGGCCTGATTGACATGAGCGATCCGGGCAACCCCATAAACGACGGGCAGGCGCTACTGCAGGACCATCTGTACACCTGTACGATGGAAGCGGGTCGCGATGTGAAGAACACCGGAACAAACACGGTCACAGTCTTTATCTGGGGACCGTTTACCCTAAAATAGCAACTCCCGCATACATCGCAGAAGGGAGGGGTTGCGATGGCCCTTGTGAAGGGTAAGTGTCCGCGCTGCGGCGCCGAAGTACAGCTGGAGGGTCAAAACAGGGTCGGGTTCTGCCTGATCTGCGGCGGGAAGATCAACGTCGCGGACGCGGTGGAGCGGCTGGAGAAGCAAACTGCTGCGGCATCCGTAGCTCCTGTGGACCGGACGCCCGAGAAGATGCTGGACGCGCAGGCGTTCTTGACTCAGGCGAACTTTGACGCCGCCGAACAGCTTTATGAAGAACTTCTGACTGCGGACCCCAAAAACTGGGGCGCGGTGTGGGGGTTGGTTTTGGCGCAGACTCGGAACCTCAAGCCGATCGCGTTAAAAGACCCGGACGGATTCTCCCACGCCGTCGCGAGCGACCTTTTTGCACGCGGGGGTTCCTCCGTGGAGCAGGCGTGGAGGGACGCCTACTGGGCGGCCTTCGCGGAATCCTGCCGCATGACGGTGGACGCCGTCGACCCGCGTGTCTTTTTGGAGCTGGAGATCTATCGCTGGTATCCGCACAGCAACACCTTTATGTATCCGATTTCAAGGGACTTCGACATCCAACCAATCCTAAACAAAGTTCTGTGGAGCGATTGGAAGGTACTTGCGGCGGCCCTCCCCGAGGAGATGAGCGCGGCGTTTATCGAGCAGGCGGAGCAGTGCTGCCGCCGGATCCGCGAATACTTCCTGTCGGGGTTCAAGCATATGGAAGAGCTTCGCTCGGGCGATCTGACCCGCTTGATGGGGACATGGTACTTAAAGCTGACCACCGGGGCAATCAAGACCGATGTCCTGTCGGTGACCCGGAACACGGCGGGTGTCCTCCATATGGAGGGGTTCCGCACTTCGGTCAACAGTTATGACCATTACCGCTATGTGCAGGTGGACCACAACAACCGCCTGACGGCGGGCGAATACCGCCACTTCCCGTCAAGCACCGGGATCGGCGGCGACTTCGTCGCGAACGATCCTCCCGAACCGGTGGCGCAGATCACGGCGGTCTACGATTATGTCCTTATCCTGCCCACCGCGCTGTATTCCCGCTTGGATCAACAGAAGATTCCGAATATCGACCGGGCTTTGATCTATATTCAGCAGTGCAAGACGATGCCCTGTTTCATGCGGATCAGCCTGAAGAACGCCTATCAAATGCGTCCGATTATGGATAACGAGGAGACCGCCGAACCGACCAAAAAGATGCGCGCCTGTTACATAGCGACAGCGGTATACGGTAGCGATGAGGCCCCCGAGGTGCGGCGTCTCCGCCGCTGGCGGGATGAGTTCCTGAACACAACCCGTCCGGGCCGCCGCCTTTGCGCTTTCTACTACGCGGTTTCTCCAAAGCTTGCCGAAAAGCTTCCCTCCAGAAGCTTGCTGAGCCGTCTCATCCGCCGCCTACTGGATGGGTTCGTGAGGATGCTTGGGGAATGATGCCCGACGAAATCTACACCCTGTTCAGGGAGGTCCTGCCCGAGGTCGTGCGGAGCGAGGAGACGGTTCGTGAGATCCTCGGCAATCCGGGTAACCGCGTATTCGCGCACAGAGAAGACGGTACCCTCGCCGGTGTTTCGGTTGTCGGCGGGAACACCATTTTTTTACTTTGTGTCGGAGAGCCGTACCGGAACCGGGGGATCGGCTCGGCACTGCTCATAGAATCGGAACGTTTCATCAAGGCCAACGGATATGACAGCGTCGTGATCGGCGCGGGTTCCGACTATATCACGCCGGGGGTCCCGATGAACCGAGGAGCGCACCTCTTCTTCCAAAAGCGTGGCTACCGCCACTCGTGGGGTGAGAGCGGCTGCTTCGATATGGAAGCGGAC
>JAISVO010000163.1 GCA_031271525.1 Oscillospiraceae bacterium
AATAAATAGAGAAAACGCAGTGGTTAAGGATACTATCACTATCTTCAACAACCGCTTGCGTATATTAATTATAATTCGCGTGTATATAAGCCCTAAGAATCCGCCAAAAAATGCTGACCCAATAGCCCACCAAATATGAATTACATTGACAGATCCTTTTACAAGCAAATCGTTTATAATTCTTGAAAAAAATCCAATAATCCCCCCGTATACTCCTCCAAAAAGCATAGCACCTACCATTACAACTGAATACCCTAAATCGAGTGATATTGCATCTCCTAGGGGTATTTTTATATATGCACTTAAACTAACACTAACTGCTATTAGCATAGCAGTTACACATAGCCTCTTTATAGATATGTTTTTATCCATTTTGACTTCCCCCTAATCTTACTTTTATGTGGCAAATATGTAATGGTTTATCTTCTTAACACTACTCCTCCGTGTTATGCAATTCCTAGCGTCCCAGTCTTTTCAACAGCTCGCGGCACAGCTACGGACAAACCCGCCTGTCTACAGTCTGCCACGCCAACGCCAAAATGTCAACCCCGCCGCCATAATCTTCAAGCGGCTTTTCACGTGCCGGAAAAAAGACAGAGATTGAAAAAAGGGGGAAACTCAAGCAAACGCCTCCATTGACATTGCCCTCATTCCGGTGTACAATAAACGGTGAGATAGTTTGCTGGAAAAGGGGGAGGGCGGATGGGCGTCTCGGTCGTCGTCGCTTCCGGGAAGGGCGGCGTGGGCAAGACCTCGGTGGTCGCGGGCCTTTCCTCCTGCCTCGCGGCGCTCGGCTGCAAGACCGTCTGCGTGGACGGCGACGCGGGCCTCCGGAACCTCGACTTGGCGCTCGGCCTTCAGGAACAGGCTGTCTTCGACTTCAACGACGTGCTGCTGGGCCGCGCCGCGCTGAAAGACGCGCTGGTATCCCGGCCCGACATCCCAAAGCTCCAGCTTCTGGCGGCCCCCGCGCACACCCCGGCCTCGGCAATCGACCGGACGGCGTTCTCGGCGCTGATCGCGACCCTCGCCGAGTCGAACGATTTCGTCTTGGTGGACTGCACGGCGGGCCTCGACACCGGCTTTGCCCTCGCTGCCGGCGCGTGTACCGGCGCGATCGTCGTCACGACGCCGAACCAGATGGCGCTGCGGGACAGCGCCCGGTGCGCCGAACGGCTCGCGGACCACGAACCGGCGAAACTGATCGTCAACCGCGTACAGCCCCGTCTGGTCCGTCTGCGCCACGCTTTCAACATCGACGAGGCGATGGACACCGTCGGCCTGCCCCTCCTCGGCATCGTCCCGGAGGACGAGATGGTCAGCGCGGCGCAGAACCACAACATCCCGCTCGTGCTGGCGGGCCGGAAAGGCGCCGGCAGCGCCCTGTGCAACATCGCGGAGCGCATGATGGGGCGGGAATGCCCGATCCCCCGCCGCCTCAGGGAATGGAAAGTCGAAGGCTAACGCTTTTTTGTTATAGAATTGGAGGTATTCATGAACATTGCCCTCATCGCGCACGATCAAAAGAAGGAGCTGATGGTGCAGTTCTGCATCGCCTATTGCGGCATCTTCGCAAAGCACTCCCTGTTCGCGACCGCGACGACCGGCAATTTGGTCAGCGAGGCGACGGGGCTGAACGTCACCAAGTTTTTTTCCGGCGCGCACGGCGGCGAACAGCAGATCGGCGCGCGGATTGCCTATAACGAAATCGACCTCGTCCTCTTCTTCCGCGACCCGCTGGCGTCGGTCCCGCACGAGCAGGACCTCGCCCTGCTGCGCCTCTGCGACCTGCACAATATCCCCGTCGCGACCAACGTCGCGACCGCCGAGGTGCTGATCCAAGGCCTTCTGCGCGGCGATTTGGGCTGGCGGGACATCGTCAACCCGACGCGGAAACGGGAGGAGCGCCGTTGAGCCAGCAGGAGGAACGCCAGCTGGAGGGCCGCCGGGCGATCGCCGAAGCGCTGGCGGCCGGCCGCCCTGTAGACAAGCTCTATGTCCTGTCCGGCGCGAAGGGTCTGGGCGCTTTGATCGGCGCCGCGCGGGAAGCCGGAAGCGCCGTCGTGCAGTGCGACAGGGACCGGCTGGACCGGCTCAGCCAAACCGGCAGCCATCAGGGCGTGATCGCGACCGTCGCGGCGTACGCCTACGGCTCGGTCGAGGCCCTGTTCGGCGGCATTGACAAAGACTTCCTCTGCGTCGTCTGCGACGGCATCCACGACGAGCGGAATTTGGGCGCGGTGATCCGTACCGCCGAAGCCGTCGGCGCGAACGGGCTGGTCGTCCCGAAACGCCGGAGCGCCACCCTTTCGCCCGTTACGGCGCGGGCCGCCGCCGGCGCCGCCGAGCACCTGCCGGTGATCCGGGTGCCGGGGATCCCGGCGTTTTTGCGGGACCTCCGCGATCAAGGCGTTTGGATCTACGGCGCGGCGGGCGACGCCGGCGAAAACGCGCTGGAGACAAGCTTCTCCCTCCCGGCGGCCCTAGTGATGGGCAACGAGGAGGAGGGACTGCACCGCCTGACCCGCGAACTGTGCGACCATTTGATCTCCCTGCCGATGCGGGGAAAGACGGCGTCCCTGAACGTCTCCTGCGCCGCCGCGATACTTTTATACAGAATGAGGTGGAGCGCCCATGCCTGACGAAGAGCTGGAACGGATCTTAAAGTCCGTCCCCCCGCTGTCCGATACCACCGAGCTGCCGGGGTGGGAAGACATCCTCTCGGAGTATCACAAGAACCCCGATACGCCCCCCGACCCGCCGGTCGAATCCTCAAAGCAGGAGAAGCCGGTGAAGCCGGAGAAACCGAAAAAAACGCCGAAGAGCGCCGCCCTCCCCGGCGAAGACGACGACGACACGCTGGAGTTCGAGGACTTGGAGAAGCGCTCGAAGTCGATGAAGGAGTTCGCCCAAAAGGCGGAGACGCTCCGGGCCAACCCCGGGGAGCCGAAGGCCGAGCCGGTGCTGAGCGAGTTCACCCTCAGCCCCGAATTCGGCGAGCACTTCTCCCCGTCGGACGCGTTCCTCATGCCGGAGGACAGCGGACAGCTCTTTGAGGAGCCGAAAAAACCGGGCCTTCTGCAATTCCTCGCCCGCTTGAAGCAAGCGCCCGAAGCGCCGGCCCTCACCCTTCCGCAGGCTTACGCGGCGGCGCAGCGCTACGCGGTCAACCTCCGGATGCGCGCGGTGCTGGCGCTGGTGCTGCTGCTGCCGCTGATCGTCGTGAGCTGCTGCCAGACATGGGGGTTCCTGCCCGGCTTCCTCACCTATTCCGCCGAAGGGAAGCCGTACCTGACCCTCTTCTTCATGGTCCTCCTGCAATTCGCCGTCATGCTGTGCGGCATCGACATACTGGGCAAGGGGCTGGCCGACCTGATCCGCCTGCGCCCCGGCGGGGAGACGCTGGTCGCGCTCAGCTGCTTCGCCTCGCTGCTCCAAGTCGCCTCGATCGTCCTGCGGACCTCCTCGGAGGGGATCTTCTATAACACCGCCGGGTTCCTGCCCTACTGCGCGGTGTCGGCGGCCTCGGTCTTTTTCGCCCTCTGGGGGGTCAGCCACCGCCAGACCGCGCTGGCGCGGACCTACAAAATCGCGGTCTCGACAGAGGACAAGTGCGACTGCGTCGTCAGCGAGGAACGGCTCTGGGGCGGGCTGCCCGGCTTCGCGCGGCACAGCGCCAAACCGGAGGGGTTTGTGGCCCAGACCGAGACGCCCGACGTGGCGCTTCGGGTCACCCGCTTCCTGACCCCCCTGCTGATCGTCGCCTTCTTTGTCCTCGGCCTGCTGTCGGCTTCGGGGCATTCGTCGGTCGCGACAGGCTCGGGCGGGGTGCAGAAACAGCAGTACTTCTTCTTCACCTTCGCGGCCCTCTGCTGCGCCGGCGTCCCGATGACGACCTTCGGCGCGTTCAGCTACGTATTCTCCCGGCTCGCGGCCCGCTTAAGCCATATGGGCGGGGCCGTCACCGGCTGGGCCGGTTCGGTCGAGATGTCCCGGGGCAGCCACATCGTCATCGGCGACAGCGACCTGTTCCCTCCCGGAACGCTCGCGCTGAACGGCCTGAAGATCCTCGGCGACCACTCGTTTGAGTCGATCATCTCGCTGTCCGCGTCCCTGCTGTACGCGTCGGGAAGCGGCCTGTACGGCGCGCTCAACTCGATCATCAAGGGGCAGGACGGCTATCTCCGCCCGGTCTCCTCGCTGGAGGCGTTTGAGGGCGGCATGAGCGGGATTGTCGGCGGCGAGCGGGTGATGGTCGGCACCCTCAACTTCATGCACAGCATGGGGATCCAAGTCCCCTCCGAGCTAAGCTCAAAATCGGCGGTCTTCACCTCGGTCAACCACGACCTAGCCGGCGTGCTGGCGGTTTCCTACACCCCCGCGACGCAGGTGAAGGGGGCGCTCCTCCTTTTGGAGCAGCAGAAGATGACGGGAATCCTCGCCGTCCGGGACGTGAACATCACCCCGACCCTGCTGCGCGACAAATTCGGCGTCAACCCCGACCTGCCCGAGTTCCCGGTGGTGGAGGAGCGCCTCGCCCTGAGCGACCCGGAACGCCCCTTCCACGGCAAGATTTCGGCGGTCCTCGCGCGGGACGGGCTGTGCCCTTACGCCGAGACGGTGATCGGGGGTCAGCGGCTGCACAAGTTCACCCTGATCAACCTCTGCGTCCACCTGATTTCGCTGGTCCTCGGCGTCTTTTTGGTGTTCTATTTCGCGTCGCAGACCCAGCCGTCCGCCGCCGGCGCCATCTCCCCCGCGAACCTGCTGATCTACATGCTGATCTGGTGGGTCGTCCAGTGGCTGGTATCGTCGTTTTCGCACCGGTATTAAGCCCGGCTCGAACCGTTTACGCGCGGCTCGCCGCCTCCAGCATATTCGCGTTCCTCTCGCGCTCGCGCTGAAGGGTGGTCGCTACGTCGTGCCCGGGATAGACCGCGTAGTCGCCGGGCAGCGCCGCGAGGCGGCGCAGGGACCGCAGCATGGCGGCATAGTCGCCGCCGGGTAGGTCGCACCGCCCGCAATCGTCCTCAAACAGCGTGTCGCCGGTGAACAGGACGCCTTCCCGCCCGCCGCCGGCCTCCGGTATCCGCAGGCAGACGCTCCCCGGCGTGTGGCCCGGCGTGTGCAGCACCTCGACCGTGTACCGGCCCAGCCGGAACGCGTCCCCGTCCCTCGCCAGAATATCGGCGTCGGTGACCGGCGCGGACAAGCCACGGAACGGCGCGGAGAGCGACCTGTCCCGCAGGTAGGCCGCGTCTTTTTCGTGGATCACCACCGCCGCGCCGGGACGAACCTCCTCCAGCGCCAAGATGTGGTCGAAATGTCCGTGCGTCAGGAATACATACCGCACGTTCAGCCCGTTCGCGCGGATACGGCTCAGGATCCGCTCCGCGCCGCCGCCCGGGTCCACGATTGCCGCGTCGAGCGTCTCGCCGTCGCTTACGAGGTAGCAGTTGGTGGACACCGCGCCCACCACGAGGGTTTCGATTTGCAGCATTCTCTTTCACCTCAACGCTTTGATTCGCCTACGGTCGTCTGTGCCGTCACCATCGTGTGGTACGCGCCTTTCTTCTCCATCAGCGCCGCGTGACTGCCGCTTTCGAGGATCGTGCCGCCGCCGATCACCATGATTCTGTCGGCGTCCCGGATGGTCGAGAGGCGGTGCGCGATCAAAAAGGAGGTCCGGTTTGCCGTCAGCCGCACCAAGGCGCGCTGGATGTCCTTCTCGGTCTTTGTGTCAACGGAGCTGGTCGCCTCGTCGAGGATCAGGATGGGCGCGCTCCGCAGCACGGCGCGGGCAATCGCCAAGAGCTGCCGCTGGCCCTCGCTGAGGGTGTCCGCGCTTCCCGAGACAAGCGTCTGATACCCCTTCGGCAGTCTCATGATAAACGGATGCGCGCTCACAAGCTTCGCGGCGGCGATCACCTCTTCGTCCGAAGCGCCGGGCGCGCCGTAGCGTATGTTGTCCATCACCGTGCCGGAGAAAAGGCAGGTCTCCTGAAGCACCGCCGAGAAGCACCGCCGGAGGCTCCCGCGCGCGGCTGTCTCCACCGGGACGCCGTCGATGGTGATCCTGCCGCCGCTCACGTCGTAGAACCGGGTCAGCAGATTGACGACGGTTGTCTTCCCCGCCCCCGTCTCGCCGACCAGCGCCACCGTCTCGCCCGGCTCGACGCGGAAGCTGACGCCGTTCAAGACTGGCCGCCCCGTCTCGTAGCCGAAGCTGACGTTCTCGAACGCCACCCTCCCTTGGGGGTTTTCCAGCGAAACCGCGCCGGGCTGATCGGGCTTCTCCTCGGTTTGGTCCATCACCTCAAAAATCCGCTCGGCTCCGGCGAGGGCGGACTGGATCGTGTTGAACATCCCCGCGATGGCGTTCAGCGGGTGCCCGAATTGCTTGGAATAGCTGAGGAAGCTCACCAATGTCCCGACCAAAAGCCCGCTCCGGACCGACAGCAGACCGCCGACGACCGCGACGAGCGTGAACGTCAGGTTGTTGATGACGTTGACCAGCGGCATCATCCCGCCCGACCAAATCTGCGCCTTGACGCTGGACTGGTACAGCTCCCCGTTGACCCGCGAAAACCGCTCGCGGAACGCTTCCTTCCGGCAAAACGCCTTGACCATCTTCAGCCCCGTGATACTCTCCTCAATCAGCCCGTTCAGCGTTCCGAGCCGCGCGGCCTGATCCAAGAAGTGCGCCCGGCTCTTCTTGGTGATCACCCGGGTCAGGGCCGCGACCAGCGGCACGCTGACCAAGACCGTGAGCGTGAGCGGGACGCTGAGGGCCAGCATCAGGGAGAGCGATCCGGCGAGGGTCAGGACGGACGAGACGAGCTGGGTCGTCGTCTGGGCGATGGTCGAGCTGATGTTGTCGGCGTCGTTCGTCAGGCGGCTCATCGTGTCGCCGTGGGGGCGGGTATCGAAGAATTGCAGCGGCAGCTTTTGCAGCTTTTCAAAGAACTCCGAGCGGAGGGCGGACACCAGCAGCTGGCTTACGTTGAGCAGCAGCAGCCCGCTCGCGGTCGCGGCCAGCCAGTTGACGGCGTGCATCCCGACGAGCGCCGTCAGCAGGAGGTACAGCGTCTTCCCGTCCGACGCCTCCATCGCGTTGAAAGCCAGCCCGGAGAGGTAGGGCGCCGCGACCGCGACGCCGGAGGAAACCAGCGTAAGCGCGGCGGCGGCCAGAACCGGCTTCTTCCAGCGCAGATAGACCCTCATCACCCGGCGGAAGGTTTTCCCCGCGTCGGCCGCCCTCGCGGACGGGGCGAAGCGCCCCGGCCCTCCCCCGACGCCGAACCGCCCCATCTGGGGCTGCTTTCCCTGTTGCTGCACGGTATCCCTCCCCTTCGCGCCCCCCGCCGAACGCGGCGGCGCACCCTCCCAAACGGAAGGGGGCTACGCGGATTCAATCTGCGATTGGTAGATCTGGCGGTAGACATCGCAGGCGTCCATCAGCTCGGCGTGGGTGCCGAGGCCGGCGGGCCGTCCGTCCTCCAGCACGAGGATCTTGTCGGCGAACATCGCGGCGGCGCACCGCTGGGTGACCATGATCAGCGTCCTGTCCGCGGCGAGGAGCGCGTTCCGGACCTTCGCCTCCGTCACGGCGTCCAGCGCGCCGGTGGCGTCGTCCAGTATCAGGATGCCGCCCGGCTTGA
The DNA here is from genome assembly GCA_031271525.1 of Oscillospiraceae bacterium. GTDB lineage: Bacteria > Bacillota > Clostridia > Oscillospirales > UBA929 > UBA929. Next base: position 7,662 of record JAISVO010000163.1, read on the forward strand.
GCAGGGCGCGCGCGATCGACACGCGCTGCTTCTGCCCCCCCGACAGGTTGACCGCGCCCGCGCCCAAAAGGCTGTCGAACCCGCCCCGCATCTCCCCGATGAACCCCGCCTGCGCCAGCGAGACGGCTGCTTGCATATCGGCTTCGTCCGCGCCGGGGTCCCCCCAGCGCAGGTTATCGGCGACGCTTCCGCTGAAGAGCGCCGCCTTCTGCGGCGCGATCGCGACCGCGCCCCGCACAGCCTCCGCCGGCAGGGTCCGGATGTCCCGCCCGCCCAAGAGGATCCGCCCGCCCGATACGTCGTAGAAGCGGAGCGCGAGCCAGCAGAGGGTGGACTTCCCGCTTCCCGTCGACCCGATCACCGCGAGCTTTTCGCCGGGCGAAACCGAAAAACTGACGCCCTCCAGCGCCGGTACGGACGAGCCGGGGTAGGTGAAGGTCACGTCCTCGAAGGCGATGCCGCGGGCTGAAAAATTACCCGGCCCGCCGTCCGGGCAGTCCGACGGGAAATCGTCCGGGCAGCCGAAGATTTCCGCGATTCTGGCCGACGACGCGCGGGTGCGGACGAACGTATTGAATATGTTGGTGATCATCAGCAGGGAGGTCAGGATCTGCGCCATATACATGATGAACGCCGAGATGTCGCCCGGGCGGGCGAGGTCCGCCTCAAAGAGCCTGCTCCCCCAGTAGATCGCGGCGGCCGAACCCAGCCCCACCGCGAGCGTCATCACCGGCGAGGTCACCGTGATGATCCTCTGCGACGCGACCCCGCGCCGGCGCAGCTCGCCGTTGGTTTCGGCAAAGCGCCCGGCCTCCTGCCCCGTCGTGCCGAACGCCTTGACCAGCCGGACGCCGGTCAGGTATTCCTGCACCGCCGTGTTCATCCGGTCCGTCGCCTTCTGGAGCGCCGCGAACCGGGGGTAGCTGAGCTTCATGCTGAAGAAAATCAACGCCCCGACCGCCGCCGCGACGCCGTAGACAATCAGGCTGAGCCGCAGGTTGAGCGCCGACGCCAGCGCGATGCTGCCGATACAGTTGATCGGCGCTTTGAGGAAGACCCGCATGACGCCGTTGATGAACTGGGTCACCTGCGCGGTGTCGTTTGTCAGCCGGGTGATCAGCGAGCCGCTCTCTATCCGGTCCGCGCCCGATTCGGAGAAATTCATCACCTTGCCGAACAGGTCCTCCCGAAGCTCCGCCCCGATCCGCTGCGAAACCCGGGACGCCAGTATGTTGCGGGTGATCGCGAACCCCGCGCCGCAGGCGGTCGCCAGCATCATCCACCCGCCCCACGTCAGCACCCCGCGAAGCGAACCCGGCCCGACGCCGTCGTTGATCACCCGGCTCATCAGCGTCGGCCCCAGCAGGTCGCAGAGCGCCTCGCACGCGACGCAGAGGAGCGCCGTGACGAAGGAGCGCTTGTATTTGGGGAGATACCTGCGGTATAGGTTCATGGCGTGATCAATTCCACCCGTCCCGTTTTGATCGCGTTGATAATGTCAAAAATATCGCCCGCCCGTTCCCGCAGGGCGACGCCGCCGGTGAACGGCTGCTCCGCGAAGTGCGAGTCGGTGCCCGACTGCGCCGGAAGGCGGTTCAGCTCGGCGAACTCATGGGCCAAGGCGTTGATCTCCGGGTCGAAGTTGCCGGCGTTGAACGTTTCGATCCCGTCGATCAGCCCCGGATCGACCGGGTAGGGGCGCTCGATCCACCAAGCGGAGCGGTAGGGGTGGGCTTGGGCGACGTAGCCGCCGGCGCTCCGCGTCAGGGCACTGATTTGCGCGGCCGAGAGGGTATCCATCCCGGGGTGGTTGAAAAGGAATTCGGGCGTCAGGCCGTAGAGGAGGAATTCCGTCCCCCGGACGGCGTACTCAAGGCCGAAGAATACGTCCAAGCCGAGCTTGTCCCCTTCGGCCTTCGCGGCTTCGTAGCCCGAACAGAAAAACGTCATCGCGTCGGCCCACGACAGGCCCTTGGGACAGCCGGTGTTGCCGTTGAGGAAGTGGTCCGTGACGATGATCCCGGCGTAGCCGCGCTCTTTGTAAGCCTTCGCCTGCTCGCGGGGCGTCGCCTCCGCGCAGCGGCTCACCGGCGCGGTGTGGAGGTGGGTTTCGTATAGGTACAGCAGTTTGGAAAACCTTCCTTCCGGGGACTTTACAGTGAGTATACCATAGGCCGGCGCAATTGGCAACGGACAATCGGGAGGGCGGAGCGGCCCGTTTGTGTAAAAATTCCGTGAATTTTCGATTGCATTTCAGAAGTATCTATGATATAATCGGTAAAACTGTCGGGACTCTGACAGAATAGGTTAGGAGGATGACTTCATGAAAAAAACCCTTTCTCTTGCGTTGGCACTTCTGATGCTGCTGGCCCTGCTTGCCGCCTGCTCATCGGCGTCGCCCAGCGGCGACGCGCCGACCACGAACAACGATCCCGCCACCGGCGACACGCCCGACACCCCGGATACCCCGGACGACAACACCGGCGACACGCCCGACACCCCGGACCAGCCGGAAGGCGGGCGTCCCACCACGCCCAGCGGCAGCCTGATCGTCTACTTCAACGGTCTGGACGCCAACATGATGAGCGGCTGGGGCAACGCCGTCGGCAACGCCGCCATTAAAGAGCTGCTCGGCGGCTACAGCACCGTCGCGTTCACGCGCGGCGGCGAGTTCATCATCAACCCCACGTCCGTCAAGAACTTTGAGGAAACCGTCAACGACGACGGTTCCCACACCTACACGATCGAAATCAACCCCGGTCTGGTGTACAACGACGGCACCGAGATCACCGCGAAGGACTATGTCTTCTCCTTCCTCTTCTCCTGCCATCCCGCGATGGGCGCGGAAGGGCTTGAGTCCGACCTCGCCTACGGCATGGAGATCTACACCGGCGCGCTGCCCTACATCAACGGCGAAGCCACCAGCATCTCCGGGCTTCACCTGCTCGACACCTATAAGTTCTCCTTCTCGATCGACGCCGAGACCGACGGATACCCGAACTTCCCGTACTGGTACTCGATCGTCAACGCCTCGGTCGGAGCCACCCCGTACCACGTCTATGCCCCGGGCGTCGACGTCGTCGAGGGCGCCAACGGCGCGGAGCTGACCGGCGTCGAGCTGACAGCCGAGCTGCTCCAAACCACCATCAACGACCCCACCACCGGACAGCGCTACAACCCCTCCGTCACGGACGGCCCCTACCAGTTCGTGAGCTATGACTCGGCCGCCTCTCAGGCGACCCTGAAGGTCAACCCGAACTATATCGGCAACTATGAGGGCACCAAGCCGATGATCGAAACCCTCGTCATCTATCAGGCCGCCAACGCCACCCTGATCGACGAGTTCAGAGCCGGCTCCCTCGACCTGATCACCGGACTCGGCGGCGCGACCAACATCAACGCCGGCCTCGACGCGGTCGAGGACGGAAGCGGCAGCTATATCTCCTTCCCGCGTAACGGCTACGGCCTTGTCGTCTTCCGCTGCGACCACGGCCCCACCCAGTTTGAGGAAGTCCGCCGCGCAATCGCCTACTGCCTCGACCGCGAAGAGCTGGTCCGTCAGTTCACCGGCGGCTTCGGCAGCATCGTCAACAGCCGCTACGGCGCCGCCCAGTGGATGTACCAAGAGAACAAAGACCTCGTGGAAGACACCATGATCTCCTACACCCTGAACCTTGAGAAGGCCGTCGAGGAACTGGTCGCCGGCGGCTGGACCCTGAACGAGACAGGCGGCGCCTACGAGAGCGGCATCCGCTACAAACAGCTCGACGACGGCACCCTGATGCCGCTGATCGTCGAGATGGGTTCCCCGACCCCGGCGCAAAGCCCGGTCTCCGAAATGTTCGGCACCTTCCTCCTCCCCAACGCCCTTGAGGTCGGTATGCAGATCAACCAAGACATGCTGGAGAGCGAAGCGTACTTCGCGGCCCGCTCCGGCGAAGGCGACAAAGCCTACGGCATGATGAACGGCGGCACCGGCTTCGCCACCGCCGACTCCCCGTGGTACTACTACGACACCGACCCGACCTCCTTCGGCCAGTACAACAGCAACTTCATCGCCGACCAAGAGCTGTATGACGCCACGATGGCGATGCAGAACACCGAGAGCGGCGACAAGGAGACCTATTTCGCGAACTGGATGAAATTCGTCACCCGCTTCAACAAGATCCTCCCGGACATCCCGCTCTACGCCGACGAATACCACGACTTCTTCAAGAGCAAACTCAAAGGATACGAAAGAGTCGACACCTACCCCGTCGCCGCGGCGCTCATCGATTGCTGGATTGAAGAGTAACTTCTAGTATTTTGGGGGGCGGCCGGATTACCAGCCGCCCCCCGATTCCCGCTTAACTTCGAAAAACCCGCGGAGGTGAAAATACCTTGCTGAGCTATATACTCAGGCGCGTTTTATATATCATTGTGGTGTTTCTCCTGCTGAGCGTCCTCCTGTTCGCGATGTACAAGCTGATGCCGGTAGACGTCGTGGAGATGTATACCAGCGGAATGCAGCAGGAGATGACGCCGGCCGAATACGAGCGCTACCAAGAGGCGTTCCGGATCAAGCTGGGTCTGGACCAGCCCATTCCCGTCCAATACGCGAAATGGATGGGGCGGATGCTAACCGGCGACTTCGGCACCTCGGTCAAATACCGGAGGCCGGTCATCGAGATCATCAAATCTCCGATGGCCGCGACCATCCTGCTCAACGCGGTGACGATGATTTTCGTCTTCGCCATATGCATCCCGCTGGGAATCTCCACGGCGGTGCGGAAGGGAAAGATCTACGACAACTCGGTGCAGGTGGTCACCATCCTCGGGTACAGCCTGCCGACCTTCATCATCGCGCTGACCGTGATCCTCCTCTTCTCTCTGGTGCTGGGCTGGACGCCGATTTCGGGCATGTATACGCCGGGCACGCAGCTCACCGGCTTTGCCGCGGCGCTCGACAGGGCGAAGCACATGATCCTCCCGGTGGGCGTGATGACCTTCACCTCGCTCGCGTCGCTGACGCGGTATATCCGCGCCACGATGATCGACGCCCTGCGGATGGACTACATCCGCACCGCCCGGGCGAAGGGTCTGCGGGAAAAGGTCGTCATCTACGGCCACGCCTTCCGCAACTCCCTGATCCCGTTCATCACGGTGCTGATCGGCTGGTTCTTGGGGATGTTCGGCGGCTCCGTGATGGTGGAGAGCATCTTCAACTGGAACGGGATGGGCAAGCTCCTGATCGACTCGATCACCGGCGCGGACTTCGCCGTCGCGATGGCGCTCGAGATGTTCTATGTGATTATCGGACTGGTGGGCAACCTGATCATCGACCTCGCGTATACGGTGGTTGACCCGCGTGTCAGGCTGACATAGGGGGAGGGGACAAAAATGGGTAAGAAGCAAAAAGACCTCTTCCGCGAGGAGATGGTGCAAAGCCCGGGACGCACCGCGGCCCGGAACTTCTTCTCGCGCCGCCTGAGCATCGTCGGCATGGCGATTTTCGCCTTCATCTTCTTCGGCTGCCTGATCACCTCGCTGGTCATCCCGATCGACCTGACCTACACCGACTCCACCCGGATCAACCTCCCGCCGTCGCTGGACTACCTCCGGGTGCCGGACGCCCTCGCGGGCAACATCAAGGCGATGGACATCGGGTCGACGTACGGCATGGGAATCGACCAAAACGGAAAGCTCCACATGTGGGGCACGATGTACGACACGGCGGCGAAGCTGAAGGACCTGCCGGCCGACATGAAGCCGCTGAAGCTGATCGCGTGCGGACTCGACCACGCCTCTGCGGTCGCCGAGGACGGCACGATCTACAGCTGGGGCAACGACCGGATGAACATCACCAAGATCAACGAGGACGCCCAAGGCAAGGACATCGTGGACATTCAGGCGGGCCAGTGGGTCACGATCGCCCTCGACAGCGGCGGCAACCTCTACTTCTGGGGCAACGACAGCCAGTTTACCTTCCGCGCCTCGGATCATCAGGGCAGCTACAAGGCGTTCGCGATCAACATCGCGACGGCGATCGGCCTGACAAACGACGGCAACGTAATGGCGCTCACCCGTACCGACACCGGCTTTTCGCGGGTGCCGGACGAGGTGCAGGGGCACGCCGTCGCGGTCGCCTCCACCGATAAGATCGGCGCGGCCCTGCTGGACGACGGACGGGTGATCACATGGGGCCCGACAACCGAACGGGAGCAGCTCACCGTTCCGGAGGAAATCCAAGGGCGGGTCACCCAGATCGACGGCGGCCGCACCCACTTTTCCGCGCTTTTGGACGACGGGTCGGTGGTTTCTTGGGGTGAGAACTCGTTCGGACAGATCAACTATCCCTCCCTCACGGGCTACGACAAGGTCATCGCGGGCTACTACCAAAACGCGGCGCTGACCAGCGAGGGCGGCGTCGCCACATGGGGCCAGCGCGGCTACCTGATGGGCACCGACCAATCGGGCCGCGACGTCTTTACCCGCTTGATCTACGGCGGGCGGATCAGCCTGACGGTGGGCTTTATCTCGGTCCTCATCTCCGGCTTTATCGGGATCCTGCTGGGCGGCATGAGCGGCTACTTCGGCGGCAAGACCGATATGTTCATCATGCGGCTCGGCGAGGTCTTCTCCTCGATCCCGTTCATCCCGCTCGCGATCATGCTGGCGGCGGTTGTGAGCAACCGGATCAGCGACACCCAGCGGGTCATTATGATCATGTTCATTCTGGGCTTCCTCAACTGGCCCGGCTTCGCCCGGCTCGCGAGGGCGCAGATTCTGAGCGAGAAGCAGAACGAGTTCGTCACGGCGGCGCAGGCGATGGGGATCCGGGAGCGCGTCATCATCTTCCGCCACATCATGCCGAACGTCCTCGGCGTCGTGCTTGTGTCGCTGACGCTGAGCATGGCGACCTGCCTGCTGCTGGAATCCACGCTGTCCTTCCTCGGCTTCGGCATCATCGAGCCGACGCCGACTTGGGGCAATATGCTGAACAAATGCGTCGATTCGACGGTCATCCGGAAGTTCTGGTGGCGCTGGGTATTCCCGTCGCTTGCCTTGGGGCTGTCCACGATCAGCATCAATATCATGGGCGACGGTCTGCGCGACGCCATCGACCCGAAATCCAACGACAGATAAGGAGGGACGACGTTATGGCGCTTTTGGAAATCAAAGACCTGCACACCTATTTCACCACCCGCAAGGGAACCGTCAAAGCAGTGAACGGCGTCTCCTACTCGGTGGAAGCCGGGAAGACGCTGGGCGTTGTGGGCGAGAGCGGCAGCGGCAAGTCCGTCTCCGCGATGAGCATCCTCCGTCTGCTGGACGGCAACGGATATATCGAGAGCGGCGAAATCTTCTTCAGGGACACCGAGCTGGTCGGCGCACCGATGAGCGAGGTCTATAAGATCCGGGGCAATAAGATCTCGATGATCTTTCAGGAGCCGATGACAAGCCTCAACCCCGTCCTGACCGTCTCGCGGCAGCTGAGCGAATCGTTTCAGATCCATCAGGGGATGGGGAAGCGGAAGGCGCACGAGGAAGCGGTCAAAATCCTCGCGGACGTGAAGATACCGAACCCCGAGACGGTGGCGAAGCAGTATCCCTTCCAGCTTTCGGGCGGGATGCGCCAGCGCGTCATGATCGCGATGGCGCTGGCCTGCAAGCCGGACATCCTGATCGCGGACGAACCGACGACCGCGCTAGACGTGACGATCCAAGCGCAGATTCTGAAACTGATGAACGATTTGAAGAGGGAAAAGGGGACCTCTATCCTCTTCATCACCCACGACCTCGGCGTCATCAACGAGATGGCGGACGACGTCGTCGTCATGTACTGCGGCGAGGTGGTGGAGATGGCGCCGGTGCGGACCATTTTCGGCGGCAACGCCTTCTCCCACCCCTACACCGAGGGCCTGATGAAGTCGATCCCCCGGCTGGACACCCCGCCGAACACCCGGCTGGAGGCGATTCCCGGCGCGGTGCCCCATCCCCTCGACCTCCCGCCCGGCTGTAAGTTCGCCCCCCGCTGCAAATACCGTACCCCGGAGTGCGAAGCGAAAAGCCCCGAATTGGTGAGCGTATCCGACACCCAGAAGGTGCGATGCCTCTACCCGTCCAAGGAGGCCCGCCATGCCGAGTAACACCCATGAAAAGAAAGTGCTGTTCCGCATCAGCGGGCTGAAGCAGTATTTCCCCGTGAAGGGGCGCAAGGACCTGTTCGTCAAGGCGAACGACGGCATCTACCTCGACATCTACGAAGGGGAAACCTTCGGTTTGGTGGGCGAGAGCGGCTGCGGCAAATCCACCCTCGGGCGGGTACTGCTCCAGCTCTACCACCAGACCCACGGGCGGACGATGTACTACGGCAGGACCCTCGACTCTGTCGCGCCCGGCTATGTCCGCGAGTCGGTCCGGAAACTCCCCGCCGGCATCAAGAGGATGCATGAGCTGGAGGAGCACAGGGCCGCCCTCGAAAAGCGCGTCGGGGAGATGAAGGAAGAGGACGCTGCGAAGTTTGAGCAGATGGAGGAGCTTCGGAAGGCCTCCAAAGACGCCGAGGACGCCTACCTCAATATCGTACAGATCGTCGGCGGCTTAGTCGTCGCGGGCGACCTCCCGGCGGTGAGCGCGGCGTATCTGAGTGTATACCAAACGGCCCTCGCGATGCGGAAGGTGCGGGAGGAAGCCGACATGCTCCGGATGGACATCGACGAGGCGGAGCACGGGAAGAAGCCGCGCGCGGCGTCCCTGCGGGCGAAGATGGAGGAGCTGAACGCCCGTCTCACCCGCTTAGAGGAAATCCTCAGGGAGAAGCGGAGCGCGCTGGAGGCCCTGCGGGACAAATACAGGAGCCACCCCGACTTTGCCCGCCACGAGGCGTACCGGGACGACGGGATCGACCTCGCCCGGCTCGACTACAACGAGATGCGGACCCTCCGCCGGGATATGCAGCTGATCTTCCAAGACCCGTATTCCTCCCTGAACCCCCGTATGACGGTGGGCCAGATCATCGGCGAAGGGCTAAGGACCCACAACTTCTTCAAGAGGAACGGCGAGCGGCAGCAGGAATACACCATCGGGATCATGGAGAAATGCGGGCTTGCCGCCTACATGCTCCACCGCTACCCCCACCAGTTCTCGGGCGGGCAGCGCCAGCGGATCGGCATCGCCCGGTCGCTTGCCGTCAAGCCGAAATTCGTCGTCTGCGACGAAGCCGTTTCGGCGCTGGACGTTTCGATCCAGTCGCAGATCATCAACCTGCTCCAAGACCTGCGCGAAGATGAGCAGCTGACCTACCTCTTCATCTCCCACGACCTGTCGGTCATCAAGTATATCTCCGACCGGATCGGCGTGATGTACCTCGGCAACATCGTCGAGCTTGCCGAATCCGCCGAGCTGTTCAGCCACCCGTCCCACCCGTACACGATCGCGCTCCTGTCGGCGATTCCGACCACCGACCCGGACCCCGACAAGAACAAGGCGATTCTGGAGGGCGACATACCCAGCCCGATCAACCCGCCGAAAGGCTGTAAGTTCCACACACGCTGCCGTTTCTGCGCCGATATCTGCAAGCAGGTGACCCCTGAGTTCGAGGAAATCAGCCCCGGGCACTTCGTCGCCTGCCACTATAAGCAATGATCTTCTTCCGGAAGCGGATCCGCCGGCTGGTCAACCCCGACGAGACGGAGAAGCGTTTGAGGGAAGAGGGGTTGGACTTGGAGAAGGGCGACTTGAAAGCGATCCTCCTCTCCGCCTTGGCGGTCTTCCTCCCGGTCGTACTGGGGATCGCCGCCGTACTGCTGGGGATCGCGTACCTGTTGTCGCTGTAAAGAAATTCTTGGGGGGACGCCGAAAGGCGTCCCCCCCCGCTGTTAACCGCGATCCGGCATCTATTCGCCGTTCATCTCTTCCCATTGCTCGGGGGTGATCAGCACCTGACGGGGCTTGCTGCCCTCGAACGGGCCGACGATCCCCCGCTCCTCCATCTCGTCCATCAGCCGGGCCGCGCGGGCGTAGCCCAGCTTCAGGCGGCGCTGGAGATAGGATGTCGAGCCTTGCCCCGACTCGACGATCGCTTCAATCGCGGCGGGCAGCATCGGATCGGCGCCCTCGCCGGACGGGGCGCCGCCTCCCCCACCGGACGGGGCGCTTTCGCCGTTTTTGCCCTCCAAAAAAGCCAGCATGTCGGTTGAGTAGTTCGGCTCGCCCGAGCCTCGGATGTAATGGACGACCCGTTCGACTTCCTCGCTCGACACAAAACAGCCCTGCACCCGCAAGGGCTTCGGCGCGTTCATCGGCAGATAGAGCATGTCGCCGCGCCCCACCAGCTTCTCCGCGCCGCCGGTATCCAAAATAATCCGGCTGTCTAGGTTCGCCTTGACCGCGAAGGCGATCCGGGACGGCGTGTTCGCCTTGATAATCCCGGTGACGACCTTCGCCTCGGGGCGCTGGGTCGCTAAAATCAAGTGGACGCCGCAGGCCCGCGCCTTCTGCGCGATCCGGGCGACGGCGGTTTCGACTTCCTTCCGCGCGACCATCATCAGGTCCGCCATCTCGTCGATGATGATGACGATCCGGGGCATCGGCACCCCGCCCGGCTCCTTGGAAACCTCCTCGTTATACGCGATGATGTCCCGCTTCCCGCGCTGCATCAGCAAGCCGTACCGCTTGTCCATCTCGGTGACGGCCCACTCCAACGCCTCGGCGGCGCGCTTCGGCTCGGTGACGACGGGAGAGTAGAGGTGAGGGATCCCGTTGTAGACGCCAAGCTCCACCATCTTGGGGTCAACCATGATGAAACGTAGCTCCTCCGGCGACGCCTTGTAGAGCATCGACGTGATCAGCGTGTTCATACAGACCGATTTGCCCGACCCGGTGGTTCCGGCGATCAGCAGATGGGTCAGCTTCGCGATGTCCGCGACGATGTTCTGCCCGGTGATGTCCCGCCCGAGCACAAACGCCGTCGGGCTGTCCGCCGCCGCGAACTCGGGGGAATCGATCAGGTCCCGTATGTAGACGGTGGAAACCAGCTTGTTCGGCACCTCGACGCCGACCGCGTTGACTTTGTTCGGAACCGGCGCGATGTGGACGCCCACCGCGCCCAGCGCGAGGGCGATGTCGTCCGAACGGGATGTGATCGTCGCGAGCTTCACCCCCGACTCCGGCTCGATCTCGTAGCGGGTCACAGACGGCCCCCGGGTCACTTGGATGATCGAAGCGCCGATCCCAAAGCTCAGCAGCGCCGCGAGCAGCCGGTCGCCGTTGGATTTCAGCTCCTCGGACGTATCCGCGATCTGCCCCGGCTTGGTCGCGGTCAGCAGGGAGACCGGGGGTTTCCGGTACGGCTCGGCGTCCTCCGCCGGGATGGTCATCTCGGCGACTTGATGGACAAAGGGTATGTCGGGAGCCGGTTCCTTCGCCTGCGCCGCCGGGTCGGGCACCATCAGCGGGGCGGCGTCCTCCACCGGGAATTTGGGGACCTCCTTCGCCTTCATCTTGACCGGGTTGCCGATCGGCGGGTCGAGGACCAGCTCCGCCGGGGTTTTCACGTCTTCGTCCCGGCCGCGCAGAATCCCCACCGGCGGCGGCGGTTCCGGCTCGGAACCCGGACCGACGTAGACCGGGATGTCAAACGGGGCGCGGCCCTTCTTCTTGGGGGCCTCGGAAGGGGCGGGCTTCGGCGCGGGGACGGCCGGCTGCGCCGCCGGCGCGGGAACGGGAGCGGGAACCGGTTCGTAGGGGATTTTTTTGCGGCTCCTGAGAGCGTCCACCACCGCGACGGGGTTCAGGCGCAAAAACGCCAGCACGCACGCGGCCATCCCGATCACCAGCAGGGTGGTCGTGACCGGGGCGGACAGCCCGCCCCGCAAAAAGTCCGCGGCGTACTTCAACAGGGGCTTTGAATCCTCCTCACCGTAGGCGCGGTACAGCTCGACCAGCACGCCGAACAGCGCCGGGACGGCAAAGACGCAGACGACCCGCAGGACCACCGGCCTTCCCCGGTGGAAGAGCAGCACGACGGCCGCGATCAGGCAGGCGAACGGGAAGAGCCAAAACCCGCCGCCGAGCAGGAAATCCACGCCGGCCCGAAGCCAGTTCAGCAGCAGGGCCTCCGCCCCGAACAGCGAAAAGAAGGTGAACACCGACAGCAGGAAACAAACCAGCGCGCCGATTTCGCGGCGTATTGGCTTACGGCTTCCCGGCGTCTTCTTTCGTGCGGGCATAGGTTGGGTTTCCTTTCTTTTGTGGGGATTATAATCGGGTATTTGCGAACCGCCCCTACGAGGGGAGCGCGAAATTCAACACAATCGCCGTTACGCCGATCGCGAGACAATAGTAGACAAAGACGCCGAATTTCCCGCGCGCCGCCATCCGGCGGAGGAGGCCGATCGCCAGAAATCCGGTCACAAACGCCGCGAGGACGCCGGGGAGGCAGACCAAAATCCCGTCCGGCTCGATCCCCTCGACGAGCGCCTGTATCAGTTTCAAAAGGGTTGCGCCGACAATGGCGGGGATGCTCAGCAGGAACGAAAACTTTACGGCGAATTGGCGGTCGAAGTCCCGCATCAGCCCCATCGCGATCGTCGAGCCGGAGCGGGACAGCCCGGGGATCACGGCGGCGGCCTGAATCAGGCCGACGGCGGCGGCGTCCGAAACCCTCGCGGTCTTGCCGTTCTTCCTCCCGCTCTTCAAACGGTCGGCGACGCGGAGCAGCACGCCGGTGCCGATCAGCGCCATCCCGACAAAAAAGAGGTTCGAGGACAGCGCCTCGACCTGTTTTTGCAGCAGCGCGCCGATCACCATCGGGAGGGTTGCGATCACGAGCAGCAGAATCAGGCGGCGGGACGGGCGCAAGCTTTCTTTGTTTCTGCCCTCGGAGGACAGCAGCGACAAAAACCCCCGCCAGAGCTCGGCGATGTCTTTATGGAAGGCGATGAAGACCGCGCAGAGGGAACCCATGTGGAGCAGGACCTCATAGAACTGAGGATTCGCTAGCTCGGAGCCGGTCAGGCTTTCATACACCCGCCGGAGGACCGCGAGGTGCCCCGAGCTGGAGACGGGCAAGAACTCGGTCGCGCCCTGAACCAAGCCAAGCAGGGCCGCAAGCCACCATGTCATCGGAGGGATCACCCCTTTTCTGCGAACATGTCTAACCATATGCTCGGGTCCGGTATATGTATGCTACAGCGCGTTTCTCTGCCGCTTTTCCCGCTCCATCACAAAGACGCGGGAGATCAGGGTGTCCTTCTCCTTCTCATCCTTAAAGAGGAACCGGAGTCCGATGTGGAAACGCATCGGCAGGACGGAGTCGTTGTCCTCGAAACAGCGGCGCACCTCGCACTGATAGACGATGTTCATCATCTGCTTCCCGATCGGCAGGTGGACCGCCAGCTGGTCGCCCACGTTGAACTTCTTCTTGCTGAGGATCGACGTGCCGCCCCCGCTGATGTCGTTGACGATGACGGGGACCTTGACGACCTTGCCGCTCTCGGCGTCGGTGTACTCCAGCCGACCGTCCAGCAGGCATTCCAGACGGAAGTCCTGACGCCGCTGGGTCCGCTTGAATTCGCTCACCCGGTTGATGAGGAGGTAGCTGACGCTCCCCTTTTGGAACCGCTGCAGCACGACCGCCTCAAAGCTGATGACGGCGCTCTTGACATAGCAGACCAGTTCAAGCTTCTGCTTGAGCTGGACGGGGTAGAGCGTCATTCCCTGCATGGGCGACGTGATCAGGATTCGGGTGCTGTCGGAGAAGCCCTCCAAGGTGGAGATCAGCTTGACCCGTTCTTCCCCCTCTTTTTCGGGGTCCACAAAGACATCCATTCTCATTCCTACGTTTAGTTCCGCCATCCGTATGCCTCCATGTCGTCGATGCGTGGTTTTTAGTTGAGAAAATCCTTCAGTTTTTTGGAGCGGCTGGGGTGGCGCAGCTTCCGCAGCGCCTTCGCCTCAATCTGGCGGATCCGCTCCCTTGTGACGTTGAATTCCCGGCCCACCTCCTCAAGGGTGCGGGTCCGCCCGTCCTCGATGCCGAAGCGGAGCCGGAGCACCTTCTCCTCACGGGGGGTCAGGGAGCCGAGCACCGAGACGAGCTGTTCTTTTAGCAGGGTGAAGGACGCCGCTTCGGCGGGTTCGGAGGCGTCCTCATCCGGGATGAAGTCGCCCAGATGGCTGTCCTCCTCCTCGCCGATCGGGGTTTCAAGGCTGACCGGCTCTTGGGCGATTTTCATGATCTCCCGCACCTTGTCAACGCTCATCCCCATCTCAACGGAGATTTCCTCGGGGGAGGGGTCGTGGCCAAGCTCCTGCAAGAGCTGCCGGGAGACCCGGATCACTTTGTTGATCGTCTCCACCATATGCACCGGAATCCGGATTGTGCGCGCCTGATCGGCGATTGCCCGGGTAATCGCCTGCCGGATCCACCATGTGGCGTAGGTGGAGAACTTATACCCCTTGGAGTAGTCGAACTTCTCCACCGCTTTGATCAGGCCCAGATTCCCCTCTTGGATCAAATCGAGGAAGAGCATCCCGCGCCCGACATACCGTTTCGCGATCGACACCACCAGACGGAGGTTCGCCTCCGCGAGCTTGACCCGCGCCGCCTCGTCGTTCTCAAACATCCTCTGGGCCAAATCGACCTCCTCGTCGGCGGTCAGCAGGGGGACCTTGCCGATCTCCTTGAGGTACATCCGGACCGGATCGTCGATGTTGAACCCTTCCGCCAGAATGTCGGGGTCCTCCAGCTCCTCGGGCGGAATCTCCTCGACCTCGTCCAGATCGGGCAGCGGCTCGGGCGCCGAGTCCTCGTCGTCCACCTGAATCTCGACGTCCATCCCCTCCAGCTGATCGTACAGCCGGTCAACCTGCTCGCTGTCGCTGACTTCCATCTCCTCCAGCGCGTCGGCAAGCTCCTTGGTGGAGATTTTGCCGCGCTTGCGCCATATCTCCATCAAAGTGCTCATTTTCTCTTCTTGATTCACCGTCTAACCCCTCGTTTCTTTCGGCGTTTTTGTATCTTTATACCGCTCAAACTTTCGCATCATGTCGTCCGCCGCCGGCGCGTCCTTCAGCCTCGCCTCGCAGTCCCGCAGCGCCTGCTCCGACAGCTCGGCCAGCTCCCCGTACTCCGCGCTCAGCCGGGCGTAAAGGCGCATCGCCTCATCCGGCAGGGGGGATTCCCTTCTTGCTTGGAAGAGGAGCTTTGTCTCGGGCGTTGAAAAATCGTCCTCGGTCAGGGTTGTTTCCAGCTCGGGCAGTCGGATCAGGATCGCGAGCGCCGTCTCCTCGACCCGCGAGGTTCCCGCCGCCGGCGTCCGCCGGGGGCGGATCGCCTGACTCTGCTCCGTTTTCAACGCGGCTTTCCGCTTCTTCCCGGCGGCAACCTCAACGTCTTTAAGGATCGCCCTGTCGCTGATCCCGAGCGTCCGCGCGACCCGGGCCGCGTAGAGGGCCCGTTCGCCCTCCGTCGGCAGATCGGCCAGAACGGCGGTGGCGTCGCGTAAAAACGCCTGTTTCTCGGCGTCGCTGTCGGGGGGATGCTGCCCCTCGATCAGCGAAAGGCGGTACTCGGTGTGGTTTTGGGAGTCCGCGATCAGACTGTCGAACGCGCCGGAGCCGTAGGTCCGAATGAACTCGTCGGGGTCCTTCGCCCCTCGCAGGCGCAATACGCGGACCTTCACCCCGGCGTTCTCCAGCAGGGCCGATCCCCTGCCGGTCGCTTTCAGCCCGGCGGCGTCGGCGTCGTAGGCGATCACCGCTTCGGGGACATGCCGCCCGATCAGGCGGGCTTGGGCGTCGGTGAGGGCGGTGCCGCAAGTCGCGACGGCGTTGTCGTAGCCCGCTTGGTGGAGCATCAGGACGTCAATGTTGCCCTCGCAGAGGATCCAAAACCCCTTTTGCGACTTCCTCGCGAGGTGCGCGCCGTACAACACGCTCCGCTTGAGGTAAACCGGCGATTCGGCGCTGTTCTTGTACTTCGCCTGAGCGTCGCTTCCGAGCGCCCGCCCCGAAAATCCGACGACAGTGTTCCGGAGGTCGAAGATCGGGAACATCAGCCGGTCCCGGAACGCGTCGTACAGGCTTCCGTTCTTTCCCCTTGAGAGGAGCCCGGCGGCAAACAGCTCGTCGGCGGCGTACGTCTTCCCCAGCTCCGCCGCCAAGCCGTCCCAGCGGTCGGGCGCGCATCCCAAGCCGAAGCGCCGCGCGAACTTGGGGGAAATCCCCCGGCTTCGCATATACTCGGCGCATTTGCCCCCGTCGCTTCCGCCGAGAACCCCGTAAAACCAGCGGGCTGCCGCCCGGTTGATCTCCAGCAGACGCTCCCGCCGGACGCCCCGGTCCTCCTCCTCCTCGGGTACGGCAAGCCCCAGACGGGCCGCGAGGAACCGCACGGCGTCGGAAAACTCCAAGTTTTCGGCGTCCATGACGAACTGGATGGGGCCTCCGCCCGCCTGACAGCCGAAGCAGTAGAACAGCCCGGTTTCGGGCGTCACAGTGAAGGAGGGGGTCTTTTCGCTGTGGAAGGGACAGCGGGCAAACCAACGGGTACCCCGGCGAACCGGCTGGGTATAGTTTGAAACGAGGGCGATCATATCGGTTTTCACCGTCAACTCGTCCAAAAAACGGTCAGGAAAGCTCATGGCGACAGCTCCCTGCTATATTGACCACAAAATAGGGGGTATATACGGTCAAATGTTCTTCCAACCCCTTGGAATCAAGGTTTCCATGAACTTTGCCTCGAAAAAACGGTCGGTCATCCCGGCTATGTAGTCGCAGACCGCCCGTTCGCGGGGCGCGCCGTCCTCCTCGGCGATCCGCCTCAGCGTCTCCGGGACATCGCGGTAGTGGGCGAGAAAATGCTCGAACAGCAGTCCGACGCATTCGGGTACCTTCACCTCTTCTCCCTTGGCGCGGGGGTTGAAGTAGACATTCTCGGTCATAAACGCCCGAAGCCCATCCATCGCGGCCTTCCGGGCCGGGGACTGGCGCACCGTGCCGGCGGCGCGGCTCTCCTGCACGAGGTCGTTGACAAAGGTGTTGATCCGTTCCCTCGGGGTGTCGCCCAAGTCGGCGCGCAAATCGGCCGGGACATCGGTGAGGGAGAGAAGCCCGGCCCGCACGGCGTCGTCCATGTCGTGGCTCAGGTAGGCGATCCGGTCGGCGCAGCGTACCAGCATCCCCTCTTGGCTTGCCGACAGGGTGCCGCCGCTGTGGTGGCGGATCCCCTCCCGTACCTCGGGCGACAGGCCCAGTCCCGCGCCGTCCTTCTCCAGACGCTCGACGACCCTCAGGCTCTGCTCGTTGTGGGTAAAGGGGAGGATGGCGTTGAGGGCGCGCTCCCCAGCGTGCCCGAAGGGGGGATGCCCGAGGTCGTGTCCCAGCGCGATCGCCTCGGTGAGGTCCTCGTTTAAGCTCAGCGCCCGCGCCATCGTCCGGGCGATCCGGGAGACCTCCAGCGCGTGGGTCATCCGGGTACGGTAGTGGTCGCCCTCCGGCATCAGGAAGACCTGCGTCTTGTGCATCAGCCGCCGGAAGGATTTCGAGTGTACGATCCGGTCGGCGTCGCGCTGGAAGCGGTTTCGCAGGTCGCCGGGCGTATGTTGGGTTTCCATTCGGTCCCTCCTGTCTGCTTAGGGGAGGTAGAGCGAGCCGGTCTGGGTCAATCCGCACGCCCCGGAGGTCAGCTCGGTCAGTTCGCCGCCCAAAACGTCCCAAATCCGCTCGGCCGCTTGGAAACGGACGGTCACGTCCGTGCCGAACTCGCTCGTCACGTTCCGCGCGCCGTGCCGCTCCAAAAGCCGCAGAACCTGTTCGTAGAGCGGGTAAGGGACCGGGGAAAACCCCTCCCGCCACGGGCAGAGCTCGGCGCTTCCGGCGTCGTCGGCCGCCGCCGAGGCGGCGCGGCTGTAGGCGCGGATCAAACCGCCCGCCCCCAGCAGGGTTCCGCCGAAGTAGCGGGTCACCACCAAAACGGTGTCCAGCAGATCCCGCCGGGTCAGCACCTCAAGAACGGGTGCGCCCGCCGTGCCGGACGGCTCGCCGTCGTCCGAGGCGCGGGTCACGCCGCCGCGAAGCCGATAGGCGTAGACATGGTGCGACGCGTCCGGGTGCGACCTCCGCGCTTCCCCGAGAACCTCTTTCGCGCGGTCTTCGTCCTGTACCGGTGCGCAGACCCCGATGAACCGGCTTCCCCGCTCGGTGAGCTCGGACGTACCGGGCTTTGCCGCCGAACGGTACGGCTTCAAGATAACAGCGAACAAGCCACGCGCCGCGCGGCTTGTTTTTGGTCCCGCGCTGAGTCGGGATACCCTTTATGCCCTGCCAAACTTACGGTTAAAACGGTCGACGCGGCCGCCGGTATCCACCAGCTTTTGTTTGCCGGTGAAGAAGGGGTGGCATTTGGAGCAGATCTCCACCCGGATGCCCTCGCGGGTCGACCCGGTCTCGATGACCTCCCCGCAAGCGCAGCGGATGGTGGTCTGCTTGTAGTTGGGATGGATGCCGTCTTTCAATAGTTTCACCTCCGGAATTCACGCACAGGTTATTATACCGCGCGGGGTGTCCGCTGTCAATAGAAAAATTCGCGGCCGCGCCGCCCAACCGTCCCTTCCACAGGCCGGCGTTGATTTCATCCTACAGCCCAAACACCCTCTTGGTGTTGTCGTGGCAGACGTCGCGCACAAGACCTGCGAGGGTCGTTTCACCGTAGGGAATCTCGCCGTTTTCCAGCCATGCGCCCAACAGGCCGCAGAGGATCCTGCGGAAATACTCATGCCGGGTATACGACAAAAAGCTCCGCGAATCGGTCAGCATCCCGAGGAAGGAACCCAGTAGGCCCCGGCTCGCTAGCCCCGTGAGGTGGCTCTCCATCCCGAGCTTGGTGTCGTTGAACCACCACGCGGCTCCGTGGTATACCCCGGGAAAACAGCCGCAAACCGTATCCAGCATCGCGTCGTCGCCGGGGTTCAGCGCGTACAGCACCGTCCGGGGCAGCGTACCGTCCTTCGCCCAGCTGTCCAGCAGGGACGCAAGGTTCCGGCCGCACTCGCCCGAATGGATCGCGTCGAATCCGGTGTCCGGACCGATCCGCGCCGCGAGAGCCGAGTTGACGCCCCGCCGCGCGCCGTAGTGAAGCTGGGTGACCCAGCCTCGCCGATGGTACGACCTCCCCAAAAACAGCAGGACCGCCGTCTGGTACGCCTCGGCCTCCCCCGCGAACAATGCCTCCCCGCGGACAGCCTTTTCAAAGACCGCGGGGGCGAGCGCTTCCGCGCCGTCCGCGTAAGGAACGGTTTCCAAGCCATGATCGCTCGCGACGCAGCCCAACCCCGCGAAGGCGTCCATCCGGCTCTCCAAGGCGCTAAACAAACCGTCAAGCGTTTTGACCGGATGCCCCGCCGCCTCGCTAAGCTTAGCAAGGTAAGAGGTAAATTCCGGTTTCTCTATGTGGATTGCCTTATCCGGGCGGAAGGCCGGGACGACCTTGGTTGACAGCGTCTTGTCCGCCGCGATGGCTTTATGCCACTCCAAGCTGTCCGCCGGGTCGTCGGTGGTGGCGAGAGCCGTGACGTTGCTCTTACGCAAGATGTCCCGCACCGTCAGGCCGTCAAGCCGCTTGTTGCAGGTATCCCAGATCTCCTTTGCCGTCTCGGGGCACAACGGCAGGTCGCATTGGAAGTACCGCCTCAGCTCCAAGTGCGTCCAGTGAACCACCGGGTTCCCCGCGGCTTTTGGCAAAACCCGGGCGAAAGCTTGGAACTTCTCAAAATCCGACCCCTTTCCGGTGATCAGGTCCTCCGGTTCGCCGCCCGCCCGGAGGAGACGCCACTTGTAGTGGTCGCCTCCGAGGAAGAGCTGCGCGATGTTGTCATACCGGCGGTTACACGCGATCTCCGCCGGGGACACATGGCAGTGGTAATCGATGATCGGCAGCGGCGCGGCGGTTTCGTGGTACAGCGATCTCGCAGCATCGGTTTGGAGCAAGAAATCTTTGTCTAAAAACGGTTTCATCGTTGCACCCTCGCTCCCCCGCCTTTGAGCAGCGACTCGACTTCACCGAGCGAAGCCATCGAGGTATCCCCCGGGGTGGTCATCGCGAGCGCGCCGTGGCAGACGCCATAGTTCAGCGCCGTCTCGGCGTCCCTGCCGGTCAGGAGTCCGTAGATCAGCCCCGAGGCGAAACTGTCGCCGCCGCCGACGCGGTCGTAAACCTCCAGCCCGTC
>JAISVO010000175.1 GCA_031271525.1 Oscillospiraceae bacterium
ATGTTTTCTTTCGCTTGAAACAGTTCCGAAATTCATGTACTATATACATGAATGAAGTTGATGATAAACATGTTTCCATACAGGCAAATCACATAAAATAAAATCCATATTGCAAGTCTGCAGCATGATGTCAGCACTTGTGAAAAGGTGGTCTGTATTCTTTTTGATTGTGTCTATTAACTCGCGGTTCACGCGTATCTCTCCTCCCCGCAGTATGTTATTTTTCTCCATAGGCACTTTGCCGTCATCCGCGTAGAAATGTCGCATCTCATTTCATTTCTTTGAAGCTTCAAGGAGACATACTCACTATATCAGATTCCTCATTTTTTGTCAATCCATAATATAGCAACCTCTCATTGCTGCATCTATTTACTGTTATTTTCTGTCTGCCCACTGTTCACTGCCATCTGGCCCCTTTAGTTAAACGTAATACCATAAATCCTGATGGGGCCAGTTCGGACAAAACGGGGTTGCGTAAACGTTTACTCAACCCAAATTTTCAGCACCATATTACACCAATTCAGCGCGTGAAAACGACCCCAAGATCCCGTTGACGAAGGCCGCGACGTCGGCCTCCTCGTATTTTTTGCAGAGATCCACCGCCGCGTTGATCGCTGCCGCGTTGGGCACGTCCGGACGATATAGTGTTTCGTACATACAAACCCGCATAATGGCGACGGCGACCCGAGGAATCCGGGCGAATTGCCATCCCACCGCGTACCTCTCGATATAACCATCCAGCTCGGCGAGGTGTTCGCTTACACCCGCAACGAGTTCAGAGATATACGAACCCTCTTCCTCACCCGGTGGGGAGTCGTATAAATCGCCCTCTCCCGCCATCCGCTCATAAAATTCGGGCGACAGACGTTCCCGCACAATTTCGGAATCCTCCGGGGAAAAGTCCAGCGCGTATACGATCTGGACGACCGTCTCCCGCGCCGCGATCCGTGTCATATGTGGCATCCCTCCGCAAGGCAGTATACAGGAAACCGGAGCAAAAAGCAAGCGTTGCCAAGCCGAAAATTGTGTGTTATAATGGGTTGCCAGCCGTTACCTAACAGTGTGGAGGGGTCTAAAAAGTGAATAGCCGCAGGCTTCGGTTTAAGTTCTTTTTGTTAGGATTTCCCGCTATGGCGGGCTTTATCCTCATCTATGTGATCCCATTCGGACGCACTCTGCACTATACCGTTGTGGACGACACATGGTGGGAACGCTGGGTGGGCTTGGAAAATTTCCGGACCCTCTTTGCCGACCCAATGTTCCTCCGGGCCTTACGGAGCACCGCGGTCTTTTCGGTCGTTGGGGTGATCTGCCTGATCTCCTTCTCACTGCTGCTTTCCGTGGGTTTGCAGAAGCTCGGGCGTCGGCTCGCGTTCATCAAAAGCCTGCTGGTCGCGCCGATCGTACTGCCCACCGCCGCCGTGGTATTTGTCTGGCAGATGTTGTTCCAAGGGCCGGTTATGACCGAGTTTGAGTATCTTGTGGGGATGAAAACTGCCGGAAATTTCTTTTCGGTGCTGCCCATCTATCTCCTCTACATATGGAAGCACACCGGGTTGAACATCATCATCCTCGGCGCCGCAATCGCCGCCATCCCCTCCGAAGCTCGGGAAGCCGCAATCCTAGACGGCGCAAAGGGTTTCCGGCTTTTCCGCTCCGTTACCCTCCCTCTCATCTCGCCGGTGCTGACCTTCGTTGTGATGCTCTCCTTCTCCAACTCGCTCAAGGGTTTCCGGGAGAGCCTGCTCTACTACTCCCCCCTCTCGCCCCCGGACGCGCTGTATACCATTCCCTTTTACATGGACGAATACTTCCAGCAGTTTGTCTTCTCTAGGCTGACCACAAGCTCGGTGGTCTTTACCTTCCTCATCGTGCTGGTACTGCTGGTGCTGTACCGTTGGGAGAATCGTTACAATGACAGGATTTATTAAGTCAATCCGAACCGTCAAGCGGAAGCATTGGGTCGGCAAAGCGCTGCTGCTGGCGGCGGGGCTGGCGTTTGTCGCGCCGCTAGTGATCACGCTGACCGAGTCGCTCCGATACGAGGGGGCGTTCCCCACCGTCAAGCAATACGGCGAGCTGATGATCACCAACAACGCCGCCCTCCCCTACTTCTGGAACTCGGTGCTGTACGCCCTCGTCATCACGGCGGCCTGTGTGACGCTTTCTTTTCCGCTGGGGTTTGTCTTCGCGAAGGTGAAGTTTCCGGGACGGAACCTATTGTTTTTCCTCTTTATCATCGCGATGATGCTGCCGTTCCA
Organism: Oscillospiraceae bacterium; assembly: GCA_031271525.1. Taxonomy (GTDB): domain Bacteria; phylum Bacillota; class Clostridia; order Oscillospirales; family UBA929; genus UBA929. Next base: position 2,262 of record JAISVO010000175.1, read on the forward strand.
GTCGATCGCCCTCTCAATGTACATTCAATTGCGGGACCTGCGCCTGCTGAATAACCGCTGGTCGCTGATTGTGCCGCAGGTCTTCTCCCCCTTCTCGGTCTTCCTCTTCCGGCAATTCATCAAGAGCGTGCCGTCCGAACTGCTGGACTACACGACGCTGGAGACTTCGTCAGCCCTCAAGGTGCTGCGTTATGCCGTCCTGCCGCAGACAAGGCCCGCCATCGCCGCCGTCGGGGTGATGGTCTTCTGCGAGGCATGGAACATGATTGAGCCGGTGCGGTACTTCATCAACTTCAAGCAGCTGGATATCCGCCCGCTGTCGGTGGTCCTGAACGAGCTGCCGGCTAAGGTCTACTACGCCGCGGCCGCCGTCTATATCATCCCGATCGTTCTGCTCTTCCTGCTGTTCAAAGATTCGCTGGTAGCTTCGATGGAAAAGTTCCATTGGGAGAGATAACGATGTATAACGAACAGCGAGCCTATAAGTCAGCCATACTGGCGCTGCTGGGGCTTTTCCTGCTGACCGTGCTGATTTTCACCGTCTATGGTGAAAAGATATACGCAATGGGGAAACCCCTTGTGACCGTGTCGCCGGTACGGCTAAACGGTCCGTATGACAACACCGCCGAGTTGGATCTGGCCGCCCTGCGGAACGACGAAAACGGCGACTATGTCTACATCATGAGCGCCGAGCAGGCGTACAGTCGGATCGAATACTCGGTGCGGTACACGCCGGTGGTGGTGCTTTCCAAGACCGGGACCCGGTTTGAGACAAACGCGGGGATTGCGTCGTACAACGATTTTGGGCTGCCCGGCGACGGGAGCGCGGTTCTCACCGAAACGGCGCCGCTGAAAGACGGGATGCGGGTCCTGTGGAACGGAAGCGGACGAAAGTAACAACGGGGGTGCTGCCATGAAAGTCACCATTGTCATCCTGCTCTTCCTCTTCTTTGCGGCGCTGTTCTTCTTCACCCTGTTCGGCAGCGATTTCTACAACTACGACAAGGTGACGGTGACCACGGCGCGGGTGAACGGCGACCGCTTCGGCGTCACCATACCGCTGGACGCGGTCCGTAACGACGGCTTCGGGGACTACGTCTATGTCCTGCGCACCGAGCAGGCGTATAGGAACGAGCTGAACACCGTCCTGTTTGTCCCAGTGAAGGTGCTCACCTATAACTTCGAGGACCGCACCGCCTATCTGCCCCCCAATCCGCCCGAACGGGACAATGCCCCCCGGGCGTGGAACGGCGACCGGATCGTGCTGGACTCAACCGAACCGCTGGTGAACGGGCAACGGGTCGTACGGGCGGTGAATGACAAAGTTCCCATCGGAATCGTCAGAGTGCCAAGGGATTGAGAGTTTGTTGACACTCGTTTAGCAATGGATATTTACCGAAATTGGCGATTAAAAAGGGACCGCAATTCACTGCGGTCCCTCATTTTATAAAGTTACATCAACTTTGCCGTGCTGACCTTGATGCCCGGGCCCATCGTGCTACTGATGACGCAGGAGCGGATATACTGCCCCTTGGCCGCGGACGGTTTGCTCCGGATGATCGCACGGAGCAGGGTGTCGAAGTTCTCAACCAGCTTTTCCTCGCCGAAGCTCTTCTTGCCCAGCGGGCAGTGGATGATGTTCGTCTTGTCCAGACGGTACTCCACCTTACCGGCTTTGATCTCGGCAATCGCGCGTGCGACATCGTTTGTCACGGTTCCCGCTTTCGGGTTCGGCATCAAGCCTTTGGGTCCGAGGATTTTACCGAGCCGTCCAACCACGCCCATCATGTCGGGGGTCGCGACGACTACGTCGTAATCGAAGAAATTCTCGCTCTGGATTCTTGTCACCATATCCTCGGCGCCGACAAACTCCGCGCCGGCTTCCTCCGCCGCCTTGGCGTTGTCGCCCTTGGCAAAGACCAAAACGCGCATCGTCTTACCGGTGCCGTGCGGAAGGACGACGTTGCCGCGCACCTGCTGATCCGCATGGCGGGAATCGACGCCCAGCTTGACATGGACCTCGACAGTTTCGTCGAACTTCGCCTTGGCGGTTTGGATCGCCAGCGCAAACGCCTCGTTCATGTCGTACTGCTTCTGGCGGTCAATCAGCTTTTGCGATTCCACATATTTCTTTCCGCGAAACATACTGTCCCCTCCCCCTTACTCTTCCACGGTAACGCCCATGCTCCGGGCGGTTCCCGCGACCATGCTGATCGCGGTCTCCACCGAGGCGGCGTTGAGGTCGGGCATCTTCATTTCCGCGATCCTGCGGACATCTTCCTTGCTGATCTTGCTGACCTTTGCGGAATTCGGCGTCGCCGAACCATGCTCGATCTTGCAAGCCTTCTTGATCAATACCGCCGCCGGAGGCGTCTTGGTGATGAACGAGAAACTGCGGTCGGCGTAGACCGTGATGACCACCGGGATGATCAGGCCGACATCGTTCTTGGTGCGCTCGTTGAATTCTTTCGTGAACGCCATGATGTTGACGCCGTGCTGACCCAGCGCGGGTCCCACCGGCGGCGCGGGCGTAGCCTTGCCCGCAGGGATTTGCAGCTTGACAAAGCCGACAACTTTCTGTGCCACGGGATTTTTCCTCCTAAATATAAAGTGGTGTTGACGGAACGACGCCCAAAGAGCGCGTTTCCTCCCACAAGGGAGCGATTAGACAACCAAGGGTTCAACCTGCTCCAGCTCCAGCTCGACCGGGGTTTCACGACCGAACAGACTGATGACGACCCGTACGCGGTTCTTCTCCAGCTCGATCTCCTCTACGACGCCGACAAAGGTGTTCAAGGGGCCGTCGATGATCTTGACGCTGTCGCCGGCGGCGTAGGGTACGATGATCTCATGCTTCTCAACACCCAGCGCCGCGACTTCGGCGTCGGTAAGGGGAACCGGGCGGCTGCCCGGCCCGACAAAACCGGTGACACCGCGGGTGTTCCGCACCGCGTGCCAGCTCTCGTCGGTCATGGTCATCTTGACAAGGACATAACCGGGGAAGATCTTCCGCTCAACCACCTTTTTCTTGTTGTCGGCGGTCAGCTCGGTTACTTCCTCGGTGGGTACGCTGACTTCCAAAATCAGATCATGGAGCTTGCGGTTCTCCACCGTCTTTTCAATGGTCGCCGCCACCTTCTTCTCGTAACCCGAATAGGTATGGACGACAAACCAACTGGCGTTCTCCGGCATTATACCGTAACCCCGAAGATAAACGGCAAGAAGCGATGGATGAAATAGGTGAAGACGGTGTCCAGACCGGCGATCGCGACGCCGACCACCACCAGAGCGACCAGAACAATCGCGGTGTTGTTGATCAGCTGCTTCCGGGTGGGCCACACAACCTTCTTTAATTCGCTCTTCGTCTCACGGAACCAACGGTTGAGCCGCGACCCGATCTTAACAAAGATGCTGGGCTTCTTCTCGTTCATCACTTAGACTCCTTGTGCGCCGTATGTTTACGGCAAAACCGGCAGTACTTGTTCATTTCAAGGCGGTCGGGGTCATTTTTCTTGTTCTTGACCGTATTGTAGTTCCGCTGCTTGCACTCGCTGCAAGAGAGTGTGATTCTAACGCGCATTGCTTGGCACCTCACAAATCAGATTGCTTACCCGTTTTCGTACGGGGACGCGGGGCTTCTAAATTTTACAAAAAAATAAAGCCCCTTGACTGGCAAGGGGTATTGTACCATAGGTTTATACTGCTGTCAAGCATTATTTTCTCCGCCGCACGCCATGTTTATCGGAGTGGTGGCGCAAGTCGCTGATCTTGCTCTCCGAATCGGACATGAAAGCTTTGAGTTTGTCCTCGAAGGTGGGCGGTCCGGACGGCGCGCCCCGGCGGGAGGGGTAGTTCTCCCTCGGCGGCGGCGGAACCGCTTTTTTGATCGAAAGGTTGATCCGCCCTTCGGGGCTTACGCCAACAACCTTCACACGCACCTCCTGCCCTTCGGTCAGGTGGTCGCGGATCTCGTTGACATAGGAATGGGCAATCTCGGAGATGTGCACCATGCCGGATCGACCGTCTTCCAGCGCGACAAACGCGCCGAACTTAGTGATGCCCGTGACCTTTCCGTTGAAGATAGCGTCGTTTTCCATCGTGACCCTTTTTTCCCCCTGGTAGTAGTTTCTTTCGTAGCGCTGCTCCGTCGCCGGGCAGGATGCCTTGGAACCGACAGGCCATTGTCAGGGATTGCGATTCACTATGATGATCTCCCCCGGAGCGACGAGCCCAAGGCGTTCTCTGGCAAGGCGGGCGTAAACGTCCTCGATGTCGTCAGACCCAATACCCTCCCGCAGGGTCTCGTTCAGGAGCTCCTGCGCCGTTAGGGACTTTGCCAGTTCGGCGTTTTCGCTTCTGCGTTTGTTGATTTGACCCTGCAACGCCACCAGAGTGAGGGCTGACCACACCGCAAACACCAAAATCACCAGCTTGCCCAGCCAACGTTTTCTCTTTCGTCTCATGTTTTCTCCGCTCCGTATCGCCGTTTTTTCGCTCTTCCCTTAGTATATGCCATCTTTGGATAAAAGGGAAGAGTTTTGTTAAAACTTTATGAATTTTTTTTGCGACAAAGACAAACGGAAGGGTCAACACCCGTATCAGCTCGGTCGCTCCGTCCACAACCGCGAACCCCACGGCCCGCACAAAGACGGACAGAAGCAGGAAATACGCGACAATCCCAAGCCCCATCGCGAGGAGTGAAAACTCCCGAAGCTCGCCGCTGCCGAAGGTCATGGCAAACCAAAAAGCCATTGCCGCGCAGGTCAGCCAGAAAAGCAGATCGAGCATCGCCGTGACGATCCGGAGGGGCACCCGCCCGCGGACGATCCGCATGCAGTCGTAGACAAACCCCATTCCGGCCCCCATCAGCAGAGCCGCCGCAAATTCCAGAAGCTGCCCGTGAAGCGATACCTCCATACTCAGCGGAACAGCCGGGAGAAAAAGCCGCCCTGAGGACGCGCTTCCTCATAGACCATACTGTCGATCTTGCCCTCGACCGTCAGTTCCCCGCCCTCGATGCTGAGCTTATCCACCTTCAACCCGACACCCCGGATGACAAGCGTCCCCTCCGACGTTTCGCAGGTGACCCCGTGCTCGTCAAAACTCGCGACGTCGTTCACCCCGGAAACCATCAGACGGTTCCGCCCGTTGAGAATCAAATTGTGCTGCTTCTCCATCCATGTCTCCCCCCTTCTATCCATAGATATGCTGGGGGAAGGACAAACATGCCATCCGCAGGGGCGCGCTTTGTGCGCCGGCGGACAGAGTCCGCCCCTACAATTCCCGGTACAGCCCGGCGGCGGCGTCTTTCGCGGCGTACTCGGCGACGCTGACAACCTCGATCCGGGTCAGACGCGCGCCGAACCGGATCTCGATGACATCGCCCACCTTGACCTCGTACGCCGCCTTTGCGGGTTTGCCGTTAACCGAGACCCGCTCGTTGTCACAGGCTTCGTTTGCCACCGTACGGCGCTTGATCAGCCGGGAAACCTTTAGGTATTTATCCAAACGCATTACAATTCCCCCATCTGCGAAAAAGACCTGTCCCCGCACCCGGGACGGGTACGGGGACAGACGTCTTAACTTACTTATTCACGGATTCCTTCAGCGCTTTGCCGGCCTTGAATACGGGGCTTTTGGACGCCGGGATGTTGATGCTTTCCCGTGTCTTGGGATTCCGTCCCACACGCGCCTCGCGCTGCTTGACCTCAAAAGAGCCGAAGCCGACGAGCTGCACTTTGTCACCCGTTGCCAGAGCGTTGCCGACGACATCGAAGACCGCCGTTATGGCCGCATCGGAGTCTTTCTTGGTTAACCCTGTTTTTTCCGATACCGCGTTGGTAAGTTCCGCCTTGTTCATTTTTGTTCCTCCTTAAAATTCTCTTGTATGCTATAGGCTGCCGTCTTTAGACGAATCGCCTGTGTAGCCCGATTTTTCCCGTTTCTTCGCTTCTTTCCAAGAGGCCAGCGCCTCCTCGGTGTTTGCCGCCTTAACATCGCCGAAGACATGCGGGTGACGGCGGATCAGCTTGGCGCACAGCCCGCTCAGCACGTCGTCAATGTTGAAGCGCCCCTCCTCCGAAGCGATTTGGGAATGGAAAACCACCTGCAACAGGACATCGCCCAGTTCTTCCCGCATCATCCCGTCGCTTCCGGCGTCGATCGCCTCCAGAAGTTCCCCGCACTCCTCGGCGAGGTTGTCCCGGATCGAGAGATGGGTCTGCTCCCGATCCCACGGACAGCCTTCCGGGGAGCGGAGTTTCGCCATCAGCCAGAGGAGCTTGTCCCACCCCGTAAGAGAGTCATACACAGAATCTACCACAGTTATCCCCATTCTACAAGCCTTTTTTTCAAAACTTTCGAAAAATTTATTGAATCCGAAGGATTTTTGCCAGCTTCATCCCACCCGGAAGAAGCTCCAAGTCCCGTTTCGGCAATCCCTTGATCAAGATTAGGAGGATAAAATAGGACAGCAGTCCCGCTCCCATCGCCAGAATGACCGCGATGTTGCCGTTTTGAAGAAAGTAATGGAAGAAGTGATAGTTCCCCAAAGCAATCAACCCCATTCCAACGGCCGCGACCAACGGTTTTAAGAATTCCTTGAGGAGGGTCAGCCCCGCACCGGTCACTCGGATCACCGCCGTGAGGTTGAGGAGGGCGACAATGACAAAACAGGCGACCGTGCCAATCGGCGCTCCGTTGATCTGGATGTCCGGGTCGCTGACCAGCGTGTAGGTGCAGATCAGCTTGACTGCCGAACCGATTGCCATCGTGACGATAGGGACATACACCATCCCCATCGACTGCAGGACGGAATTGCTTACCGTGACGATACAGACGAAGATCACCGCGATCCCCAAGACTTGGAGCAGTGGGGCCGCGATGCCGACGCTCTCCGCGTCGCTGTAGAGAAGGGAGAGGATCGGTTTCGCCAAGAAGACAAACCCCATTCCGGCGGGCATTCCCATCAGCGCCGTCACGGCGAAGGCGGACCGGGTGGTGCGGACGATCCCCGGGTTGTCCCGGCGGATCCGGTAGGCCGCGATCGCCGGCAGAAGACTGACCGCTAAGGTTAGGACAAAGGAACCCGGGAGGTTGAACAGGGTCAGCGCCCACGTATACGCGCCGTGGTACCGGTCCCGCGCCGCCTCGCCGAACCCCGCGCCGCTGACCAGCAATCCCCTAGTGAGGCCCGAGTCGATCAAGTTCGTGATGCTGATCACCGCCGAGCCGAGGGTGATCGGAATCGCGACAGAGATCATCTCCTTGAGGATGACCGAACGCCGACGTCCCGAGCCGCCGCCAGAGCGGATCAAACCCGCCCTGCGATTCCGGAGAACGAGGTAGACAGCCGAGAAAAGAATACCCGCGCTGACGCCTAAAATCGCCATCGCGGAGCCGGTCGCGTTGCGGAGCCGCGCGTTCTCGGCAGTGCCGTCCGATGGTATTATAACCGTGAGCGCTATGAATGTCAACCCTGTTCCGAAAAGCAGCTTTCCGAACGCCTCGATGACCTGCGAAACCGCCGTCGGTTTCATGTCGCCGAGCCCTTGACAGACACCCCGGTAGGGACAGATAAAGACGATCAGAAAAACGCTGGGCGCGACCGCGCGAATCGCCCACGCGGCGTCCTCCGCGCTCTGCAGGGACGCCAGCCAGTCGGCGCCGAAGAACATGAAGAGCGCGCCCGCCGAACCGATCCCGAGGAAGAGGATGAACGCGACCGAGAAGATGCGCTTGGTGTCGTTCCGTCCGGTCGCCGTGCTCTCGCTCACCATCTTGGAGATCGCCACCGGAAGCCCCGCGGTTGCCAAGACAAAGAGGAACGCATAGATGTTATAGGCAACGTTATAGAGACCCGAACCCTCCGCGCCCAGAAGGTTTTGGATGGGGACCTTATAGAGGGCGCCGATGACCTTGACCGCCACCGTAGCGATGGACAGGCTCAAAGCCCCGCGCAGAAAATTCTGGTTTTTGCCCGCCATGCCAACCCCCCAAAGTCAGTTAACAGTCAGGATACGTGGGACGTGCGATACTCTACGGTATGCGGGTTTAGGCTAAAAGATACAAGCAGCCTTGCGGGTTTCGTGCAAGACCCGCTCCCGGTCAATAGTCAAAAACTCACCGTCCCGGTAAAGGATCTTGCCGTTGACCATCGTCAGGCGGACATCCGAGCCGCGCGCGCTGTAGACGACCGAGCTGACGACGTTGTGCAGCGGCTGCAGGTGGGGCTGATCAAAGTCGAGGAGGATCAGGTCGGCTTCACAGCCAAGGGCGATCTGTCCCGCGTTCCGCCCCTGCGACGCCGCGCCGTTGACCGTCGCGAGCCGGAGCGCCCCGGTCGCCGTCAGAGGGTCGTTCCCCGCCGCGAGGAGCGCCGCGGTCTTCATCTCCTCAAAGAGATCCAGACTGTTGTTGCTCGCCGCGCCGTCGGTGCCGAGGGCGACATTGACCCCGCCCTTGACCATCGCGCGTACCCGCGCCGTACCGCTGCCGAGCTTTAAGTTGCTGACCGGGTTATGGACCGCCGACGCGCCGCGCGCCGCGAGGATCGCGATGTCCTCATCGGTGATATGGACGCAGTGCGCCGCCGTGACCGGGACCGAAAACAGCCCGTGGCGGTCAAAGACCGCCGTCGGGGTCAAGCCGTATTTCGCGACGCACTCGTTATGCTCCCGCGCCGTCTCGGAAAGGTGGGTGTGGATCCGCAGACCATGCTTTTGCGCGAAACGAACCGCCGCCTCCCAGATCTCGGGACCGGAGGTGTACTCCGCGTGGACCGACGCGTCGACTTGGATCCGGTTGTTGTCAAAGCCGTGGTACCGCGCAACCAGCTCCTCCGCCTCCGAGAAGCGGACCTCGTTGTTCTCCGCCATGAACGGGCGGGACAGGTTTCCCTTCATCCCGCTCTCGGCGACCGCGTACGCGATGTCGGCGGAGAAAAAGTACATGTCGGTGACCGACACCGTGCCTGACGCGAGGCACTCCATCAGCGCGAGCTGGGCGCCGGTGCGGACAAGCCCGCCTGTGAGCTTGTCCTCCGCCGGAAAGATGTGCTGAAAGAGCCATGTTTGCAAATCCATATCGTCGGCATAGCCGCGCAAAAGGGTCATCGGGAGGTGGGTGTGCGCGTTGGTCAGCCCCGGCATCAGCACCTTTCCCCTGCCGTCGATGACATTTGCCGCCGTTTCCGCCGGCGGCTGCGGTCCGATATAGGTTATCAACCCCGCGTTGATGCCGATATAGGCGTCCTTCAGCGCGGAGCCGTCCGGCAGGACCGCCGTGACGTTTTCAAAGACGGTGTCCATTTACAGTTCCTCCAAACAACGCAGGATGAGTTTTGAGAAGACATCCTTCGACTTCTCGGCGGTATCCAGCACCTCTTCCTCGCTCAGCCCGTGGGACTGCAGCCCGGCCGCTTTGTTGCAAACCAAGGAAAAACCCAATACCTCCATCCCGGCGTGGGACGCCGCGATGACCTCGGGCACCGTGCTCATCCCGACCGCGTCCGCGCCGAGGATTTTGGCGGCGCGGATCTCCGCCGGCGTTTCGTACTGCGGTCCCGGGAAATACATGTACACCCCTTCGGGCAGCGGGATACCCATCGACCTTGCCGCTTCCCTCGCTTTTGCCCGGAGCGCCGGGGTGTAGGCGAAGGACATGTCGGTGAAGCGGCTGCCGAACTCGGGGAGGTTCTCCCCCCGGAGCGGGCTTTCGTCGAAGAACTTGATGTGGTCGGTGATCAGCATGATGTCGCCCGGCGCGTAAGAGACGCCGCCGGACGCGTTCGTGACCAGCAGGGTTTTTGCGCCGAGCAGCCGCAGGGTGCGTATGCCGTAAACCGATTCGGTATAGCCGTACCCCTCGTAGTAGTGGAACCGTCCCTGCATGACGGCGACCTTCTTCCCCCCCAGCACGCCCAGCACCAGCCTTCCGGCATGACCCGGCGCGGTGGACCGTGGGAAGTTCGGGATTTCCTCATACGGGATGACCGCGGCGTTTTCGCACCGATCGCCCAGAAACCCCAATCCCGAACCCAGCACCAAGGCGATGTCGGGTGTGAAGTTTCCGGTGCGGCTGCGGATATAATCGGCTGAAGCGGTGTAGCGGGTCATCTGTCCATTCCTCCTCCAATAAACTCGCGCAGGAGGGAACGGCGGGAAACAAGATCCTCCGGCAGCGACGGGAAGCGTTCGAGCAGCGGCGCGATTTCGCGCAGCTCGTCATAGCGCTCCACCCCTTCGGGTACCTCCCGCAGCAGCGGAAGGGCGAAATCCCGTAAAACCGGCAGTTCGTAGGCGAGCGCCGTGTCGATAATAATGTCCGCCGAACCTTTGAACGGGGAGATGTGCTTCTTCTCCCCACGCCGGACATTGGCCCAAACCTTCATCGTCTCGGCGCCGCCCCAGCCCCGGAACTTGCTGTCCCGGATCAGCCGGCGGGTTAAGCGGATCCATGTCCCTTTGTAGACGATCTCGTCATCATCCGCGATGTTGGCCCTCGCGCTGGCATAAACCCGCCATTGGCGTCCCCCCGTGCCGCCCAGCAGCTGCGGGTTCAACGCGTGAATCCCTTCAAACAGCGCCACTTCGTCACGGCGGAGACGGAGGGGGGTGACCCGGTTTTCGTCGCGGCACTGACTCACGAAATCGAAAGCCGGGAGCAGAACTTCTCTGCCCGCGATCAAATCGGCAAAATGCCGGTTCAGCAGGGGGATGTCAAGGCATTCGGGAGCCTCGTAGTCGATCTCGCCCTTCTGGTCACGGGGATGAGACGCCGGATCGACCGTTTTGAAGTAATCGTCCATACTGACGACATGCGCGCCGATCCCGATCCAGCGCAGCTCTTCGGCGAGCTTATGCGCGGTCGTCGTCTTCCCCGAACCACTGGGACCCGCCAGCAGTACAACCGGACGCTCGGTGAAGCCCGCCGCGATTTTCGCCGCGGCACGGGTCAAGCGTCCGTTAAGAATATGGTCGCATTCGGCTAAGTAACCGCGCGGATCGGCCGCGAGGGACTGCGAAATGATGCCGAACTCAAAAGCGCTCATTAAAAAAGACCCCGTTTCGCAAATTCGCTGATGCGTTCCCTCATTATATCACGCCGCTCGATATATTCCAACGGGTATTTACAGTGAAATTGCCGCTCGATCAACCCGTTCCGCACAATCTTGGTGACACCGCCCGCGCCGAGGGAGAGGACGGTTGAAAGCTCCTCCATCATAAGGAGGTTGTATTGGCACTCGTATCCCGGTTTGGACCAACCGGTGTTTTCAAAGCCGCCCTCGGTGAACTTCTGGCGATATAGGTAGTACGGTTTATAGCCCGCGCTCCGCAGCATTCCCTCCGCGCCGTCCAACATTGCAAAGACCTCTTCCGCGCCGGGAATTTGGGTGTTTTCCAGAGTAACCCGGGAACCGCGCTTCCGAGCGAGGGTATGGATTGTAATGTTCTCGGGCGGTTGATCCAACGCCAAAAGCCGGGTCAATCCGCCGAGGAAATCGTCGCCGCCGGGCAGACCCGCAATTAAGTCGGTGTTGACGACGGGGATCCCTGTTCTTCGCGCAAGCTCAAACGCGGAAAAAAACTGCTCAGAGGTATGCCGCCGCCCGATCAAATTGAGTACATTGTCACTCAGCGATTGCGGATTGACGCAAATCCGGTTGACGCCGCACGCCTTTACAGCTTCCAGCTTTTCTTTTGTGACAGCGTCGGGCCGCCCCGCTTCAAATGTGTGCTCTTGGAGCGAATAAAGGTCAAAAGCTTTATAGAGTTTTTTGTACAGCCGAAGGATTTCGTCTGGGGGGAGAATTGCGGGAGTCCCTCCACCCCAATAGATTGACCGGACTTTTGCTCCTATTTTCGATATCGCGTCGCCGGCGATTTCGATTTCCTCGTATAAGGTGTCAAGGTATTTGCCTGTCAGCTTGCGGTCGTTTTTTACAGCGCTGGAGACAAAACTGCAATAGGCGCAGCGGGTGGGACAGAAGGGAATGCCGATGTAGAGGGCGATTTCACCCGGCGATAACGATTCCCGCAGCTTCAGCGCGATCTCCGCGCAGTCTTTCGCCATCCTCGCCCGTGAGGGGAATACGTTGAATTTCGTTTGCAGTTCCCGCTCGGCGTCTTTGCCGGCGTCCAGCAGCTCAATCGCTTTCTTGACCGGACGGATTCCGGTCAGAGCGCCCCACGGCGGCGCGCTGATCAG
>JAISVO010000186.1 GCA_031271525.1 Oscillospiraceae bacterium
GCTTTACCCGTATGTCGTCGCCGTAGAGCAGGACCGGGAAGCTCTCGTCCACGGAGAGCCGGAAGGTGATTGGCTTTTCCCCGATACGCACCATATTCAAGGTCGCGACATCGTTGATAAAGCTGGGTATTTCATACTGGACGGGATACATCGTAAGCTTCCCCGACTCAATTTTGGAAATATCCAAAATGTCGTTGACAATGCTAAGAATGGTCGCCCCGGCGCTGTATATCTTTTCGAGGTTTGCCTCCGCGTCCTCCCGCAGCCCGCCTTCCCCCAGCGTCAGCTCACTGAGCCCAATCACGGCGTTCAGCGGCGTGCGTATCTCATGGCTCATATGGGCGAGGAAGCTGCTCTTCGCGCTGTTAGCCCGTTCGGCGTCCTCCAGCGCGTTTTGCAGAAGCTTGTCCCGTTCCTCAAGCTCCTCCGTCATCTTCTTCTGCCCGGATATATCTATGCTCTGCTGCATATGGACCTTCTGCCCGTCCGGCCAATCGATGATCCGATCGATGTTATGAAGGCTGCGGCCCGACACCGGGTTATCCATGTCCCACACAATGCAATCCGCCGGGTCTTTGCTCAGCGCATCCTTCTTGCACCACGGGCACCGGCCGCTTTGACCGAATTGAAGGAGACGCCAGCATTTTTCCCCCTCCGCGCCGGCGCCCAGATGGAAGTCGGTGATCATCTTTTTGCTGATGAACAGGATTTCGTCTGTCTCAAGGTCGGTGATGTAGATATAGGTATCCATAGCATTCAGGATATTGCCCAGCATTTCCTGCTGGCGTATCCGTTCGGTGATGTCCTCCAGCGCTCCGGCAACCTTCAGCGGCCTCCCGCTCCCGTCCCGCAGCGTCAGTCCCACCGCCCGGAAGTGGCGGTATTCCCCGCGCTTGGTCATCAACCGGTACTCTAGATTATACGGCGTCTGCCCGGTGACGTCGGTGATATGCGCCGTAAACGCGCCCATCACCCGCTCTTTGTCGTCGGGGTGCAGGCGGTTAGACCAGCTCGACAGGAGATTCGGAAAATCCTCTTCGCCGGCAAATCCGATCAGGTGCCGGAACTCCTGAGACCATGAAAAGATATTGTCCGGATTGACAGGGTCGCCGAAGACGACATCCATATCCCAGTGCGCGATTCCCAGCGCGTTGCTGGTCAGTTTGTATTTGATCAGGTCATATTCCGCCAGTCGCTCTGGCCCACCGAGAACGCTAACCCCCATCTCGGGCACGGCAACCGCCCCTCTTCCTCTCGTATGTAAGAGGTGACAATTGTACGCTGATGACCTTTACCGAGTCAAGGGACTTAGATACATCTCCGCTATCCACCGCGCGACGCCGTCCTCGTCGTTGCTCATACAGATACAGTCGGCGGCGCGCTTGACCTCGTCCAGCGCGTTACGCACCGCGACCCCCGTTCCGGCTTGGGTCAGCATATCGATGTCGTTCAGGTCATCCCCGAACGCGATAATCCCTTCCCGGGGCACACCCCACAGTTGCGCGAGGTCGGCGGCGCCTTGCGCCTTTGTCGCGTCTTTCCGCATCACCATCCCCAAACCGTCCCGCGCCACCCTTAAGTACAGCGTTTCCGGCAAGATCTCAGTGATAAACGCGGCGTCTTCCGGCGTCACGCCGGCGATGTTCACCTTCTCGGTATCCACCTCGTGTTCGGCGTAATCAACCTCCGTCCACAGCGTAATATCCGGCCAAACCGACGCCGTTTCGGGGGCCGAATAGTAGTGCATATCCCCGAACTGAGCGCTGACGGTTAACCCCCGGCCGGCGCACGCAAGCAGCAGCGGACGGGCTTCCCGATACGGGATCGCCCGCCTCCTCGTTACTCCGTCCGTAACTAATGCCGCGCCGTTGCACAGGATTTGCCCCTCGAACAGTTCCAGAGGAACCACCTTCACCGGATGTCCCCGCGCCGTGGCGACCGCGGTCTTGATCCCCCGTTCCCGGCAACGGAGGAACACGTCCTTTGTATAGTCCGAAACCGTCTTGTCGGAATGCAGCAGGGTGCCGTCCAAGTCGGTGACAATCATCAGGTTCTTCATAACACCAAGCCGGTGTTCCGCGCGAGCAGACGGTTTGCCGCGTGGCGGTGGGGGATTCCCGAGGAATTACAATCAAACTGGTACTCGGAACAGTGTTCGATTGTCCAATCGTGGAAATAGGTAAAGAGCTGACCCGATTTCCAAAGGTAATGGGAGCTGTCGTCCGGCGCGGGCGGAATCAGCGGCTTCTCCACAAAGACGTGGAACGCCGCCAGCCCGCCTTCGTTCACGTGCAGCTTATAGTTCCCCATGATCTCGTCCCGCAGCTCGGGTTTTATGTAGTGCAGGACGCCGCTGGAATAGAGGACATCATAGCGTTCGGTCAGGCGGTAGTCCCACAGGTTTGCGCGGAAGATGCGGACGGGCACCCGCGCTTTCTCGGCGAACCGTTTTGCCTTGCCGAGGCCCGCCTCCGAGATGTCGAACGCGCTGACCTCATATCCGCAGCGGGCGAAGAAGACAGCGTCCTTGCCCTCGCCGCACCCTATGTCCAGCAGCTTCAGCGGGCGTTCGGGCGGCAGCAGTTCCAAGACCTTCAGACACATGTCGGAGGGGGTTACCCCCCAAAAGTATTCGTCCTTCCGATAGTCCTCCTCATAAAACGAAGTTTCCCCCGAAAAGGCGGCGTAGCCCAGCAGTTTATCCACACTGACGCCCAGTGTGCGCGCGAGGTCGGGCAGCAGGACGGTGTCCGGCACAGTCTGCCCCGTTTCCCACTTGCTGACCGCTTGGAAGGTAACCCCCAGTTTATCGGCAAGCGCTTCCTGCGTAAACCCCAAACTTTTCCGATATCGCGATATGTTCCCGGACAATATTTCACGCATCCTCCTCAAGCTCCCTTCAAGGATATTATGCGCCGTAAGCAGGACAAAAACAATCACCTTGTATTTGAAATTTATAAAAATTCAACGGGTACTTGAATGCCGTTCATTTGACATGGCGAAAGCTGTCAGGTAACCGCGAGAACCGGGTTGCCATATACTCTAGTGTGGGGGTTTTCTATCCGAAAAAACATCCCCAGAAGGAGAATGCGTGTCTATGAAGTGCAGAAACAACAAGCCAGACGATGTTCCTGTAACAATTTACCGTTATACCTCGAAAACGTGCGGTAACAGACCGACAGTGATTGTCGCCGGTCCCGGGACCGTGGGGTCAATCGGGGCGGCGGGCGCTACGGGACCGGCGGGTCCCGCTGGTCCGCAAGGTCCACAGGGACCGCAGGGTCCAATGGGTCCGACGGGACCTACCGGCGGCGGCCCGGGAGGAGCGGGGCCAACCGGACCAATGGGTCCAATGGGACCTATAGGACCTATGGGGCCAGCAGGACCCACCGGACCTGCTGGGTCGGGCGGAACGGGAGGTTCCGGTTCGCCGGGACCGACGGGGGCGACCGGCAGTTCCGGCGTGCTCACGTATGATCCCGCGCAGGCAAGCTCATATCCGCAAAACCAAGTCGTCTTTTACAACGGCGACCTCTATGTCGTGGGCGAGACCGGACCTGCGGGGATTCCCGGTACTGCGGGATCGGGATACACCCAGTTGACCAACAGTTCCCGTATCGGGCGGGGCGTCGGTGGTATCGTACAGGACTACAACCCTGTGGATGCCGCGTCCTACAGACCGGGGCAGTTGGTTACCTTCCTCGGGAAGCTGTATCAAGTTTTAAGGGCGGATCCCTACGGAGATCCAGAGGACTCGTTCGATTACCGCAATCTGAGCGGCACGGGTTCTGTCG
>JAISVO010000158.1 GCA_031271525.1 Oscillospiraceae bacterium
CTGGAATGCGGGTGATTGCATGACAGACAGCAATTTCGCGGAACGGCTCATCGCCATGCGGGAGACTCTTTTCCGCATGTGCTACGCGCAACTCCCCCAAGGCTGCGACCGTGAGGACGCCGTTCAGGAAACTCTGCTCAAAGCGTGGGGGCACCGTAAATCCTTGCGGGATGAACGGTTTCTCCAAACATGGGTCATTCGAATCCTCATCAATGAATGCCGCAATATCCAAAGAAGCCGCGAGATTCCGCACGAATCGGTACCGGAGCGAGCCGCGCCCGACACTGCCAACGCGGAACTTCACGACGCCCTCTTCCGGCTGGAAGAAAAACTCCGCCTGCCCGTCATCCTGCATTACATCGAGGGTTTTTCCGCCGGGGAAGCGGCGGCTATTCTGAAAATCCCCCGGGGTACGTTACTTTGGCGGCTCTCGAAAGCCCGGGGGAAACTGCGCGAAGCGCTTGATCCTGTAAAGGAGGTACAAAACCATGTTTGAAAACGGCAAAAACGTCTTCGGCTCGTCGGACACCGGTTTCCGCGACCGCTTCGACAACACGCTCGCAAAGCTTCAAACCGGTGAACCCGTCGAGCATTCCGTGTCAACGCGCACGAGGCAGGCGTCCAGCTGGACCCGGATTACCGGCATCACCCTCGCGACCTGTATGGCGGCGGCGCTGCTCTGGGGCGTCGCAAGCTTCTTAACCACGCGGACCCCGCCCGGGGACGATTCAGCGGGCATCGGGTCTGAAAGTGTGGGGATGACAGAGTCTGGCTCCAACGGCAGCTTGGACTATATGAACATCACCGACGAGCTGACGCCCCTCCAAACAATCGATGAAATCTTAAGCAAGGCGGAGCAACTGCGGCACGAAAACAACCTCACGCGCAATCGCCCCATGCACTATGCCAGAGAAGAGGCAAAAACATTCGCGGAACGGATTTATCAAACCTTTTTTGAACCGGATCTCGACTATTTCACCGATGATTTGGAAGGTGTACGTGCGATTACCCGCTTTGCTTTGGCGGGAAGCATGGATCCGCCGCACAGCTTCGATTACTGGAAGACGCGCACCGACACCAGCGAAACCGAGATACCGTGGTTCGACGGCACCAACGCCGACGCGCCGGTGGTCCGTTATAAACCCGGGGACGCACCGGCGGAACTCCGGAGCGAGTCCTCAACCCAAGACATCTGTGCTGCCTTCATTGACAACCGCTACTGGGCGTCAATCCGGGTCGAGCGGAACGACCTCGCCGCCGGATACTCCGCCGAGGTGACCGAGGACGGATTTAACCACGTTTTCCTGTTCTATCTGGATCAGGAGCAGGCGTCAGAAGACGACTACCTCGTCGTTTCTATCAGCCCGCTCCTCCAATCAAACGCTTTAAGCGTACGGCTGTCCATCGCCCTCGACGACCTCTTTACCACACTCACAAGCAACTCCCCAATACCGGAGGCCGCAAAACCGGTCAAGCAGATCCTCACCGTGAGGAACGGGCTGTCAAGCAGCACTTCGTCGAACTGGGAGGGCACAGGAACCCCCGATGCGGAGCCGGTGATCGCGGCCGGACCCGAAAAAACCGGAGTCTCCGTCGAGCAGTATATGCACGTTAGCGATGAATTGACGCAGCTGCAAAGCAAGGACGAGATCAACCAAGCAGCCATTGGCATCCTGCATGACCAATTGCTGACGCTGGGTTACCCCGTCGTCTTTGCAAGGGATATGGCGGAGGATATGGCCGGATATTTGAACGCAACCGCCTCCGAGGCCTTGGAGACAATCCGCGCCAACGCCCGATTCTGGCTGAACTCAGAGCCCTATGCGTGGCTTCGGGGCGGAATGGCGGCCCAGCTCCATGTAGCCGAGCGTCCGGAAAGAGAAATCCCGTGGTTCGACGGCACCAATGCGAACATGCCGCTGCTGCGCTACCGTCCCGAGGACGCCCCCGAACACATGCTGATGCTGGCGGAATTCTTGGACGAAGAAAATGATATTGAAACAGCCTTCTTTGACGACGAGCGCTTCTGGGCAGTCGTACGGCTGGATCGCACAACCAACGCCGTCGGGTATGCCGGGCACGAGACCGCTGACATCAACGAGGTCACCCTGTTCTATCTGGATGAAGCGGAACAGCAGAACGAGAACTACATCATCCTCTCAGGGAGCTTGGACGCAGAAGGCGCGGCGCTGAACAACCTGCTCTGCTTCCATGAGATTGAAAGAATTCGGGAGCTGCCCGATAACTTCACCGTCCCCCGGAAGCTGGTTGACCGCGCCGTTGTGGGCGGGCAGGAGATAACCCTGTCGACGCCGGAGGATTACATCGCGTTGTATCCCGAAGAAATGTACATCATCCTGTACGACTCGTCCTACTCCCTTGAGGAACAGCCGGTGATCGACGCGGAAACGGCGGAGCTGCTGCGGGAGCACCTCAAGCTCGTCACGGCGGACGGCGCCCCGTTTGACATCATCGCGCCGATTGAAGGCACCGACCTATACCACGCCGACGACAAGGGTCTGGAACTGTACGGCGAAGATTACTGTCACCTCGGATACGGACAGGCGCAGGAAATCACCCGGATTGATTACCTGATCGCGCCCGATCCCGACACGGGAGAGGAACGCGTTATAAGCAGCGGCACACGTCACACTCCTTGGGAGTACAGTGAAACGTATGAGCAGGCGACGGAGCTCTTTGGGCAAGGATTCACCTTCCCTTATTGGTTTGACTCCAATAAGTTCGCGCTGGGTAAATTTCAAGTGCTGAACCACGCGATGTACAGCACAGGTTCGGAGGACGGGGTTCAGCAGTTTAGTATCAAGCAGTTCCTGTATGAGGGGGAAAGCATGCCCCGCGCGCGGGTCATCGAGGAATTTGCCGTAAAAAACCTCACCGTTTACGCTTTATACAACTCACAGGTCTACGATTACGGGGAAGAGCATCCTCTGTCAACTAAATATGTCTGGGAGCAGAACGGCTTGGTATACGGCATCTCGGGCGAGACGCTCAGTTTTGAGGAAGCTTATGACTTCATCCTCTCCTTATACGAGTAATCACCTCCAACGCGCTTGAAAGCTCCTCCCGGACTGTGAACCGGGAGAAGGACAGACGGATCACGCTGCCCGCCGCCCAGGCGGGCAGCTTTTTCATCGACAGCAGGGCGGCGCTCCGTTTGCCCCGCGAACACGCCGAGCCGGATCCGACCCATATGCCTTGATCGCTCAGCATCCGAACCATCGCTTCGCCCGGAAGCTTCGCCGGGTTGGCGGCAGATAAAATCGGCGCGTCGTGGCTCGGGATAACGAACCATCCCGCGTCGGTCAGTGTTTCCGCCGCCGTTGTGACGAGGGTCGGGTCGACCGGCATCCAATCCCGGATCGCCGCCGCGAAGGCGGCCGCCAGCGGAAGCGGTTCGGTACCGCCGCGCAAGCCGCCCTCCTGCTCCCCACCGGTAATCTGCGGCACAAGCCGAACCCGGGGAGATATTGCGAGCGCTCCGATCCCCATCGGGGCGTGTACCTTATGTCCGGACACCGAGAGGAGGTCGATCCCTGTCTTCCTTACGCTGACCGGAAACTTCATAAACCCCTGCACCCCGTCTATATGCAACAGCACGCCCTTGCCCCGCAGCCTTGACGTTAACCCTTCGATGTCCAGCAGCGAACCCGTCTCGCCGCAGACCCATGCGGCGGTAACCAAAAACGTGTTGTCAGTCACCGCACCGAGGATGTCCTCGGGGTGGATCCTACCGTCGTCACGGGGTGGGACCTCGGTCACGAGAAATCCTTTTGCCTTCAGCGCCGAAAGGGTTTTCACCGTCGCGGGATGCTCAAGCGTCGTCGTGACGATATGTTTTTTCAGCTTGCCGTACGCCTCGGCGGCGCCCCGCAGGGCGAGGTTGATGCTCTCGGTCCCCCCCGAGGTGAAAACCGCGCGCTCACAGTCCAGCACGGTCTGCACAACGCTCCGCGCTTCTTCAAGGCATTGCCGGGCAGCCCGCCCACCGCCATGCGGAGACGATGGGTTACCCAGCGTCAGCGCGCCGAGGAACGCCTGACGCGCCGCTTCACAGACGGGGGTATCGGCGGCGTTATCGAGATTGATGATCGAGCGACTCATGTTACTCCTTTAGTCGGCTAACCCAAAATACTTCGCCAAAACTGTGAGAATCTCCTCTCATATAGAGCGGATAAAGTACAAATTCGGAAAGATGTATCTTTATGCTAAAGACAAAGGCCATCTTATTTTGGCATGTAATATAAAAAATTAGCATAACCCAATTCCCAGTTGCCAATCTTCTCGGCCGTTGTTGCTTTCATTGTGTATCCATCCTGATAGGTTATCCGTCATTTTTCTACATTATACACCTGTAAGGAAACAAAAACAAGCCGTCATTTTCGGGGGTACAACAACCCCCGCGCGGCATATACTGAGCTAGAAGGGGGCGGTTTCGTT
>JAISVO010000166.1 GCA_031271525.1 Oscillospiraceae bacterium
GATATGATATCAACCAGATTTCGGGGATTATGGACAGCCCGGAGGGTAAAGCGCTGCTCGGCCAGCTCAATGGTCCGGGCGGCGGCGCGATGAAAGACGCCGCGTCTAAGGCGGCAGACGGAGACACAGCCGCGCTGAGCGAGCTGCTTCGGTCGGTAATGGCGACCGAGGAAGGCCGTTCGGTTGCGAAGCAAGTCATGAGCATGAAGAAATAGAAGGAATGGACGGTTTTGACGAAAAACTGAACAAGCTGCTCCAGAACCCCGAGGCGCTGGCGCAGGTCGCGCAGCTTGCCCGAGGATTACAGGCGGGCCGGGCGCAGCAAGCGCCGGCTCCGGAGCCACAGCCTTCAGGCGCTCCAGACTTGGGAATCCTCGGAGCGCTGGGCGATCTCGACCCCAAAACTCTGAGCGGGATTGCCGGGCTGCTGGGCGACTTGACGGCGAAAGATGACCGGCGAGCGGTGTTGCTGGCGGCGCTCCGCCCCTATGTCCGGAAGTCGCGGCAGGAGAAGATGGATCGGGCGGTGCAGCTTCTCCAGCTCTCCAAAGTCGCCCGCAGGGCCCTCGGGATGTTCGGTCAGGGAGTGTTGTAATGTACAGCCGTTATTCGGGGTTCCGGCCTTTTGTGCCGCTAGAGAACACCCTTTCCCGTAGTATGGAGGTTCCTAACGAGGAGCCGGTTTTTCCGGCTCCCGCAATAGAGGAAGTCCAGAAGCCGAGAGGGCTTCTGGACGGACTTCTCGGCGGCGGTCGGCGGCGGGACAACCCGCCGGGCGGTTCGCTGCTCGGAAACCTCGCCGGCGGCGACCCGCTGGGCGGAATCGCCGGGCTCCTGCGGTCCGGCGGCGGCGGTATCTCAAAGATCCTCAAGAACTTTTCAATCGAATGGGACTCTGGAGACATCCTGCTGGCGTTGATCCTGCTTTTCCTGTCGCTGGAGAGCGACGACGACGAGATCTTGATTCTGCTGGGCTTGATGCTGGTCATCGGATTCTGACCTCAGCCTATTCGGACGCTGAAAGGAAGGCGGCTTCCCTTACAGGTAAATCCCGTCGTAGATCGTCAGTCCCTCGTCGTCCTGATGCATCAGCGCGATGTCCTTAAACCCTTCCATCACATCGAGGGACAACTCCACCAACGTGGGGTCGAAATGTGTGCCCGAATCCTTTAGGATGATATTCATAGAGGTGCTGTGCGTAAACGCCTTCTTATACGGACGCTCTGAAATCAGCGCGTCGTAGACGTCCGCGATCGCCATCACCCGGGCGGAGAGGGGGATGCTCTCGCCCTTGACCCCGAACGGATAGCCGCTGCCGTTCCACTTCTCGTGGTGACCGATGATGATCTCCCGGGCGACATTGAGGAAAAAAGACGTCTCCCCGAGCTCGTCGATAGCGGTGTCGATAATGTACGCGCCGTAGTTCGTATGTTTCTTAATGACCTCAAACTCCTCCACCGTCAGCTTCCCCGGCTTGAACAGGATGGTGTCCGAGATCGCGACCTTCCCGATGTCGTGCAGCTTCGCGCACCGTATGACCGAATCCATGTATTGGGGTTCGACAAGATAGCCCGGGTGGCGCTTGCGCATCAGGTTTTCCATCAGCAGCTGGGTATAGATGGTGGTACGTTTGATATGCGCGCCTGTCTCGTTGTCCCGGAAGGCCGTCATATTGGCGAGTATGTTCAAAATCGCGTCTTGGGCTTTCCGGAGTTGGTCGGTGCGCACGTTTACAAGCCCTTCCAAGTCCTTGCGGTGGTTCTGCAGCTCCATGTGAAGCTGCAGCCGGGCTTTCACAACCCCCGATGAGATTGGTTTGCGGATATAGTCCACCGCTCCCAGCCTGAATGCCATCTCCTCGCTCTCCCGATCCTCCTGCGCGGTGAGGATCAGTACGGGAACATCCCGCAGCAGCGGGTTCACACTCATGGCGCGGATCACGTCGTATCCGTTCATCCCGGGCATTTGGAGGTCCATCAGCAGCATATCCGGGATGTGCTGCTCCATATACGCCAAGGCGCGCTCCCCGGACGGCGAGAGCCGCACGGTGTAGTCCTCCTGCAGGATGTCTTTCAGGATCTGCAGATTGGTCGCTTCATCGTCCACAACGATCACAAGAGGTTTTTGACGGTTCATTCCGGCGTTCCTTCTTCCAGTAAAGAATCGATCTCCTGTACGGCCGCGTCATAATCAAACGCGCCCAGCGACGCGCGGATGGATTTCAGCGCGCTGGAAATCTGCTCGTTAAAGCGCAGGTTCAACAGCGGCTCCAAAACGTCCAGCGCCTCGTCGTGCTCCAAATCGTCCAAATGGGTTTTTACCCGCCGCAGGGCGTCGGGCAGCTTGCGGATATCCGCATCCGTCGCCTCGTTGTCCGGCTCATCCTCAAGCGGCCAGAGGGCGTTCAACAGCTCGCAGAATTGGGTCATCGACTCGCGGAAGTGGGCGAACGCACCGGGGATTTGATCGTATTCCCCTCTTTTCGCCTGCTCCTCCATGTCCCGCGCCTCGGCGGACAGGGCGGTCGCCCCGACATTCGCCAGCGCCCCTTTCTGCGCGTGGATCGCGATGCGGAACTCCTCCCATTTCTCTTCCTCCAGATACTGGGTAAGCTTCGCCAGTTTATTCGGGCTGATCAGCACCATAATCCGCAGGATGGTCTTGTACTCGCCCTCGTTGCCGCCGATCTTCGCGATGGCGGTGTTCATATCCAGCCCCAGCTCGGCGACAATCTCGGTCAGCAAGGTGTCCTTGACAGCCGCCGCAGTCATATGGATCCCCGGCGTCCAACCGGACAGCACCTCCTTGAGCATTTCGCTCAGTTTCGACACATCCACCGGCTTTTGCAGATACCCCGTGAAGCCGTTTTCAATGAAAAAGTCCTTTGCGGAGGGATCGTCGTTTGCGGTCATCGCGATCACGGGCAAAGTATTTTCGGCTAGGATGCGTTTCGTCGTCTCCACGCCGTCCATTTCCGGCATAAAATGATCCATCAGAATAAAATCGTACTGCGCCTGCCGGCACATTTCAATGGCTTTCCCGCCGCTCTGCGCCATATCCGAATTCACCGAGATCGACTTCAACGCTTCCCGCAGCACAAACAAATTGATCTCGCTGTCATCCACAATGAGCGCGTTTATCTCTTTCTTCACGCCTGCACCCCTTCCCGAATCTCCTAACAACCATTATACACACCCCGCGCGGGAATTGCAACACCATGTTTCGCATTGTTACCTTCCGCGCCCCCATTGTAAAGCAAGCCCCCCGCGTAAAGCGGAGGGCCTGC
>JAISVO010000018.1 GCA_031271525.1 Oscillospiraceae bacterium
CGCTTTCTTCCACAGGGCGGTGATGTCCGGATCGGCGGTGTCGGCGCGCCCCAGCACGGTGAGACAGGGCTTCTCCTTTTGGAGAGTCACAATGTCCGGGTTGCTGCTGGACGCCGGGATCCGGGCGTCCAGCAGGACGATCACCCCATCCGCGCCGTTGATGTCGCCCTCAAGCTGCCGCCGGGTCTTCGCCATGTGACCCGGATACCACTGTATATTCACACTGTACCTATTCTGTTCAGCGGCAGGAGACGTATCAGCACCCTCCCGATGATGCACCGCCGGTCGACAAAGCCGATGTCGGAGGAGCGGCTGTCCCGGGAGGCGTTCCGGTTGTCGCCCATCAGGAAGTATTGCCCCTCCGGGACGATGAGAGTTCCTTGCGAGTCCTCGGAAAAACTGCTCCAGCGCCAGTCCTGCTCCCGAATATAGTCTTCCCGCAGCTCCTCGCCGTTGATCCGAAGAACGCCGTCCGTATAGCTGATCTCGTCGCCCGGGAGTCCGATCACCCGCTTGACAAAGGGGCTGTAATTCCCGGTGTCCGGGTTATAGGAGGCTGTGACGCCATACTTGGAGAACATGACGATGTCGCCCCGCTTTGGTGTGTAGAAGAGATTGGAGATCAGCAGCATATCCTGCTCCTGCAGGGTGTCCTGCATCGAATACTGCCGTACCGAAAAGACGGAAGCGATAAAGACAAAGACCAGCACAATCCCCACAATCGCACTGACCAGCGACTGCGCCCATTCGTAGAGTTCCTTCGCGATGTCGAACTGTTCCTTCTTGGGGGCTTCCCCGCCGTTACCCGGGGTCAGTTCCTCGTACATAGAGACTCGCGCTCCTTTCTAAACCGTTCCGATTCGGGTCAACGGAAGAATCCGCAGCAACACCCGTCCGAGGATATAACGCCGGGCGATGAAGCCGACCATAGGCGACAACATGACTTGGAACTCTCCGGCAACGAAGGCGAAGGTAAGTACAACCCCCACAATCGCTCCGACGAGCGATTGTGCCTAGCCGAAGCGTTTCTGCGCGAGGTCAACCGGCCGGTTAACCGGTTCGCACACAGATATGCCCTCCTATTCAGAAGCCGGAACGGGAAACCGTTCCGGCTTTACGTCAGATGCGGATCTTGACTTTGGCGCTCTTGCCGACGCGGTTACGCAGATAGTAGAGTTTCGCACGGCGGACACGCCCGTGGCGCATAACTTCGACTCGTGCGATATTCGGAGCGTGGGTTGGGAAGACCTTTTCGACGCCGATTCCGTAAGATACGCGGCGGACGGTGAAGGTTTCGCTGATTCCGCCGTGCTTCTTCGCGATGACCAGTCCCTCAAAGACCTGCACGCGTTCCCGCGCGCCCTCTTTAATCCGAACGTGGACACGCACCATGTCGCCGATTTCAACGACCGGCGGGTCTTGTTTCAGCTGACTCTCAGTGAGCGCTTTGAGATAGTCCATATTATTTGAATACCCCTCTTTCTCGTGCTTTCGTGGGAGTTAGAAAACCCAGAGGAAAGCCGGTCTGCGGGCACGGAAAGTGACCGCACTTTAAGGAGTGTACCACAAACCGAAGTTTTTGTCAATGCGTTGACGGGCAGATTTTTAAAACAACCCGGTAAATCCAATAGGCCGCAGCCCATAACTTGACAGCGGCAGGGCGGGTATGATACGATACGTTGCAGGGGGTGACGGATTGAAAAAGACGACCTTCATTTTGTGCTTACTGCTGATATGCGCCGGATGCGGAAATAAACCGGATGCGGGGATTCCGAATCTGGAGGTGTCCTCAGGTCAAGTGCCTCTTGAGATGATTGGGAGGGAGTGCGGCGAAAACGGGGCGTTTTTCGTTGTGAGCGGCTTTTCCATGTGTATGGGTACGGGAATTGAAAAAAGATACCTTCCAAACGGCGAAACAATTGAGTTCGCGTTTGGCGACCGGGAACCGGATAAGTGGACACTGACCGAACACATCCTTAAGGAAGGCGGGGAACCCAAATACACGACCGAGACGGAGGGGAAAGATATTACCCTCATCCTCAAAGACGGGCGTGGTTCGTTCGTTATCGAGCCTAACCTCCGGACGGCGCTCAGTTCCAACAGCAAGGATTATCTGCCCGGGAACACCCTAAAAGGTTACCGTCTGCTCTGTTCGTTCGGACCCGACGAGTTTGAGTACACATTCATCATCCGGGGGGACGCGCTGTTCAGAATGGTTGTTGAGGAATAGCCGCCTCCACCCTCGCCTTCAAACCCTTCACATCCAAGGACCGGCGGAGGTAGATTTCGTCGGACAGGATCGCTTGGTAAATCAGCATCGGCAGCCCGTTCTGTGTCCGAAGCCCCAGTGTGGACGCTTCCTGTAAAAACGACGTCACCGGCGGGCTGTAGAGCAGGTCGACCACAACGGCGGTCTTGGGTAGGTGTTGCAGGAAATTTAAGTCATCCCAATCCTGCCCCTTCATCCCGAGAGGCGTGGCGTTGATCAGCAAGCCGGTCTGGGGCATCCATTTGTGCAACTCCGCAGTTCCCTCGCGAACTGATACGCTCCGTACCGTTGCGTCCCGCCCGGTCATCGCGCCGCTCAGCACCGAAGCAACCGAACCCTGTCCCGCGATGACAACAGACATCCCGGCGAGGTCAACCTCCAGTTCGTCCAGAGCGAGCAAAAAGCCGTCACCGTCAGTGGAGAAGCCGGTCAGCATCCCGTCCGGCTCAATCCGCACGGTGTTGACCGACGCCATCTTGCTTCCGCAGACAGCGGCGGCTTCGGCTTTAAGCGGCATCGTCACATTGAAACCGCCGATGCCCTCGGCTTTGACGGTGGGCAGCCAAGCCGCAAGCCCGTCCTTTTTCACTTGAAATTTCCGGTAGGTCAGTGGAAGGCCCAGCTCGGAGAAAACCGCCGTGTGGATCGCGGGGGAAAGGCTGTGGGCGATCGGGTCGCCGATCACCGCTAGGAACATAAGTAATCAATCGCCAGCAGATACCCTTCGATCCCCAGCCCGCAAATTTGCCCGACACATCCGGCGGCGGTCACCGAGGTGTGCCGGAACGTCTCGCGCTTATGGATATTACTGAGGTGTACCTCCACGGTAGGTATCCCGCACGCGGTCAGCGCATCGAGGATCGCGATGCTTGTGTGGGAAAAGGCTGCCGGGTTCAGCACAATACTGTCGAACATCCCGACGGCGTTCTGGATCCTTGTGACCAGTTCGCCTTCATGGTTTGTCTGCACGAATGTGACCTCCGCGCCGCGCCGCTTCGCGCGTTCCTTCGCGGCGGCCTCCAGCTCCGCGTAGGTGGCGGTGCCATAATGCTCCGGTTCCCGCTTGCCGAGCAGATTGATGTTGGGACCGTTGAGGACAAGAATTTTCATATGTCAGCTCCCTTCATTACTTGCAGGATGCGCTCCGCGCATTCCTCCGGTGTCGTATCATTGCAGACCGTTATGTCGGCGTACCGCCTGTACAGCGGCAACCGCTCCCTGTACAACGCTTCCCATTGGGCGGCGCTGCCGCTCAGTGGACGGACCGCATTGTTGGTGCGGATTAAGCCGGGCGGACGGGTGAGGAAGATGATGACGCCGTTTCGCCGCAGAGCTTCCATATTGGCGGGGTCCTTCACCGCGCCGCCACCGGTCGCGATTACAACGCCTTGGAGCTTGCTCAGCCGGGCGATCACCCGCTTTTCGGCTTCTCGGAACGCCCCTTCCCCGTCGGCCGCGAAGATGTCCGGGATAGATCGCCCCTCATCCGCCTCAATTTCGGTGTCGGAGTCAAGGAAGGGGGAACCTAACAGCGGACCGACCGTGCTTTTGCCGCATCCCGGCATACCGATCAAAACAACATTCTTCACAGCGGCATTCCCGATAATAGCCACAAATCCAACAACCCCAGCGCGGTTACGGCCTCCACGACCGGCACAGCCCTCGGGACGATGCAGGGGTCATGCCGTCCCCTAACCGTCAGCTTTGCCGGAAGCCCGGTGCGGAGATCGATGGTATCCTGTTCGGTCGCGATTGACGGGGTGGGTTTTAAATAGACGGAGAAGATGAGGGTCTTGCCGGTTGTGATACCGCCCAGAACGGCGTAGGGATAGGTGTTTGACACGCTTCCGCGCTCGGTCGAGAGGGTGATGCCGTTCTCAAACTCCAATGCCTTGACGGCGGGGATTGAGAAGAGGAGCGCCGCTAGCCGGCTCTCCGCCGAGCCAAAAAACGGCTCACCCAGTCCCGCCGGCAGTCCGCTTACCTCACAGGTGATTTGCCCGCCCAGCGAGTCACCCTCTTTCTTGGCGTTCAGGATCGCGTTTGTCGAGGGGCGCACCGCCGCCGCGTCGATTGTAACCCCCGACAGGAGCTGCCGCGCCAAGGCTCCGGCGAAGACGAGAGGAGCCGTCAACCGCCCGGAGAAGTGCCCGCCTCCCCGATAGTCGGCAAAGCCCTTATATTTGATGTGCGCCGTCAGATCGGCGTGACCCGGGCGGGGAAGCCACGGCTGGTAGTCGCCCGATTTCGTGTCGGTGTTGCGGAAGAGGCAGCAGAGGGGCGCGCCGGTGGCTTTGCCGTTAAACAGACCGCTCACGATCTCCGGTTCGTCGGCTTCCCGGCGGGCGGTCGTTTCGGGACTCTGCCCCGGAGCGCGGCGGCGCATCTGGAACCGCACGGCGTCCATATCAGGCATAAAACCCGGTGGCAGCCCGTCGATAACAATTCCGACCGCCTCCCCGTGGGACTCCCCAAAAATAGAAACTTTTAACTTTTCCCCAAAGGTATTCATCTGAGCACCTCCGTCAATCGGTCCACCTCGATGGGGCAGAGCACCGCCTCCCCGATCCGTTTCAACAGCACGAGGGTGAGGGTGCCGCCCATCCGCTTCTTGTCGGTGATGATGCCGGTGTAGTCAACCGTCATCCCGGTTCGCACCGGAAGTCCCAGCTTGGTCAGGACAGCGCAGAGTTCCTGCGATGTCCCAGTCTTGGTAATCCCCAGTCTCTCGCCCAGCTCCGCCGCGACGACCATCCCAAGGGCGACCGCCTCGCCGTGGTTGTAACGGCTGAAGCCGCCCTGCGCTTCTATGACATGCCCGAAGGTGTGCCCGAAGTTCAATGTCATCCGCCCGCCGGTGTCCCGCTCGTCTTCCTCGACGAAGGTCCGTTTGATCTCGCAGTTCCGTCCGATCACCGTCTCAAGGTCGTACTGCCCGTCCCGGATCTGGGAAAACAGTTCGGCGTCGGCAATCGCGCCGTGCTTGACAATCTCCGCCATTCCGCAGGCAAACTCCCGGGGCGGCAGGGTTTTCAAGGTGTCGGTATCAGTCAGAACCAACCTCGGCTGATGGAACGCGCCGATCAGGTTTTTGCCGAGTTGGTGGTTGATCGCCGTCTTACCCCCCACCGAGCTGTCCACCTGTGCCAAGAGGGTAGTCGGAATCTGCACAAAAGGAAGGCCCCGGAGCAGGGTTGCGGCGACGTAACCCGCGAGGTCACCGACGACACCGCCGCCCAGCGCGATGACGACGTCCCGGCGACTGATCTTCGCCGCCAGCATTGAGGTGTACAGGCGGGACAGTACGGCTTCCGATTTGCTTCCCTCGCCGGGCGGCACAGTCAGCAAAACCGGCTCGATCCCAGCCTCCAGCAGCGATTCTCGAAGCGCTTCCCCGTACAGCGGGCCGACATTGCCGTCGGTAACGGTAAACGCTTTCCCACAGAGCAGCAGCTCCCGGATGGACGACCCCGCCGAGCGGAGCAGCCCCGGTCCGATCAGGATGTCATATGCCGAGCCGGGGAGGAGTACGCTGACACGATTCATTCTTTCACCCCTCGCGCCGCCGTAAGCAATGCTTCCAATGCCTCCGGAGCGTCGGCTGCGATGGTGTCCCGCAAGGCTCTGAGTTCTTCGATCAATCGGTCGGCCGCCCGAACGGTGTGCTCCCGATTCTCCATGAAAAGGCTGCGGAAGCCTTCCGCGTCGGCGACCCGGGTTCCGTCCCTCCACGAACCGCCAAAACAGGCCGGAGGCACGTTTTCAGGGAGGGATAACCGCAAGGCCGCCGCCGCGAGGTGGGGGAGGTGCGAGGTGACGGAGACCAAACGGTCATGCTCTTCCGGCGTCAGATAGGTAATGTCGGAGAAGCCGATGTACCGTGCCGTCCGCTCAATCAGCGCCGCCCTGCGGGGCGGTTTGCCGTCCGGCGGCGTAACCAGCAACCCCGCTCCGGCAAACAAACGGGGAGAGGCGGCCGCGAAGCCGCTTGCCTCCCGCCCCGCCATTGGATGGAGGGGGATATATTCGGTGGCGGACGGCAAAAGCGCCGCAATTTTCGGTACAAGGCGGCCCTTCACCCCGCTAATCTCGCAAAAGAGAGAGCCTAACCGGGCCGCGCTCTGTTCCGCGAAGGGGAGCGTCGCTTCGGGTGGCAGACAGGCGAGGACAATGTCCGCGCCGGGCGGCAAGGTCTCAAAGACGGCGTCCGCTGCGCCCGAATCGAGGGCTGCTTCGCGCGCCTCGGGGTTGATATCAACCCCCCATAGCCTGGCGTAACCGCGCAAGGCGAGGAGGAAGGAGCCTCCCATCAGTCCCAGTCCGACAATAGCAATAGTCATGGGCTTTCCCGCAGCATGGCTTTCTTCGCGTCCCCGATCATATACAGAGAGCCGCACGCGAGGACGGCTCCGTCGGGATCGGCCAGTTCCAAGGCGCGATTCACCGCGCCGTTTACATCGGGGATCACCTCATATTCGGTTCCGGTTGGGCAAGCCGCCGCGAGTGTCTCCGCCGGAAGGGGATGCAAGTCCTTAAACTCGGTCGCGATAAAGCGCGCCGAGCGCTTCGCGAGCATCGGCACACACAGGTCATACCGTTTGTCCTCTCCCATTGCCATAACCGTCACCAATTTCTTGCCCCGCAGCAAGCTGTCGATCACGCCGCAGAGCACCGAGACGGCGTCGGAGTTGTGCGCCCCGTCGATAAGGCAAAGGGGGGAAGAATCCGTCGCTTGGCGGACGATCTCCAGCCGTCCGTTCCAGCGGGCGGAGCTCAGCCCGGACGCGACGGCAATCTCGGGGATAGAAAACCCCCGTCTGCGGAGGGCGAAGACCGCGTCCAGCGCTGTCAGCGCGTTCTGGATTTGGTGCGGGCCGATCAGACTGACGCTGTAGCTCTTTCGCCGATAGAGGAAGGACGAGCCGCCCAGCCCCATCGACTGCACGTACAGCAGCCGTTCATCCGGGACGGACAGGCGGCAGCCCAGCTCGGCCGCCGTCCGCTCGATCACTTTTTGGGCGTCAGGGTGCTGTGCCGCGCAGGACACCGCGTCGCACCCGGCTTTCAGGATACCGCATTTTTCACGCGCGATGGACTCTATGCTGTCCCCTAAAATTCGGGTGTGGTCATAGGAAACCGACGTAATCGCGCAGACCTCGGGGTTCTCAATGATGTTCGTCGCATCCAGACGCCCGCCTAAGCCGACTTCCAGCACAACGACGCCGCACTTTTGTTCCGCGAAGTACTGTAAGGCGACAGCGGTCTCAATCTCAAATTTCCGAGGGCGGTCGCTCATGTCCAACCTGTCAATCAGCTCCGCCGCGACGCTGATCAGCCGTGCCAGATCTTCTCTTGGAATCAGTTTCCGCCCGACTTGAATCCGCTCACGGTAGTCCTCCAGATACGGGGAGATGAACAGCCCGACCTTGTATCCGGCGGCCCGCAATATGCTCTCGATCATCGCACAGGTGCTTCCCTTGCCGTTGGTTCCGGCGACATGGACGACCTTGAGCTGCTTGTGCGGGTCGCCGAACGCGCTTAGAAGGGCGCGTACACGGCTGAGACCCGGCTTGTCCCCAAACCGGGCGGCCCGGTTGATATAGTCGATTGCCTGGGGATATGTCACATCAACCGCTCCATCCGTTCTTTCAGTTCCGCGAGACGTTCCCGTTCCCGCGCCACCACCCGTTCGGGCGCTTTTTCGGTGAACCCGGGGTTGTTTAATTTGATTTCCAGTACCTTGATCTCGGTTTCCGCCGAAACCCGTTCCTTCTGCAGCCGCAACCGCTCCGCCTCCCGATCCACCAGATCGTCCAGCGGCAGATAGATCACCGCGCCGGATGTGACGATCTTAACCGTCTCCCCGCCGTAATCCGGATGCTCATTGTCTGTTGTGAGTTGTTCGCTGTTCACTGTCCTCACGTCGCTTGCTGCAGCGAGGACTTGGAAGAATCCGGCGTTCCCGCTGAATAGCTCGGTGTGTGGAGTCTCGATCAGCCACGTCGCCTTCTTACCCGGTGGCGCCTTCATCTCGTTCCGCCTTGTCCGCACCGCCCGTACGGCCTCCATCAGCATTTCCATCTGACCCGCTTCCCGCTCAAACCGGAGTCGGTGCTCGGGACTCGGCCAGCGGGCGGCGATCAGCGCGCTCCCTTCCTTGACGCCGCCGGGGAGACTCTGCCAAATCTCCTCGGTGATAAATGGCGCGAAGGGGTGCAGGAGGCGAAGGGCGATCTCCAGCGTATAGCAGAGGATCTGACGGGTCGCCCCGGCGGTCGCCGGGTTCCGGAGCTGGATCTTTGCGAGCTCGATATACCAGTCGCAGAAATCGTCCCAAACGAAGCCGATCACCTTTTGGGTCGCAAGGTTCAGCTCATAGCGGTCGAGGTGACCGGTGACATCATAAATGAGTCCCTGCAGTTTGGTGACGATCCACATATCGGGAAGGGTCAGACTGTCCGGCAGAGTCCACTCCCCGGTGTCGCCAAGACTGCCCAGCACAAAGCGGGACGCGTTCCAGAGCTTGTTGCAGAAGTTGCGATAGTGTTCGCAGTGGGTCGGCACAAAGCGCATGTCTCCCCCTTGGAGAGTCGCCAACGTCGCGAGGTAGAGCCGGAGAGCGTCGGTGCCGTACTGCTCCGCCATCTCCAGCGGATCGACGCCGTTTCCGGCGGATTTACTCATCTTCTTACCGTTTTGGTCCCGCAGAAGCCCATGCATATAGACTGTGTGAAAGGGTTCCTTCCCGGTGTGCTCGATCCCTGAGAAGATCATACGCGCAACCCAGAGGTAGATGATGTCATAGGCTGTCACCAGTATATCGGTAGGGTAAAAACGGTCCAAATCGGGAGTCTTGAGCGGCCATCCGAGGGTGGAAAAAGGCCAGAGCGCTGAGGAGAACCATGTGTCCAGAACGTCGGGGTCTTGGGTGAGGTTTGCGCTTCCACACTTGGGGCAGACTGCCGGATCCTCCCGGGTCACGACGACCTCGCCGCAATCGGCGCAGGTCCAGACCGGGATCCGGTGTCCCCACCAGATCTGACGGGAGACGCACCAGTCGCGCACGTTTTCCATCCAGTGCAGGTAGAGCTTCTCGAACCGGTCAGGCACAAACTTAACCCGTCCCTCTTTCACCGCCGCAATCGCCGGCTCCGCGAGGGCTTTCATCGAGACGAACCACTGCTCGCTCGCCATCGGCTCGATGGGGTTGTGGCAGCGGGCGCAGGTGCCGACATTGTGGCGATGCGGCTCGGTTCTTAGGAGGTAGCCACCCTCCTCAAGGTCGCGCAGGACGGCTCTGCGGGCTTCTTCCCGGGTCAATCCGCAGTACTTCCCGCCGTTTTGGTTGATTGTCCCGCCAGTGGTCATGATCAGCACCTCGGGGAGGTTGTGGCGCTTCGCGACCTCATAGTCATTCGGATCGTGGCAGGGGGTAATCTTCACCGCGCCCGCTCCGAATTCTTTCTCGACATATTCGTCGACAATCACCGGAATCTCCCGGTCCATCAGCGGCAGCACAACCGTTTTACCCACCAGCGGTGCAAAACGTTCGTCCTCGGGGTGGACCGCGACGGCGGTGTCGCCCAACATCGTCTCGGGTCGGGTAGTCGCGATGACGATGTGCTCGCCGCTCCCCGCAACGGGGTACTTCACATAATACAGCGCGCCTTCGGTGTCCTCATACTCCACCTCGGCTTCGCTTAGGGCGGTTTGGCAGGACACACAGATATTAGTAATCCGATTCCCCCGATAGATCAGCCCTTTTTCGTAGAGGGAAACAAAGACCTCCCGCACCGCGCGCGATAAACCCTCGTCCATCGTGAAGCGGAGGCGGTCCCAGTCACAGGACGCGCCGATCTTTTGGAGCTGTTCGACGATTCGGGAGCCATACTTCTCCTTCCATTCCCATACACGGGCGATGAAAGCGTCCCGACCCAAGTCAAACCGGCTCACACCCTCGG
The DNA here is from genome assembly GCA_031271525.1 of Oscillospiraceae bacterium. Lineage (GTDB taxonomy): Bacteria > Bacillota > Clostridia > Oscillospirales > UBA929 > UBA929. The sequence continues at coordinate 10,231 of JAISVO010000018.1, forward strand.
TCTTCCGCAACTCCTCCTCCACCCGGATCTGAGTGGCGATTCCTGCGTGGTCGGTTCCGGGCATCCACAGGGTGGGGAACCCGTCCATCCGTTTATAGCGGATCAGCACATCCTGCAGGGTATTGTCAAAAGCGTGGCCGAGATGGAGCTGCCCCGTCACGTTAGGCGGGGGTATTACGATGGTATAAGGCGGTTTCTGCGGGTCGCCTGCCGGCTTAAAGTACCCGCCCTCTTTCCAAAGGGAATAGTTCTTCGCCTCCACGTCGCCCGGCTGATAGGTTTTACTCAATTCCTCCGGCATATTCGCACCTCCAAGGATTAGGGGGTCACGAAGCGGTCTGATGCCGTTTCCCGTCCCGACTGTAATCTGTTCGCCGTTCGTTATATCATACCATAACCCTTGTAATTTTGGCAAGAGTATGTTATGCTGAGGATAAAGGGGGCGGGATGTTGTGCCCCGTTATGGTTTTTCCGGCAGTCAGCCGGATATGCGAAAATTGATCTTGGCGATTCTGCTGATGGCGGACGAGCCGTTAGAGCAGATTGAGCTGATGCGAATCGCGCTGATAGACGACAATGCGGACTACTTCCTCTTCGCAGACGCGCTGACCGGGCTGACCGAGGCGGGACTGACCCTGCGGACGGGGTCCCGGGTGGTTCTGACGTCGGGCGGGGAGGAACTCGCGGCAATCGTTACGGACGAGCTTCCGGCGGCGCTCCGCCGTGTCGCCGCCGAGGGTAGCGCCACCGCTAGGGATGCGAAATTTCGCGCGCGGTGCATACAGACTGAGACGAAAGAAGCGGACGGCGCGTTCTACTTCGCGGCGTCGCTGAGTGACGGAAACCGGGAATTGCTCACCCTCCGTATGCAAACGGCGGACCGAAAACAGGCGGAGAAGCTGGGGAAGATCTTTGAGGAAAAAGCGGAGGATGTCCTCCGGTTACTGTGGGAAACATTATATACATGAGAAGTTGTTGGGGGCGTGGTGATTCGTAAGTGATGAGCCGTAGATTGATCGCGCTAACCGTCGTGCTGGCGGTGTTTTTGTCCGCATGTTCAGCCGCCCCCACGCCGTCCCCGTCAGCCGTTGTCAGTTCGGATGTGCTGGCGACGGTCGGTGGTATACCGCTGTCAGCGGGAGAATTGCGCTACCTGACCACTGTCGCGGTCGGGATGGGGATTGAGGTCATCGACTGGGACGGCATGATCAACGGTGTCCCGGCGCGGCGGTACATTCTGGAGGAAGCGCTGTCACTTGCGACCGCGTCCTATGTCACCGGGATGAAAGCGAAGGAATTGGGGTTCAGCCTGACTGACGAGGAACAGGGGGAAATCGACTGGGACATCGCCCTCGAAGCCGATTATCTGGGCGGGCGCGAAGCCTTTTTGGAGTGGCTCGATTCCTCGGGGATCACCGAGGAACTGTATCGTTTCTATAGTTATGAAGTCCCCTTCCTGCAGCAAAAGATGATCACCGGGCTGTTCGGGACAGGAAGTCAACACGAACCGAGTGAAGCCCAAGAACGGGACTACTACAAGAACAACTACCTGACGGTCAGCTACATATTTATTTCGGCGACCGATGATTACGGCGAGCCGCTGTTCGGCGACAGCTACAACACACAGAGGAGTATCGCCGACGCTCTGCGGCGTCAGGCGGTTGGGGGGAGTGACTTTGCGGAGCTTGTGGAGACGCACGGGCAGGATTACCTAATGTCCCTTTCACCCGCCGGAAGGACACTACCGCGCGGCGAACTGAACGACGCCGCGGAGGCCGCCGTCAATGCGCTGAGGGACGGAGAGATATCGGAGACGGTCGAGGCCGACGGCGGGTTTTTCGTTTTGAAGAAGCTACCCGCCGATTGGACATGGTTTGAGCAGAACCGCGAAGATGTCTGGTACCTTTGCGCCGAGGAGGCTTTCCATAAAATGCTCGCCGAGTGGTGCGCAGATGTTGAAACGACAGTCAGCGGCACATACTACGGACAGAACCCGCAGGATTGGATCGAGTGATCCGACCTCACCCTAAGTCAGGGAGATCCAAAAGATGACAAACCGACTTCTCGGCAAAACTGGGCTTGCCGTTTCCCCCCTCTGCTACGGTACCCTTCCCTTTTCGCCGCTGCAAAGCTACACAGGCGGCGGAGCGGCGACGGACGCGCTTACCCGGGCGTTCGAACTGGGGGTTAACTTTCTTGATACCGCGCAGTTATACGATAATTATAGTATTCTGCGTCCCGCGCTGGCAAAAGCCGGACGGGATGTTTTTGTAGCGTCGAAAACCTATGCGGTCAGCCGCGAGGAGGCCTTGCAAGCAGTGGAGGAGGCACGAAGCGCACTCGGGCGAGATGTGATCGACATCTTTCTGCTGCACGAACAGGAGAGCGAACACACCCTGCGGGGTCATGCCGCCGCACTGGAAGCCCTATACGACTGCAAGGCGAAAGGGATCGTCCGGGCTGTTGGACTTTCCACCCACCGTCCGGAAGGAGTTCTCGCGGCGATGAGCGCCGGTCTGGATGTCGTCCATCCGCTGCTGAATATCGCGGGGTTAGGGTTGCCGCCGCCGGGGCGAAGCGCGATGGAGAACGCCATTCGAAGCGCGGAAGGCGCCGGGCTTGGCGTCTACACTATGAAAGCGCTCGGCGGCGGTCATCTCTGGCGGAGCGCGGAAGAAGCTCTCGCCTACGCGAGGCAGTACGGGCACAGTCTGGCGCTCGGGATGCGAGATGTCAGTGAAGTCGGAGCGGCAGTTACATTCTTCGAAACGGGTGCGTTGCCGCGTCTGACCGGGAATAAAAGCCGGTCGCTGCACATCGCAACTTGGTGTACCGGATGCGGTCAATGCGTCGCCGCCTGCCCGAACGATGCCTTGGAGGTTGTGGACTGTAAGGCGCAGCTTAGAGAAAACGATCTCTGTGTTCTGTGCGGTTACTGCGGAGCGGCTTGCCCGGAATTCTGCATCAAGGTGATATAGAGAACCCCCGCCGGTGAACAAGTGCAGTAAAAACAGACAATAGCAAAACTCCCCCTGTTGTAGGATAAAAACTACAATGGGGGGATAGCTATGTCAAGAGGAAAT
>JAISVO010000076.1 GCA_031271525.1 Oscillospiraceae bacterium
ATGGCGGCAGCGGATTTTTACGCAAAACCGCTCGGGCTTATCCAGCCGGTCGGCCGCGATCAGGTTGATCCCGCGCGCCGACAAGGTTTTGGTATACAACCCGGCTTCTTCGACCAGCACGACGGTGTTCGTCTCGGGGCGCACCTCTTTGACGTACAGCGGGCGGGGAGCGGCGATTCCAAGCCCCCGGCGCTGCCCGACGGTGTAGCGGACGATCCCCCGGTGCTCGCCAAAGTCGTTCCCATCGCTGTCAACAAACCGTCCTTTGGGCAGCGCGCCGTCCCGCTCAATCAGGGCGGCGTAGTCGCCGTCCGGTACGAAGCAGATGTCTTGGCTCTCGGATTTATACGCATTGGGCAAGTTTTGCGACCGCACAATCTCCCGCACCTCCGGTTTGGTCAATCCCCCCAGCGGGAAAAGGGCGAAGCCGAGCTGTTCCTGCGTCAAGCCGTAAAGGAAATAGCTCTGGTCTTTCCCCGGATCGGCCGCCTTCTTCAGCAGCACCCGCCCGTTAACCGTTTCCAAGCGGGCGTAGTGTCCGGTGGCAAGCTTTTGAAAACCCTTTTCACGAGCGATCTCAGCCAGCAGACCGAATTTCATGAGTTTATTGCAGTTCACGCACGGGTTCGGGGTCAGCCCGGCGCGGTAAGCCGTCGTAAACCGGGCGATAACCTCCCGCCGGAAGGGTTCCGCGCAGCCGAACAGGGTAAAGGGGATACCGAGGGCGTCCGCCGCCCGTTTCGCGTCCTCGCCGGGGCATTCGGATAACCCCAGATCCATCATCCCGCCCTCGCAGGCATGTCCCCCGGCTTTCAACAGAAAAGCGGCGGCGGTGCTGTCCACCCCGCCGCTCATCGCGACTAAGACTGTCACGAAACCCCGTAGGTCTTGCCGACATCCTGACAGAGGACCAAGCCGGCCTTATTCTCCTCTAACGCCAATCCGTCCCGGATCGCCGCCGCGATCGCGTCGGCGCTGCCCGCCTCGGAGAGGATCATCACGACCTCCTTCTCCGGCTCGATGTCGATGTGGAACAGCGTGTGGTCGTCGTAAGCGTCAGCGGCGCTCCGCGCCTTCAGGATGGTGCCGCCCCGCGCCCCGGCTTTGGTGGCGGCATCCATGACCTGACCCGCCATCCCCCTGTCCACAATCGTGATGATCGCCCGATACATGCAATCCTTCCTCTCTCCCGGATTCAAATGGTTGAAATTGAGCTTCCCAAGCCCTATCAGCGAATGGAGCGGCATGGTGAACGCAATGCCGTGGAACGGCTTCTCGAAATGGAACCGCTCGTTCAACGCCTCCATCGCGGCGCTCACGACAACCCGGTCGCTTGCCATCACCACCACCTCCTTCCGGATGTCCGCGAGCTGCAAAAACTCCAGCACACGGTTTTTCAGCGTCCCGGTACCGAGCACGACCAGCCCGAAGGTAATGCCGTTCGCCTTCGCGACCCGCATCACCTTACTACCCATCCCGAAGTCCACAATGACGACGGCTAACTCCAGCTCGGCAAGCTGTGTGAATTCACCCATCTTTTTCAACCTTCTTCAGCCTTTTTATCGACTTTTAGTTTGTATAGCAGCCCCAGAATTTGCAGGGTGATGATGGGCAGAAGCGCCACCATCGAGATCATCCCGAACCCTTCGATGAGAACGTTCGCGCCACCCGACGCGTCGGCAATCCCCTGCGTAAACGCAAGGATAAAGGTTGCGGTCATCGGCCCGGTGGCGACGCCGCCCGCATCAAAGGCGATGCCGACAAAGAGCTTGGGAGTGAAGATACTCAGTGTAATCGCGATGACATAGCCCGGCAGGAGGTAATGCCAGAGCTGGATCGCCGGGACGAGGATCCGCAAAACAGACAGCAGCACCGCCGTGCCGACGCCGACACAGAGGGGGACCGCAACGGCGATCCTCTTGACATAACCGCTGGTGACGTTCTCAATCTGATGGGTCAGGACATACACCGCCGGTTCGGCGAGGATGGTGACAAACCCGATCAAAAACCCGATGACGAGGGCTAAGGCCACTTTATCGCTCAGCGCTTCCCCGATCCGGGTACCGACCTCCATGAAGCCGCCGTTGACCCCGACAAAGAAGAGGACAAGCCCGAAGTAGGCATAGATGAAGCCGAACAGCATCCGGATAAACGCCTGCCTCCGCAGCTTAAACGAGACGAATTGCAGGACGATGAAAATGACAAGCAGGGGGAGGAGGGTAATGAATCCATCCCATAGTGTGTCCCGAAGAAGGGGCAAAAACGCAAAGGGCGCTTCGGCGTCCGCGGACGCTTCCGCCGCGCCGCCGAACCCGGTGCCCCGGTGGAACAGGCTGAGCGCCATCACCGACAGGATCGCGCCGGTGGAAGCGACCGCAACCAGTCCGAAACTGTCTTTTTCGCTCGCCTTGGTATCCCGTTTCAGCGACGAGGTACCCACCGCCAGAGCGAGGATGAAGGGCACCGCCAAAATTCCGGTCGTCGCCCCGGAGGCGTCGAAGGCGATTCCGAGGAATTCAGGCGGGGTAAAAATCGCCGCCGCCCCTATCAGTATATACAAAGCGATTAGCAGAAGATAGAGGGGGATACTGAAAATGACCCGTAAGAACCCAACCGCGAGCAAGATTGCCAGTCCGACCGATACGGTAATCAGGAGGGTGGGACCCGAGATTCTGGTGATCGCTCCCACCTGATTGGCTAAGACGGTCAGCCCCGGCTCCGCGAGGGAGATGAAGAAGCCCAGCACAAGACCCGCTACAATGACGATCCAGATTTTATTGGAGCGGGCGAGGGATTCGCCGGTCAGGTCGCCCAGCGGGGTGACGCCGATGTCCACCCCGAGGAGGAAAAAGGCAAGTCCGAGGACGATCAGCACCGAGCCGATGATGAAGCGGGTCAGAAGCGCGCCGTCGAGACGCGCCGCGCCGGTGAAGTGGAGCAGGAAAACGATGACGCAGATCGGCGCTACCGACAGCACATTCTCCTTGAGCTTCGAGAGCAAGCTATTATGCATAAGTCCCCTCCCGTCCGGCTGAGCCGGTGTTTTTGACACGCGGCGAACCGTGGGGGAGCGTTGCCGCCCAGCGACAACGCTATATAGAGGTTTCTCCGGCGGGGTATGTAACCGCTTTGGATTAGGAGGATAAGGGGGAGCGGCGCCGCAATCGGCAGGAAAAGAAAGCCGCCCGGTTCCCCCGCCGGTTCAAGAGGACCCGTATCGGCATGAAGAACGGCCAAATGCGTCTCCGCCCACGCGTAGGCGCGGCCTGTCCCGGTCTCGCGGACCGGTTCGGCCGGCAATGACGCCAGCAGGCAGACAAGGAGCGTCGCGGTCAACAGCAGCGCGGGGATACGGCGCACCCTACCGCCTCCTTTTTGTCTCGTTACGGTTTTATTGCCACGGTATATCTTCGTGTTAGATGAA
>JAISVO010000023.1 GCA_031271525.1 Oscillospiraceae bacterium
CCGGACTGCGGCGGGGTGTTCGAGCGGTATTACCTCGCCCTGCGCTGCGCGAGAGCGGGGTTCAGCGACGCCGCCCTGATTGAGGCGGGGCTTTGGATGAAGCTGAGCGGCATCTATGCCGACGCGCTGGACCGGGAGATGGAGATCTTTGCCGCCACGGAGGCGCAGAAGGCATACATAACGGCGTTCCAGACGATCCGCATCCAACCCCAGAAGAACCCGGCCCTCTGCCTTCGCGCCGGGCTTCTCAGCGCGAAGATCGGGGATCTGCGGAACGCGAGGGAGTTTCTCTACAAGGTCAAGGTCGATCCGGGCAGCACGCGTGTGCAGAAAGACGCTGCGGACGACGCCATCAATTCGCTGAAGGCGTAGGGCGGAAGTATGTTCGACACTATCGCGAAGATTGGGATCGTTCCGGTTATCAAGATCGATGAAGCCGGGAAAGCGGCGCCACTGGCGCGCGCGCTGCGAAACGGCGGCGTCAGCGTCATCGAAATCACCTTCCGCACGGCGGCGGCCCCAGACGCCATCACGGCGATTGCGAGGGAAGTCCCGGATATGCTGATCGGCGCGGGCACCGTGCTGACACTCGGTCAGCTCCGCGCGGCGCGCGACGCCGGGGCGAGGTTTATCGTCACGCCCGGACTCGACAGCGAGATCGTCGCGGCGGCGCAAAACTACGCGCTGCCAATCATCCCGGGGGTTGTGACACCCACCGAAGTGACGGCGGCGCTGAAGTTGAACTTGTCGGTTCTAAAGTTCTTCCCGGCGTCGAATTTCGGCGGAGCCGCGACGGTCAAGGCGTTGTCGGCGCCCTTCCAAGGGGTGCGGTTTGTCCCCACCGGCGGGATCGACGCCCGGAACGCCGGAGAGTATTGGGCGCTTCCTCAGGTGCTCGCGGTCGGCGGAAGCTGGATGGCCCCCGAAACCCTGATCCGCGCCGGCGACTTCGACGCCATCGAACGCCTAACGCGGGAAGCGGCCGAGCTGCGAAAGCAGGTTTAGCCGGGCCACTGATCCATGTCTCCCGGCATCGACCAGTCGCAGACATCCAGAGACACCTCACCGAGCGTCACCCCTTCGGGGGCGGCGCTCCGTTTATACTGCGAGCGTACAAACCGGGTGAGGAAGGTTTCCAGCGCCGTTTCCAAAACCTCGCCGCCATATCGTCCCGCGAAGGCGCGTTTCGCCGCGATCAGCAGCTTTTCCCGGGAGTAGCCGTGCCGAAGGAACCAATAGAGGAAAAAGTCATGGAGGATATAGTCGCCCAGCAGCTCTTCGCTCTTCTGGCGCTGTTCCCCGAACGCGTCCAGCGGAAGCAGCTCGGGCGACACCGGCGTGTCTAGGATGTCCCGGAGCGCATTCTTGGCGGGGTGATCCTCGAGGGACGCGAAGTACGCCGCGATGTGCCGGATCATTGTCTTGGGAAGCCCCGCGTTGACACCCAGCATACTCATCGAGTCGCCCGCGAACGTGGTGAATCCCAGCGCCGCCTCGGTGAGGTCGGACGGGCCGACGACGATACACCCGGCGGCGTTCGCCATGTCGAAGATTGTCCTCGCCCGTTCCCGCGCCTGCGCGTTCTCGTAGACGGAATCCGGGGAGCCGTCATGCCCGATGGCGGCCAAATGGGCCGCCACCGCGTCGGTGATCGGCACCGTCCCGAGCGGAACCCCCAGCGCGCCGCAGAGCGCTTTCGCGTTGTTCCGGGTGCGTTCGGAGGATCCGGGACCCGGCATCGTCACAGCGAGGACTGTGCGTCCGATCGGCGCGGCGGCGTTTACCGCGACGAGGAGCGCCAGCGCGGAGTCCAAGCCGCCCGACACGGCGACCGCCGCGCCGGGGTCCGGTAGCCGTTCCAGCCGGGTCCGCAGGGCTTTGACCAGAGCCCCGAACAGCGCCCTGCACTGATCCGCCAGCGCGTCATCCCCCTCCGCCGCGAAGGGATCCCGCGAGTAGGTCCGGAGAAGCGAAGGCGGCGGGCCGGGGCGGGTGAAGGGGACGCGGAAAAACGCTTGGTCGCTGTGGCTTTCCGCCTGACCGCGACGCTCGAACCGGAGCAGGCCGATGTCAAACTCAGTTACGGCGTCAGTTCCTTTTGCCAGCATCACGCCGTTTTCGGCAGCAAAGCTCTCCGAGGATCCCGCGCTGACATAGGCGCAACGGAGCCGCGCCGACTGCACCGCGAGGGTGTCCCGCAAGCGGCGTTTCTCCCACGCCGTACCGAGGTGCCCGAGCACATTCGCGCCGTGCCGTATATAAGCGCCGTCCGGGCAGGGGGCGTACAGCGGGTCGCCGCCCAATACAAAAGCGGCGCAAAGCCCGCCGCCGTCAAACAACAAGTCGGTTCCGCACATCACCGTCTGCCCGCACAGGGTAACGGCGCCCGACTGGTTTGCCCCGCCGCGCAAAAATCTCGCCGGGCGGCTTCCGGGGACAACGCCCAACAGCTTGCCCTCGCCGGCGATCGCGGCGCAGCTGTAAACGCCGTCTTGGATCCGCACGGGCAGGCCCACCGCCGTAAGGGGCGCTGTCAGCGACGGCAGCAGCGACGCGAGGGCGTCCTCGGCGGCGTCCAGAAGGTCGTCCCGGAGGAGGAGAGAACCGCAGTCTCCGGTCAGCGTCAGTTCCGGGAAAACAACCAAGCCCGCGCCCTCCGTTCTCCGGAGGGCGTCTAAAATCTGCTTGACGTTTTCAGCCGGGTATCCCGGACGGGCCTCAACGGACAACGCGGCGACACGAAAAAAGTCCTTGTGCATCGGTCTACTCCAGCTCAATCGGCTCGGTGGAAACCTCCAGAATCAGCGTCGCGGCGTCGATATCCATCGCGTCGAGGATAGGGCCGACCGCTTTGTCGCTCATCGTTTGAAGGATCTGCGCCGCGATTGTCTCGTCAAGACCGGCAAGCAGTTCGGCGGCCCGGGCGGGGGTCGCCCTTGTCAGCGCTTTCCCCCAGCTTGCGAGGTCGGGTATGACGACGGAGGAACCGCCCGCAGCGCCCAGCTCCTCCAGCATATACGCCACCTCGTCCTCCCGATCGGTGACGGCATAGTCGCGCTCGTTTAGCTCATCCTCCAGCAATTCAAGCTCCGCCAAATAGAGTTCCTGCTCGGCTTCGGCATCGGCGAGATCCCGCTCCCAGTCGAGCAGTTCGGGGATCTTATCGGCGACATAGTCGTCCAGCGTCTCCTCTTCCGGGTTGAGGAAGAGGAGGGCCGCCGTCCGGATGTCCTGATACTCGGTGGGGTCGTAGATGATCAGCAGGATGACGGCGCTGATCAGCACCAGCCAGCAGAGGGACGTGACCAGCACGACCTTCGAAAGGCTTGTCTTCTTCTCCGGGACGGCGGCTTCCGGCGGCTTCGCCGCAGCCTTATCCGATTTCACGGCCGCCGCAGGTTGGGGGGCGCCGTTCCCGTTTGCGGGCGCTCCGCCGGCGCTCCGTGCCGGTCTTGCCGTTGTCGCTGTCGCCATTTTTCATCCACCTTTCATGGGCGTTTACAAATCGCCCCTACGGGGTTTGCGGCCTTTCCCCATCGCCAAACGCGCTGAACCCCACAAACTCCGCAATCACCGCGTCGTTCTCCCGCCGCTCCTCGGCACGGTACTCCTCCATCTGCTTTTCCCGGAGCGACTCAAGCATCTTCCGCTCCTGCATCACGGTAACCAGCGCCTTCTGGATCCGGGCAAGCTCGCCCTCGGCGGTCTCCAGCACCTTCTTGCGGTAGGCGATCCGGTCCCGGAGCGCGTTCATCGCCCAGCCCCACATCCGAAGCCGATAGGGCTTCATCCCATCCTCATATTCCCTTTGATACAGGACGTTCTGAGCCTGCTGGTGATCGTAGCTCTCCTGCAGGAGCCGCCGGTTTTCCCGGATGCGGGCGTTGCACTCGGCCAGCTCGCCCATCCGCTGCTTCTCCTGCGCCCGTTTGACGTTCAGCACCGATTGGAGGGTGAAGGAAAACTTCTTCATAGCTTCATCAGCCGTTCCAGCGTCGCCTCATACGGGGAACCGTCGTCAACCTCCTGCCGGAGGAACTCGTTGATCGGCTTGTTCAGCTTGATTGAGGCGTCGATGTCGGGGTTGCTGCCGGATTTATAGGCGCCGATGTTGATTAAGTCCTGCGCGTCCCGATGGACCGCCATCATGCTCTTGATACGCCCCGCCTGCTTGTAGTGTTCCCGCTCTGTCACATCCGGCATCAACCTTGAGATACTCGCCAGTACGTCGATCGCAGGATAGTGGTTGCGGTTCGCCATCGCCCTGCTCAAGACGATGTGCCCGTCGAGGATTCCCCGCGCCGTGTCGGTGATCGGCTCGTTGAGGTCGTCGCCCTCGACAAGGACGGTGTAGAGCGCCGTGATCGAGCCTGTGGGGGCGTTTCCGGTGCGTTCCAGCAGCTTTGGCATGACCGTGTAGACCGACGGGGTGTACCCCCTGCTCACCGGCGGCTCGCCGGCCGCCATCCCGACCTCGCGCTGCGCCATCGCGTAGCGGGTCAGGCTGTCCATCATCAGGAGTACATTATGCCCTTTATCCCGGAAGAATTCCGCAATCCGGGTGCCGGTCAGCGCCGCTTTCGCCCGGATCAGCGCCGGCTGGTCGCTGGAGGCGACGACGACGACGCTCCGCTTCAACCCCTCTTCGCCGAGGTCGTTGCGCAGGAATCCGTTGACCTCCCGGCCCCGCTCCCCGATCAGGGTGATAACGTTGATGTCGCTCTTGGCGTTCCGGGCGATCATCCCGAGCAGGGTGCTCTTGCCGACTCCCGACCCCGCGAAGATGCCGATCCGCTGCCCCCGCCCGCAGGTGAGGAGTCCGTCGATCGCCCGGACTCCCATCGGGAGCGGATCGACGATCAGGGGGCGGTCGAGGGGGTTCGGCGGGGCGTTCTCCACCGAAACCGTCGCCTCGGCGAGGATCGGCGGTCCGCTGTCCATCGGGTACCCCAGTCCGTCGACGACCCGTCCCTTGAGAGCTTCGCTGACCCCGACGCTCAGCGTGCGGTTGGTGGAGACGACCCGGGATCCGGGGCCAACCCCGGTGAGGTCGCCGTAGGGCATCAGCAGGACACGCTTATCACGAAAGCCGACCACCTCGGCCGGCATGAAGCGTTCCCCCGCAAGGGTATAGATCCGGCACATCTCGCCGATTTGCACCGCCGGTCCGCCCGCCTCCACCGTCAGCCCGCTGATCGCCTGCACGCTTCCCGAGTATTTGAGGGAAGCGCCCTGCCGGACAATGTTCCCGGCGCGTTCAAAATCAATGCTCATACTCGATCCCCAAGTTTTGGGCAATCTGCGACAGTTGTGTCGGAACCGACGCGTCCGCCATGTTGTTCTCCGTCTCGATCAGACAACCCCCCGGCTCCACCGAGGGGTCGATGACAACCCCGGCGGTGACGACGCCCTTCCCGGTCTTGAGCCGTACCGTATCCCGGGAGCGGAAGGCCCCGATATACTGCTCGGCGTTGACGTGGAGGGTCGCTTTCTGTTCGCATTGCATGGTGTCCACCGCAGTTCGAACGATCGAGAGGAACGCCTCGCTGTTCTGTTCCAGCTCGTAGCCCAATATCTTTTCGGCGATTTCCAGAGCGAGTTTATACAGCTCCGGTTCGAGGTCCGCCATTTGCCGCTGTTGAATGGCAAACGCCTCCGCCAATACGGAATCCACCTCGGCCTGCCCCTCGGCGAGAAGGTCGCCGAGCTCCTCCCCGGCTTTCCGGAACCCGTCGTGGAACCCCTCGGCGAAGCCTTGCTTGCTCCCCTCGGCCCGGGCGTTCTCCCGTATCGTCTCCGCGTCCCGGCCCGCCTCGCTTGTCATGGCGTGAACCTTCCGCCGGGCATCCTCCATCAAGAGGGCAACTTCCTCTTGGGCCGCCGCCACCACGTCGTCGTAGGCCGCTTGGTAGACCGCGAGGTCCAGACCCCGATCGTCCCTCTCGCCGCTGGACTCGCCCTCCGGCACGGGCGGCGGCGTCCGCTCTTCGGGCGGCAGGATCCGGGTCGAGCGGGCCTTGATGACGTTAGACAACCAGCTCATCCTCCTGCCCGCGCGAGATGATGATTTCGCCGGCGTCTTGGAGCCTCCGGATGACGTTGACGATCTTCTGCTGCGCGTCCTCGACATCCCGGACACGCACCGGGCCCATGAACTCCATGTCCTCCTTAATCATATCGGACAGACGCTTACTCATATTCTCAAAGATCAAGCTGCGAAGCTCGTCGGTGGCGTTCTTCAGCGCGATGGTGAGATCGGCGTTCTCGACCTCCTTCAGGACCCGCTGGATCGCGCGTTTATCAAGCTTGATGATGTCTTCAAAGACGAACATCTTCCGGCGGATTTCATCGACGAGGTCGCCGTTGTCGATTTCCAGCTCCTCCAACACCCGGCGTTCGGTGGTTCGGTCGGCCGAGTTGAGGATGTCAACGATCGACTCGATGCCGCCGACCATTGTGAAGTCGTCCACCCCCATACTGCTGAGCTTCCGGTCGAGGATCCGCTCCACCTCCCGGACATACTCCGGGCTGGTGCGGTCCATCGTCGAGATGCGGATGACGACCTGCGTCTGCTTGTCGATGGGAAGTTTGCTCAGGATCGCCGCCGACATATCGGGTTCGAGGTAGCTGAGCACCAGCGCGATGGTCTGTGGATGCTCGTTTTGTAAGAAGGTGAGGAGTTGGTTGGGGTCCACCTTCCGGGCGAAGTCGAAGGGGCGCACTTGGAGGGAGGAGGTCAGCCGGTTGATCAGCTCATACGCCCTCTGGGATCCGATGGACGCCTCCAGCAGTTCCCGGGCGTAGTCGATCCCGCCCTCGGACAGGTAGCTCTGGGTCAGGCATTCCTCGTAGAACTCCTGAATAATCTCGTCCTTGGTGTTCGAATCGACCCGCTTGACGTTTGTGATGTCTAGGGTCAGCTGTTCGATCTCGTCGTCCTTTAGGTGACGGAAAATGCGGGAGGAATAATCTTTGCCCAGAGCGATGAGCAGGATCGCGGCTTTCTCCCGCCCGCTGAGCTTCTCTTGCTTTGACGCCACGGTTTACCAACCCCTTTCCCCTTCGTCTGAAAGCCATGTCCGGAGCATATTGGCGACAGCCTCGGGGTTGCTCTCGACAAACTGCTCGATCCGCTCCCGCGAAGGCGTCTTGGTGACCTCCAGCTCCTGACTCGCTTCGGCAGCCTCCAGCAGTTCGCTGTAATCCTCTATATTCCCGAGGGTGAAGTCCTCCTGCTCCGCCACCTCCACCGGTTTCGGCTTGAGGAAAGCGAAGGTGCGCCAGATCAGCACGATGACGCAAACCCCGACGAGGATATACAGCGCCAGAAGCTTGATCAGCTCGAACAGCTCCTGCCGCCGCAGCCATGCTTCATATTCGGAGCGTTCCAACTCCTCCGCCTCGAGGCCGAGGAAGGGGTGGTACTGCACCACAACGTCCGTCTCTTGCTGCGCCGGGCGGATCCCAACCGACCGGGCGACCAAATCGATCATCGCGTCGGTCGCCTGTTGGTCCTCGCCCAAAACGTTGGAGTCTATGGTCACCGCGACGGTGAGGCTCTCCAGATATCCCTGCTCCCGCACAATGGTCTCATAGCTCTCGTTGATCTCGTAGTTGATCGTCTCCTGATGCTGCTCGTAGTGGTTGACTAGGTCGTCCACTTCGGGGTAATCCTCGCCCAAACCGTTCTCGTCGGTGCCCGGTTCGCCGCCGTAAGCCCCGGTGCCGTCGGCGATTTCATCCAGCGTTTGGATCGAGCGGGCAATCCCCTCGGTGTCAACTACCGGGGTAAAGGTCGTCGTTTCGATGGAGTGCTCGTCGTAGTTGAGGCCCGCCGTGGCCATCACGCCGACATGCCCCGCAGGGAACAGTTTATGGAGCTGGGTATACAGCCCGCTCTCTATATCGCTTTCCAACCCGTCCCTGTAAGCGCGCCGCCGGTCCATCACGTCCCCCTCGTCGCTCTCGGTCAGGCGGTTGAGCTTCCGCCCGTTTTGGTCGGTAAACGACACGTTCAGCGGATCGATCCCGGCGGCGTTCGCCACATGGCTGACCAGCGCGTCCACCTGCGAACGCTCCAGCTCGGTGTTCAGGACGAGGGTGACCGCCGCCGTGCTGATCAGGATCTCGCTGGCGAAGAAGGAGTTTGAGTTGTCCGCGATGTTGAGGATCACGGTGGCGGAATCGACGAAGCTCATCCCCTCCAATGCTTGCCGGATGCTGTCGGAAAGCATGTAGGTGCGGTATAGCTCACGGTCGGCGTCGGTGCCGGACAGACCGCTGCCCCGCTCATAGATCGAGAAGTCGGGCATGAAGGGCATACTGGTCGAGATGGTGAGGGCGCCCGAGGCGTTGTAGATGTCGTTCTTGTGGACCATCAGCCGGTCGCCGTCCATCCGGTAGGGGATGCTGTTCTCCTCCAGCGTCGCCTGCGCCGCCGCGATCGCCTCGGGAGAGCCGCGAAGAGATTCGCTGACCTCGACGTAGCTGCCGCTCCCGAGCAGGATAAACGCCCCGACGATCAGGGTCAGCGCGACGATTGATATGACAAGGAAGCGCGTCCTGTCGCGCTTCTCCGTCTTTTCCCATATCCCCGTGAACCAGCTTCGGATCCGGGTAAAAATACTCCTGAGAAAATCCATCTGTCACCTCAGTGCCGGGTTGTGATTGCGGACCGCTGTACGCCGCCCCTTCGGTAAGGCGCGCCGAGCAGTCTACACCTGCATTCTCATAATCTCTTGGTAACTTTCGACCATCTTGTTCCGAATCTGGACGGTCAGGTTGAGGAGGATATCGGCTTTCTGCTGGGCGATCGGGATGCTGTGCAGATCAGCTTCGCCGCCCAGAAGGAGGTCGATGCCGAGCGTTTTGGATTCATAGTCGCTCGCGACGGTGTCGCCCATCGCCTGTGACAGCAGGTCGGCAAAGGGCGTCTGCCGGTCTTCCTCCATCGTGGGATACGGGAAGGTGTTCTGCACCCTGCCGGTGGTGGTGAGCGACGGCAGGATCGCGTAGTTGTTGTTCAGCCCGTCTATCGGCACAAAAAACCCAACCTTTCTATGTTATCTGGCGATCTCCAGCGCTTTGGTCGCCATATTCTTAAAGTTGTTCATCGCGGTGACGTTCGCCTCGTAGGCGCGGAGAGCCGCCAGCATATCGACCAGCTCCTGTTCCCGATCGACGTTGGGGTAGCTCACATAGCCCGCCTCGTCGGCGTCGGGGTGGTCCGGCTCGTAGACCATCTTGAAGTCGGTTTTGTAGTCCTCCTCCACCCGGGCGACCCGGACGCCCTGTCCGGCGTCGCGGCCCAACTGCTGCGCCGCCGTGAACCAGTTGGCGAATGAATACGGCTCGTTTTTTTCCTGAAAGACGACCAGCCTGCGGCGGTAGGGCGTGCCGTCCGCCGTGCGGGTGTTGTCCTCGTTTGCGATGTTCTGGCTGATGACGTCCATCCGGTACCGCTGCGCGGTCATGCCGGAGGCGCAGATTTCCATGCTGCGGAAGATTCCCATTCGTTAGCTCCCCTCTCTGATGACCATTCTGAGACGGTTAAACTCGCTGGTTACTTGGGTTTGCATCGCGCTGTAGCGTATGTAGTTTTCCGCAAGCTCCGCCATCTCCTGATCGATATTAACGTTGCTGCCGTCCATGCGGGTGGTGTAGTGCATATCGGTCAGGGTGACCGGCGTTACCTTCAGCGGGTCGGTGACACCACCGATTTTGAAGTGCTTATTGTCGGTGGTTTTGCCCTCAAGGCCGCCCTCGCCGTTCAGCGCGGCCTGCATCAGCGACTCGAAAGCGACGTGCTGCACCTTATAATTGGGCGTGTCGGCGTTCACTATGTTGTTGGTGATGACCTCTTCGCGCATCCACGCGGCGTCCATACCGCGCTGCATCAGGTTGACCTGACGGAACATGTTTCCGAATAGCACGAACCTATCTCCCCCCAATGTATACTTTCTTTATCTATCGTAACAATCAGTCTATGACTGTAGTGGAATCTCCATACCGTTCCTAACCGCCGAACGGGTTATCCAAGACGCTCAGAACCCCGGCGGACGAGAGGTAGCTTTCGAGGTTGTTCAGATAGCCCCGGGTCTCCGCCGGCAGCAGCGAACGCTGGAGGGAATCGGTCAGGTCGGTGATCCCCCGGCTCGTGACGCCGGCAGCGCCGGCGTTATACGCCGCGACCGCCATCAGGGAGTCGCCGCCGAACTGATCAAGGAGGGAGGAGAGGAGCCTCGCGCCGCCGTCCACGTTCTGCTCGGGGTCGAAGGGGTCGCTCACCCCCAGCGCTTCGGCGGTGTAGGGCATCAGCTGCATCAGCCCCATCGCGCCCGCGCCGCTCACCGCGGTGCCGCGGAAGCCGCTCTCGGCGAACGCCACCGCTTTGATCAGCGACGGGTTCAGCCCGTAGCGGTCGGCGGCCTCCAAGAAAAGGGAATCGTATTCGCTCGCGGGTAAACTCGCGAAAACGTTTTGCAGGGCCGTGACGGGGTCGGGCAAACCGGCCGAGTAGGCGGTTTCGGGGAGCGCCGTCCCGACGGAGTTATTGAGCGCGGCGGGGGTTCCGGCGGCTTCGTTCGCCGCGTAGGCCGCTTCCGCGACCGAGTCGCCCACGGCCGTTCCGCCGGTTTCGGAGGCGGACATTGTCTGCGTCCGGGCCAGATAATCGGAGAAGGAGAGGCCGGTGCGGCTCTCGATTTCCTGCAGCCGGGTCTGCACGCCCTGCAGGGCGTCGTAGATGCGCTGCGCCGCGATGTTACCGATGCCGTCCATATAACGCCTCCTTTCTCTCTATTCTACCACGGTTCGGTAATTGTTGCAAGGGGAACAGAGAGCCGCACGCCTATCGCCCGGGGGGCCGGGCAAACGCCATCGGACGCTTGATGACCTCGACGATCCCGGTGGCGGCGTAGGACACAAGGGTTCGGCTCTCCTGCCCGCCGGTGTCCACCTCTTTGTAGGCGAGCCCCAGCTGACGGAGCTTTGCCTTGACGTTCGCGAGGTTCTTCTCGCCGATCCGGAAGCAGTCGCCGGGGCCCTTGGCGTCGATCCCGCCGTACAGGCTGATCAAAACCTCTCGGGCGGTAACCCCCTGCTCCCGCTTGATCTCATTCAGAAGGAACTCGGGGGCGGTATCGGCAAACCGGCTCGGTTTGTCCCCGGAACCCATCGTACGGCATTCGGGCAATTGAATATGCGCCATCGCGAGACAGCGTTTACGCATACTGTAGTACACCAGTCCGACGCAGGTGGAGAGAGCGAAGGTTTTGATGACATCGTCCGGGCTGCCCGAAACGGCATAACCCCCAATCCCGACGATATGCTCCATTTTTGACTCACCTTAATCCCTGAGCGTACTTAACAATCAATCCGGCAATCTGCTCCAGCGGAGCTTGCTTGGTAACCGCGCCGATTTCGTAAGCCTCGCGGGGCATACCGTAGACGACGCTGCTCTTCTCGTCCTGCCCCAGCGTATACGCGCCGGCCTTGCGGAGGGCGAGAAGCCCCCTCGCCCCGTCCGCGCCCATCCCGGTGAGAAGGACGCCTACGACGGACCGGCCCGGCATCTGCCGCGCAACCGAATGGAAGAGGGTATCCACCGAGGGGCAGTGTCCGTTGACCTTCTCGCCCCGCGCGAGGTGGATATATACCTTGTCCCCCCGTTTTTGGACCTCCATATGGGTTTCGCCGCCGGGGGCGATCAGCGCCTTCCCCCGCTCCACGACATCCCCCTCGCGGGCTTCGGAAACGGTTAAGGCGCAGTCCCGATCCAAGCTCTGGGCGTACATACGGGTGAAATCGGGCGGCATGTGCTGCACGATGACAATCCCCGGCAGGTCCGCCGGAAGCTCCTTTATGATTCTCGCAGTCGCTTGCGTGCCGCCGGTGGACGCGCCCAGCGCGATGATGGCGTTCGTCCCGCCGCTGCCGCCGCGAGCCGGCTGATGCGCCGGCAGCGTCTTCGACACCGCGTACCGCACCCGTTTGGGCAGCTCGGCTAAGAAGCTCTTGACGGCTTCGGGGTTCTTCGGGTCCGGCTTTTGGAAGAAGTCGGCGGCTCCCGCCCGCTTGACGGCATCCGCGAGATCGCCCCGGCTGGAGATGACCACCACGGGGATCTTCCACTGCGGCAGGAGGATTTTTAGGAACTCCACGCCGTTCATATTCGGCATTTCGATGTCGAGGGTCATCACGTCGGGGTCCAAGCTCTGCAAGCTGTCGCGCGCGTCGTAGGGATCGTACGCCTCCCCCACCACTTCGATGTCGGTATAGCTGGACAGCCCGCGCACCAGCATCCCCCGGAAAAAGAGCGAATCATCCACCACGAGAACCCTGATCTTCCCGGCCGGCATGGCAACACCCCAATTGATAGTTTGATGATAGGCAAAAGACAGCTGCGAGGTAACGGAAGCTTAGTCTTTGCGGTAGATCGACGGGCGGACGAAGGTAAAGCGGGTCGTTGTCTTGTCCACCGTTTCGGAGAGGCCGATGAAGAGGTAGCCTCCCGGCGCCAGCGCGTCGTAGTAGCGCTCGATCAAACCGTCCCGGGTCGGCTTGTCGAAGTAGATCATTACATTGCGGCAGAAAATCACGTGGAAGGGTTTTTTGAAGGGGAAGCTCTCCATCAGGTTAAACGAGCGGAAGACGACTTCGTTTTTAATCGATTCCTTGACGCGGAACTGGTCGCCCGGCTCTTTTGTGAAGTATTTCTGTTTCCAGACGGGCGGGAGGTTCTGCAGCCTGTCTTCGGGGTAGACCGCTTCGGCCGCCATCTGCAGGACCTGCGGCGAGATGTCGGTTGCCAAAATCTTCGCGTCCCACTGACTCTTGGACGAGCCGAAGTAGTCGTCGAGGACCATCGCGGTGGTATACGGCTCCTCGCCCGAGGAGCATCCGGCGCTCCAAATTCGCAGGTCGCGCGGGCGGAGCCGCGCCGTCAGGTCGGGAAGGATCTCGCCGGTGAGGAATTTGTAGTGCTGGTCCTCCCGCATGAAGTATGTATAGTTTGTCGTCAGGCGGGTGAGGAGCGTTTTTGCTTCGGCGCCGGTTTTGTCCGAAACCACGAACTCAAAATATTCTTTGAGGGAGGCAAACCCCTTTTGGCGGATTACGTTCCAGAGGCGTCCTTCGACCAGCGCAAGCTTTTGGGACAGATTGATGCCGTAGTTGTCCTTCATATAGCGAACCAGAGTGGTAAATTCCTCCTGAGTAACCTTTGAAACATCCAAGGCGGCAAGCCCCCTTAACCATACTTCCTTCATTATAACCCACACGCAAGGAAAGTACAAGGGAAAAAATTTAAGAAAGGGGTTGCATAATTATTCAGTCTGTGCTAAGATAGATTCACTCAAAAGGGGGACGATGGTATGAAGTCTTGTAAAAAAGCGGTTCTGGCCTACTCGGGAGGGCTGGATACCTCGGTTATCATCCCGTGGCTGAAGGAGAACTACGGCTGCGAGGTCATCGCCGTCGCGGCCGACGTCGGTCAGGGCGCGGAGCTGGACGGCTTGATTGAGAAGGCCGTCAAGACCGGCGCGTCCAAGTGCTACATCGAAGACCTGCGGAGCGAGTTCGTTACCGACTACATCTTCCCGACGGTCAAGGCCGGGGCGGTGTATGAGGGGGACTACCTGCTCGGCACCTCCTTCGCCCGCCCGGTCATCGCGAAGAGGATCGCCGAAATCGCCCTGCGGGAGGGCGCGGACGCCATCGCCCACGGCTGCACCGGCAAAGGAAACGACCAAGTGCGGTTTGAACTGGCCATCAAGACTTTCGCCCCCGACTTGCAAATTATCGCCCCTTGGCGGGAATGGGACCTCAAAAGCCGGGAGGACGAAATCGCTTATGCCGAGGCGCGGGGGATCCCGCTGCCGATCAGCCGGGAGACCAACTACAGCAAGGACAAAAACCTCTGGCACCTCTCCCACGAGGGCTTGGACTTGGAGAACCCAAGCAACGCCCCGCTCTACGATACAATTCTGGAGCTGGGGGTGACCCCCGAAAAGGCGCCCGACACCCCCGAGGTCGTCTCTCTTGGTTTCCGACAGGGGATTCCCGTCTCGCTGAACGGCAAGGAGGTTGACGGCGCGACCCTGATCGGGGAACTGAACAGGCTGGGCGGCAAGCACGGCGTCGGGATCGTCGATATGGTGGAGAACCGGCTGGTCGGGATGAAGAGCCGGGGCGTCTACGAAACCCC
>JAISVO010000173.1 GCA_031271525.1 Oscillospiraceae bacterium
AACGGCTTCACGGCATCCTCCCGCAAGAGTTCAGCAGTACATCGTTATGACAGCTAACCCTTGAGATCACAGGGTTCCACTGGTGCCTCCGGTCGGAATTGAACCAACGACACGAGGATTTTCAGTCCTCTGCTCTACCAACTGAGCTACAGAGGCAAAAATATGTGTGTAAAATCCTGATTTCCCAAGGGTTTCAGATCTTACTCACTAGATGCGACAGGCACTTGACACAGAGACTTTGCGGTGTTGGACTCACTGACTTCCATGATTATAGCATGACCCATAATCCTGTGTCAAGAGAAATTTTTCTCTGCAATAACATTACTACAGAATCATTTTTTACAAGTTCTTTCAACACTCGTTCAAATTCGATAGGATTCATATCCACACACCCGGGATATTTTTCAGCGAGCGCGCCGTTTTGAATCAGTCGGCGCGTCCGTTCCTTGTACTTCCGTTTTCTGTCTTTAGCTAAGATTGCCTGTTCTTGCGTCCTCATCTGCGCTATACTCTCCCGCAGGCTGATAAGCTTTTCGTTTCCTTTTGCGTCATGTTACGTTCTCCAATCTGCCATACGATTGCCACGACAACGGCCGGGAGGGATGGCATAGGCCCCCTAATCCAGCATCTGTTTGGCATACCGTCGCTGCGGCAGACACACCGCGAAATCGTGCTGAACGTGGCCCGGTGGTTTCTCGGGTACAATCTGCTGGATATCCCACTTCGCGACGGTGAGCTATGCGTTTTGCAAAAGGTTTCCGCCCGAGCTTGCGGCTGAGATATTTGAGCACATACTAAACAAGGCGCTGAAGGGGAAAAAGGATCGCTATAAACCTTGGGAATACACAATGATTGTTGCCTCTGCCCCAGAGGAAATGCTTGCCCCCTCCTGCATAAAAATGCCCGTTCTTTGACAGGCTGAAGCGGACGGTTCACCCGTCCGCTTTAATCTTCCCCCAACTCCGTGGAAACGCCGCCGGCGTCGCAGTCACCTTGCGGAAGCGGCAGACCGCGTGGCTCCGTCCGTCCGACAGGGTATAGGCAAACGCCTCGTCCTGCTCGCCGCCAAACCTTTTCGCGCCGGGGTACACCTCGGGTGTCTCCTTCATCGCGAGGAAGACGCCGCCGGTCTTCACAAAGGGCAGACAGACCTCGCAGAGCGCCGGCAGGGCGGCGACCCCGCGGGCTGTCACAATGTCGTAGCGTTCCCGGAAGTCCGAATCATGCCCCAATTCCTCCGCCCGCCCGTGAACACAGAGCACACCGTCTGAAAAACCCAGTTCATCGCAGACGGATTGCAAAAAGCGCACTTTCTTCCCAGTGGCGTCCAGCAGAGTCAGGCGGATGCTTGGCTCCGCGATCTTCAGCACAAGGCCGGGGAACCCGGCTCCGCTGCCGGCATCCAGCACCCGCTTGCCGGGAAAAGACGCCGCCTCCAGCAGCCGCAGACTGTCCTCGAAATGCCGCACCCGGATCCCTTCGGGGTTCCGGATTGCCGTCAGGTTGAAGCGGGCATTTGCCTCCAGCAGGAGAGTGAGGTAACGGTCAAGCTTCTCTTGCATATTTTTCAAACAATCCGTCAATAAACGCGCAGAAATCCCGTTCGGCGTCTTCGGCGGTCTTTACATTGTCGTAGGTCTCGTCATACGGAAACCCCTCGACGCCGTCGTCCGAGGTGTTTCCCTGCAATACGCCGGTCCCCGGGCGGCGGATCAGCAAGGTGACAGTCGCCCCCGCGGCCCGGCGGAACGCCGCGATCTGTTCCGGTTCTCGGATGTGAACGAACAGAAGCTCGTTGCGGCCGCGCAGGAACGCCCGGTAGCTCTCCAGCGCGGCGCGGTTGGGTAGGTCGTTGTACTCGGAAAAAGCGTGTTTGAGGTCGCTGAGCAGCTTGCGCCCGGCGGGGTCCTTTACGCCATCCCAACCGCCGGCTTTGGCGATTCTATGGATCGGTTTGATAGACGAGTATTTTTGCGCCTTCCGGGCTTTGATGACGGCGTCGCACAAAAAATCTTTGCCCGACTCCGGCTTGCCGTTGATGATGATGGCGAGCTTTTTCACGCGTTCTCCCCTTTCGGCAGGTATACTTTAACAAATACGGGATAAAATGAAGTTACATCGAACATTTGGAGTGGTGAATGATGGTCAAAGGTCTGTGCCGGCGAGTCGTCATGGTACGGTACCCCCAAACGGGGGTATTTGAGCAGGCGCTCTTTGTCGTGCGGGACGACGCGGCTTCGTCGCGGGGAATCACCGCCGACGATGTCGTCGCGGAAGCCTGCCGGATCTCCCAAAACCACTCCAGAGCGAAAGTCCGCAAGAACCTGCCGCCGTTAGTCTATACGCTGCTCGGAGGAAGCGCCGTCGGAGCGGCTTGGCTTCTCAGCGTCCTTCTTCGGTGATTGCGGGTTATCTCCGGTGTTCAGCAGCTCTCCGATAATCTGATTGGAGACGAGGAACCCTTTCGGGGTGAGGTGCCAGCGATCGCCCTCGGTTTCGGCGAGACCCCATTTGGCGCACCGCTCCAGCTTATTCTCAAGGCTGTCAAACGACGCCCGGAAAAGCCGGGTATACTCGTTCGACGAGACGCCGTTTGCGGTACGGAGCCCCAGCATTACATATTCCCCGGCGCGTTCGGACATCGGGATGGCCTGCGACTCCTCGATGACAGCCTCGCCCTCCTGCATTTTGCTGACATAGGCGCGGATGTCCTTGACGATGCTGTATCGCTTGCTCCCGAAGTCGGAATGCGCCGCCGCGCCGAATCCGACATACGGCTCCAGCGTCCAGTATTTGTAGTTGTGGCGGCAGAGATACCCGCGCTTCGCGAAGTTGCTGATCTCATACTGTTGGAACCCCTCCTGACGGAGCAGGTCCACCGCCGCGAGGTAGCAATCCGCCTGTTCGTCGTCCCCCGGAAGGACCGGATCTGCGGCCGCGAGGGGGGTGCCCTCCTCCAGTTTCAGCCCGTAGAGGGAAATGTGGGTCAACCGCCATGTGCAGACCGCGCGGAGCGTTTCGGAGAACTGTGCCCTCGTCTGCCCGGGGATACCGTACAGGATATCCGCGCTGATGTTGAGGAAGCCCGCCTCGGCGGCGTCCCGGACGGCGTCCGCCGCCTGTTCGCCGGTGTGGGTGCGTCCGAGCGTCTGCAAAAGGTTGCTTTGGAGCGCTTGAACCCCGATCGAGATCCGGTTGAAGCCGGCTTTCCGCAGTTTTTTTAAGGTTTTTAGGGTGACCGTACCGGGGTTTGCCTCGACGGTAATCTCGGGGCTTGTCACGAGGTTGAACCGTTTCCGCAGCGCCGAGAGCAGCTCGCCGAGCCGCGCCGGACCGAGTACGGTAGGCGTCCCGCCGCCGAAGTAGACTGTGTCCAGAGCGACGCCGCCCTTGGACCCCTTTCCCATGTAGTGGGACGCCTCATCCATATGCCGGATCAGCGCTTTTACATAGCTGTCCATCAGTTTGTCCGACGCGTCCGGCAGAGAGTAGAAGTCGCAGTACAGGCATTTGCTCGCGCAGAACGGGATGTGGATATATACGCCTAGATTGGGCATGGAACCAACGCCGCCTTCCGTGTGACCTATCGGTATCATACCATCTAGCAAGCAAAGAATCAAGCTCCGGAATGAATCTATAGT
>JAISVO010000006.1 GCA_031271525.1 Oscillospiraceae bacterium
GGAGGGGATGATGTTGCCGCTGGCGGCGCGCCCGCCGCGCCAATCCTTCTTGGACGGGGCGTCCACCACCATCTGGGTGTTGGTCGCCGAGTGGATCGTCGTCATCAGGCCGTCCGCGATACCGAACTCGTCGTTGAGGACTTTCGCGAGCGGGGCGAGGCAGTTTGT
Organism: Oscillospiraceae bacterium; assembly: GCA_031271525.1. Classification (GTDB taxonomy): domain Bacteria; phylum Bacillota; class Clostridia; order Oscillospirales; family UBA929; genus UBA929. Next base: position 169 of record JAISVO010000006.1, read on the forward strand.
GGTGCAGGACGCGTTGGAGACGAAGTTCATCTCCTTGGTGTATTTATCGAGGTTGACGCCGCAGACGAACATGGGGGTGTCGTCTTTGGACGGCCCGGAGAAGATGACCTTTTTCGCGCCCGCGTCAATGTGGGCCTGAGCTTTGTCTTTGCTGTGGAAGATGCCGGTGGCGTCGACGACGTACTCCGCGCCGACTTTGCCCCACGGAATGTTGCCCGGCTCTTTTTCGGCGAAGAAGGAAATCTTTTTCCCGTTGACGGTGATCGAGCTGTCATCGTAGGTGATCTCGCCGTCAAACCGCCCGTGGATGGTGTCGTACTTGAGCATGTACGCGACGTAGTCGGGGGACATGAAGGGGTCGTTGACACCGACGAATTCGAGGTTGGGGTTGGCTAAACCGGCGCGGAAAACCAAACGTCCGATCCGGCCGAACCCGTTGATACCGATTTTGATGCTCATCTGTGCTCCTCCTAATTCTTAACAGAGTATTATGGGTTACAAAGGATAGTATATACCATGACGCGAAAGAAAACAAGATGTTTTTTACCGGAAAAGCGCCCTTTACAGTTTGTCGAAATAAAGGTATAATGAGCGCGATAACCGGGAGTATGGAGTGAATAGATCAATGAGCGAAGCGGAACTGCAGGAGCGGATCAACCAAGAGCTGAGCGGTTTTATGAGCAACGTGGATTTCCGGCTGCGCGACAAGCTGTCGGTGCTGCTGCCCGCGCTCGACCTGCTGGAGAAGAGGATTTCCCCAAATGCGGACGACGGCGTCATACGGTATCTCGGAGAGATCCGGAAGTCGGCGTACGGGATTCTGCGGATCGCCGGAAATATGGCGGACTACGCCAAGTACATCCGGAACTACCGCGAGAGCGAACCGGCGCGGACCAACCTGTCCGAGATGATGACGAGCCTTTTGAGGGAGACGGCGCGGCTTGCGCGGTATAAACAGATTCTGTTCACCTTCGAGTGCGCCGAGACGCCCTTCTACGCGGTGGTGGACCGGAACCAGATCGAGCTCCTCCTCTATCACCTGCTGAGCAACGCCGTCCTGCACGGCGAGGGGGACATCACGGCGAGCCTGAAGCGCTTCGACGGCAGCGTCGTCATCACGGTGAGCAACAAGCGGGGCGCTATCCCCGAGAACACCCTCGCGACCCTCTACACCGGCTACCGGGAGTATGCCGGGGCGGAGGGCGGCAAACCCGGGCTGGGGCTGCCGATCGCGCTGGCGATCGCCTGCCAGAACGGCGGCACGCTGGCGGTCTCCTCGGATGAGAAGTCCGGGACTTCGGTCGTCGTCTCGCTGCCTGACCTCCGGGACGAGACGTTCGAGCTGGAGAGCCCGTTCTTAGACGAATACGGCGGGGCAAACCAAAAGATCCTGATCGCGATGAGCGACTTCCCGGGCTGCAACGAAGCCTATCTCAAAGAACCGAGGGGAGGGAACGCCGCGTGCACCACTTCTATGCCATGATGGCGCGTATGCGCCATATACGCCGCTGGAGTTTGATGAACGCGCGGTCGTCCGAGAACGTCGCCGAACACTCGCTGATGACCGCCGTGCTGGCGCACGCGCTGGCCGTGATCGCTCGGGACCGGTTCGGGCGGGCCGACGCCGACCCCAACGCCTGCGCTGCGGCGGCGATCTTCCATGACGCGCCGGAGATCCTCACCGGCGACCTGCCCACCCCGGTCAAGTATTTTAACCCCGGTATACGGGAGGCGTACCGCGCCGTGGAGAGCGCCGGTATCGAAAAGCTCCTCTCGATGCTCCCCGAGGGGATGCGGGGGGACTACCGGGCGTTCCTGACCCCGGGGGAGGGTTATACGGCGAAGCTTGTCCGGGCGGCGGACAAGCTGTCGGCCTACATCAAGTGCCTTGAGGAGGAGCGGGCGGGCAACGACGAGTTCCGGGACGCCGCCAAGACGGTGAAGAAGACGCTGGACGGGATGGACATGCCCGAGCTGAGGACCTTTATGGCAGAATTTTTACCCTCTTTCTCGTTGACTTTAGACGAGCTGAAATGATATAATGACGGGACGTTACAAATGAAAGGAATGGTTGGATGAAATACGTCTACCGGTTTGCCGAGGGTTCCGGTTCGATGCGGGAACTGTTGGGCGGCAAAGGCGCGAATCTGGCGGAGATGACAAACCTCGGCCTGCCCGTGCCGCAGGGGTTCACCGTCACAACGGAGGCATGCACACGGTACTACACAGACGGCGAGACCGTCGCGCCCGACATCCTCGGGCAGATCGGCGAATACCTCACCAAGCTGGAGGATGAAACCGGGAAGAAATTCGGCGATCCGGGCAACCCGCTGCTGGTGTCGGTCCGTTCGGGGTCCCGTGCCTCGATGCCGGGGATGATGGACACCATCCTGAACCTCGGCCTAAACGACGCCGTCGCGGAGGGGATGGGGAACCTGACCGGCAACCCCCGCTTCGTCTACGATTCCTACCGCCGCTTTATCCAGATGTTTTCCGACGTCGTGATGGAGCTGCCGAAGCACACCTTCGAGGTGCTGATCGACGAGCTGAAGGAGAGCAAGGGCGTCAAGAACGACACCGAGCTGGATGTCGGGGACATGAAGACGCTGGTCAGCCGGTTCAAGGCCTATTATAAAGACAAGAAGGGGACCGACTTCCCGCAGGAACCGCGCGATCAGTTGATGGCGGCGGTGGCGGCGGTCTTCCGGTCTTGGAACAATCCCCGCGCAATCGTCTACCGGCGGGAGAACGACATCCCGTCCGGCTGGGGGACCGCGGTCAACGTCCAGTCGATGGTGTTCGGCAACATGGGCGACGACTCGGGCACCGGCGTGGCGTTCACCCGCAACCCGTCCACCGGCGAGAACCGGCTTTACGGCGAGTTCCTGATGAACGCGCAGGGCGAGGACGTCGTCGCCGGGATCCGCACCCCCCAGACAATCGACCAGCTCCAGAAGGTGATGCCGGAGGCGTACGCCAAGTTCGCGGAGATCGCGGGGACGTTGGAGCGGCACTATAAAGACATGCAGGATATGGAGTTCACCATCGAGAAGGGCAAGCTCTATATGCTCCAGACCCGGAACGGAAAGCGGACCGCGCAGGCGGCGCTCCGGATCGCGCTGGATATGGTGGCGGACGGTATCTGGAGCAAAGAGGACGCCCTGATGAAGGTCGAGCCGAAACAGCTCGACACCCTCCTCCACCCCCAGTTCGAGCCGACGGCGCTGAAAGCCGCGACACCGGCCGCGACGGCCCTTCCGGCGTCTCCGGGCGCCGCGTGCGGACGGGTCTGCTTCACGGCGGAGAAGGCGAAGGCGGAGTCGGTCAAAGGGCCAGTCCTGCTGGTCCGCAAGGAGACGTCGCCCGAGGACATTGAGGGGATGATCGCGGCCGAGGGGATCCTGACGGCGCGGGGCGGGATGACCTCCCACGCGGCGGTCGTCGCGCGCGGAATGGGCACCTGCTGCGTCGCCGGATGCGGCGACTGCAACATCAACGAGGCGGGCGGCTACCTTACCATCGGCAATACCCGCGTCAACGCCGGGGAGTTCATGAGCATCGACGGCTCGACCGGAAACGTCTATATCGGCGCGATCCCGACGGTTGAGGCGGGGATCAGCGGAGACTTCGACACGTTCATGCGCTGGGCGGACGAGGTCCGCACCCTCAAGGTCCGCACCAACGCCGACACCCCGCAGGACGCCGCCCAAGCGGTCAGCTTCGGCGCGGAGGGGATCGGCCTGACCCGCACCGAGCATATGTTCTTTGAAGCCGACCGGATCGGCCCGATGCGGGAGATGATCCTCTCGGTTGACGAAACCGAACGCCGCAGGGCGCTGGAGAAACTCCTCCCGATGCAGGTGAAGGATTTTGAGGGCATTTTTACGGCGATGGGCCCCCGCCCGGTGACAATCCGGCTCCTCGACCCGCCGCTGCATGAGTTCCTCCCCCAAAAGCCGGAGGACATCCGCGCCTTGGCGAAGGATATGGGGGTCAGCGAACAGACCTTGAAGGACCGCGTGGACGGTCTGCACGAGTTCAACCCGATGATGGGGCACCGGGGCTGCCGCCTCGCCGTCTCCTATCCCGAAATCGCCGAGATGCAGGCGCGCGCCATCATCCGCGCCGCCGTGAACGTTAAGGAGGCAACCGGGACCGACCTTGTGCCCGAGATCATGATCCCGCTGGTGGGCGACGTCCACGAGATGAAGTTTGTCAAGGACGTTGTCAAAAAGGCGGCCGACGAGGAGCTGGGCGGCAGCGGGCTTACCTATATGGTCGGCACGATGATCGAGATCCCCCGCGCCGCGCTGACCGCCGACGAAATCGCGAAGGAAGCCGAGTTCTTCTCGTTCGGCACCAACGACCTGACACAGATGACCTTCGGTTTTTCCCGCGACGACGCCGGCTCCTTCTTGGAGGACTACTACAGACGGAAGATTTACGAGAGCGACCCGTTCGCCCGCCTCGACCAAACCGGCGTCGGCCTGCTGGTCAAGATGGCGGTTGAGCTGGGGCGCAAAACCCGCCCCGGGATCAAGCTGGGCATCTGCGGCGAGCACGGCGGCGACCCGTCGTCCGTTGAGTTCTGCCACAACACCGGCTTGGACTACGTCTCCTGCTCCCCCTTCCGGGTGCCCATCGCCCGCCTCGCGGCGGCGCAGGCAAAGATTCGGGCGAAGTAATAAGTCCGTTTAGCTTCAACACCCCCCGTCCGAGGACGGGGGGTGTATGTCTGCCGTCACTCCAGCCGGAACGCCTTTCCGGTGTCGCCGGCCTCGTGCAGTGAGGATAGTCGCTGTAACCATGTTGTTGCCATGTTGGGAAATGTTTATTAACATTTATACTCATCGGCAAGTAAA
>JAISVO010000020.1 GCA_031271525.1 Oscillospiraceae bacterium
GAAAACCATTACTCGCTGGGCGTCCATTTTATGACCCATGAGCACGCCTCCGCCGAGCACGAGCGGACAGAGATGGAGCTGCAGCTGGCGGCGTTTGAAAAATACGGAATCGACTTGAGTTTCCCGGGGATCAACCACCACACATGGCACTCCAGCGGGGAAGGCCCGGTGCAGACATACTCGGTGCAGGCCGAAGCGGGGATGCTCTGGAACTCCGGCGCGAAGGTGCCGGGGAGCGACCGTCAGCCGGGGCCCGAGACCGTGCTGTCCCTCCCCTACTACCTCGACACCGACGGCGGGACTATCCTGATGCTGAACGTACCCACCCTGTTCGTCAGCGACAACTACACATGGCTCTCGGCCACCGGACGGAGCGAAGCCCCGATCTGCGCCTACTACCACTGCGACAATATGTATAAGGACGCCGAACGCAAAGAAGCGGATATCCAGACGTTTGCCGCCTACGCCCGGCGGTTCCGGTATAACCCTGTGACGGAAGAACAGCTTGTCAAGACGGTCGCTGCGGCGTACAATATGGACTTGACCGTGACGGGCGAAACGGACGGGTCGGGGCTTCGCTTTGAGGCCAAACCCGGCGCGGGGGGGAATCCGCTGCTCGACCCGGAGTACGAACAGAGCGTCGGGTTGAAGATCACCTTCTCGGACGATATCATGAGCTTTGACGTGTCGGTGGACGCCGACGTGTTCAATTGGTTCAACGGCTCCCTCTATGTCGGCTTGAACCGCCCCGTGACAATCACCGGCGCCGACACCCCGGAGGAGACGGCGCACATCACCCGGATCAACCTTCCCGCCGAGGTGGAGACAAGCGAAAGCGGGGCGACCGTCAGCTTCTTGGAGGGCGGGATGATGCAGGTGGCGGTGGACGACGGCTTATGCCGCACCTTCTCGGAGGGCTGGACGACCCGGGTCACCACCGAGGGAACGGTATTCACCAAATTCGGGGACCCGGGCAGCCTTGAGCTGCATTGGGACGAAGCCGACCGGTACGGCGAAAAAACCAACTAGGAGTATGGTATGCTAAACTCATGCGTAAAGCTTTTGGAGCAGGCGGCGAACCGCCGCCCGGACAAAATCGCCTTTGAGGACGAGCGGGGCGGGATCACCTTCAAGGAACTGCGGGATCACGCAAAACGTCTCGGCACCCGTCTGCTCAAGCGCCATACGGGAGGAATCCAGCCGGTACTGGTACTGTTGCCGAGGAGCACCGACGTGATCGTCAGCTTCATGGGGGCGCTGTACAGCGCGAACCCTTACGCGCCGGTGGAAGCCGATATCCCGGAGGCGCGGCTCGCGAAGCTGATTGAGAACCTCCAACCGGGGCAGATCATCACCGACGCCGAGCACCTCGCGAAGGTGACGCCCTACGCGGGGGACGCCGCCGTCCACCTCTTCGGCGAGGCGGTTTCCGGGGAAATCGACGAAGGCGCGGTTGCCGGCGCGGTCAACTCGGTCATCGACACCGATCCGGTCTACATCATCTACACATCCGGATCCACCGGGATTCCCAAGGGGGTGACGATCCCCCACCGAGGCGTCTTGGATTTTGCCGAGTGGGTAAAGGAGACGTTCCGCTTTGATGAGGATACCGTCCTCGCCAATCAGGCCGCTTTCTATTTCGACAACTCAATCTTTGACATCTACGGCGGCCTGCTGAGCTGCGCCACCGTCAAGATTGTGCCGCAGAGGCTCGTGATGGTCCCCTCCAAGCTGCCCGATTACTTATTTGAGAACGAAGTGACCGCCATCTTCTGGGTCCCCACCGTGATGATCGGGGTGGCGAACTCCGGCGCACTGTCTTCCCGGAAGCTGCCCAAGCTGAAGACGGTGGCGTTTGCCGGGGAGGTGATGCCGAACCTCCAGCTCAACATCTGGCGGAGGGAACACCCCGATTGCGTCTACGCCAACCTATACGGCACCACCGAAATCAGCGACGTCTGCACCTACTACATCGCGGACCGTCCCTTTGAAGACAATGACCCGCTCCCTATAGGGATCGCCTGCGAGAATACCCGGATGCTGATCCTCAACGAGCAAAATAAACTGTGCGGGCCGGGGGAACAGGGGGAGCTGTGCGTAGGCGGCTCGGGGGTGGCGCTGGGCTATTGGAACGCGCCGGAGCTGACCGAAAAAGTCTTTATCCAGAACCCGATCAATACCCGGTACGGCGAGCGGATCTACCGCACCGGCGACTTGGCCCTTTACAGCGAGGACGGGTTGATCCTGTTCCTCGGGCGGCGGGACAGTCAGGTCAAGGTGCGGGGCAACCGAATCGAGCTCGGCGAGATTGAGGCGGCGGCGCTCTGCGTCGAGGGGGTCGGGAACGCGTGCGCCCTGTTCGACCCGGAGAAGCAGGAAATCGTACTTTTCGTCGGATCTGCCGCCGACTATAACCCGCGGAAATTCAATCTGGCGTTGAAACCGTATATCCCGAACTACATGCTGCCCGGGCGGCTGGTGACCCTGCGGGAGCTTCCTCTCACGGCAAACGGCAAGATCGACCGGGTAACTCTGCGCGATACGTTTATCAACGGAGGCTGATTATGGACATAACGGCGACCATCCGGGAGTATATCCGGGAGACATTCGGCATTGGGGACGACCCCGACTTCACCGACGACATCCACCTTTTCGATTACGGGTTTGTCGACTCGCTGGGCGCGATTGAGATCGTCGCCTTTGTCGAGGAGACGTTTTCCATTGAGATCACCCAAAGGGACTTGACCCTGAAACCGATGAACACCGTCGCGGAAATCGCCGGTGTCGTCGCGGAGAAGATATGAAGATCCGGGCCGCCGCCGAGGGCGACCGGGAGGCGCTGCTGGCGATGACCGGGAGGATGTATGCGGAGCACGCCGGCTTCCCCTTCACCTTCGACCCGGCCGCGGCACGCTCTGTGCTGGCGACCCAACTAACGTCGAAGCTCTGCGCCATGTTTATCGCGGAGGACGGCGGCGGCGTCTTTGGCTTTTGCTCGGCGCAGCTGAAGATGCCCGACCGCCGGTTTACGATGGACGGGCGGCTGGGGCGGATCGCGGACATCTACGTGGAGCCGGACGCCCGGAAGGGCGGCGTCGCCCGCGCTCTGCTGCGCGCCGCCGAGGACTGGCTCCGGGAACACGGCGCGACCCTGATCGAGTGCGACGTGATGGGGAATAACGCCGCCGGCAACGCGTTCTGGAGCAAAATGGGGTACGGTGAGCTGGCCGTCCTGCGAAGCAAAAAAATTTTGTAGCTATGTGGTTTTTATCGACCGACACCCTTTTGCTGCTGACGGTGTTCTCCCTCCTTACCGCCCTTCTGCGGAAAATGGGTGTGCCGCCGTTTTTTCTCCCGCTCGCGGGAGCCGCCGTGTTGACGGTTATCTCCCCTGCCCTAGCGGCTTTCTCCGTCGTCTACGCCCTGATTGTCTGGCTCCTGACCGCCGCTTTATTCCGCGCTGCGCGGTTTGCCAAACTGCTGATGGGTTTGTTCTGCCTCCTCGCGGTCTCCCCTCTTTTCGCCGCGCGGCTGTTAACCCTCCCGTTCGCGCTGATCGGCTTCGCCTTCACCATGCTGAAAGCGCTGGACGCATTGTACTATGTGTACTACGGCAAGGAGAAGGTAAAGCCGGCGGTTCTTTTCGGTTACCTCCTCTTCCTCCCCGTCTTCACCGCCGGTCCGGTCTTCCGCTACCGCGACTTTTTGCATGGATACGAAAACCCCGCGCCGCTGACGGCGGAAGTGCTCCGGGAGAGTATCCTCCGGAGCGTCCGGGGGATGTTCAAGAAGGTCGTGCTGGTAAGCCTTGCGACCCAGCTCTTCACCCACCTGCGGGGGCTGGAGGGGCGGTGGTTCCTAAGCCTCGGGCTGACCGTCCTGAGCTACGCGATCCTGTACCTCGACCTGTCCGGCTACAGCGACATGGCGATCGCCTATTCGGCGGTCTGCGGGTTCAGCGCTCCCGAAAACTTCAAGAAGCCTTGGCTCGCGCCCACCTGCACCCAGTTCTGGCGGAGCTGGCACGCCTCGGTCAGCGATTTCATCCGGGAGCACATCTACGTGGTCGTCAGCAAGAAGAAACTGACCCCTTTCCACTCAGGGCTGATTGGCTTTTCGGTGATGGTCATGATGGCGCTCTGGCACGACTTCAACCTTATCTACCTGATCGCGGGCTGCTATAACGGCATCCTCCTGATGCTCGAAAACTTTGTCGGGAAGACGACGGTGCGCCGGAAGACGACGCCGACTCCCGTATTTTTCCTCCGCTGCACCGCCGTCAACTTCCTGTTCGCGCTGAACACGTTGGTATTTACATTGCCGCCGGATGGGATCCTCCCCGTCCTGCGCGGGTTTTTGAGGTGGTGACGAAATATGGCCGGACTTCTTAAAAAGAGCGGGTTTCTCCTTATGCTGGCGGTATTTTGCCTTGCCGCCGATATTTTGCTGACAGCGCTTGACCCGGCGGGCACCTCTCCCCTCTTCTACAAAAACGACTTCGAGAAGGTGCTTCTGGAGAACGGTTCCCGCCGGTTTGAGAGGGTCTTTTACGGCAACTCGGCGGTGACCTCGGCGTACGTCCGGGAGAAAAGCGGCGCCGACTACGCCGATATGGGGCTGGACTACGGCGTGATCACCGACATTGTGTCCATTTTGGAGAAGAGGCTGATCGTCATTGAGGACGAGCTGGTCCTCGGGCTGAATTATAACAACTTTATTGATTCGCTGGACACGAACCCAACCTACCCTTGGCACCGAACGCCTTGGCAGCCCTACCTCTACTTCCAGCGGGACCGGTTCCTCCCGGTGCTCACGGACGGGTTCTCCCGGTTATTGAAAGGCGAAGGCTTCCTCGGCCCGCGCTATACCGACCTGAAGCGGGCGGTCTACCACGGTGTGATGGACGACGAAAAACTGGCCGAGAAGGTCGGCAAGCACCGGGAACTGTTCTTCTGGATGGATACCTCGTACTGCGAAAAGAACCTTTTGGCCTTGGAGAAGCTGTGCGGTCTTTGCGCGGAGCGCGGGGTGCGGCTCCGGGCGGTCTGGATGCCGTGGAACCCGAAGGTGGACATCCCGCCCTTTGTAACGGCTGTACAAAACGCAGCCGACGCCGTCTTCACTGAAAACGGCGTCGAGGTGCTGGACATGGTCGGCGCGCTGACGCCCGAACACTTCCATGACATCGGGCACTTGGAGTATACCGCCGGCGCGCCGGTGTTTACCGAAATGATCGACCGCTGGCTGAGGGAGGAGCGAACCGAATGAAAAAAATCATAGTGACAGGATTGAAGCTGCTTGCGTATGCGGCGATGCTCGCGGCGATCTGCGTCTTCTTCTCGGGCGGCGGCGCGTTCATCTACGAGGGGTTTTGACCCTTCTCTTCCGACGATTTCCCCAAGATCAGACGGTCGATCGTGTCCTGTTTTAAGAAGGGCGCGAGGGACTGCATCTCCCGCAGGGTAAGCTTCCGGTCGCAGTTCTCCAAAATGCTGTCCAGCGAGTCGCAGAACGGCGCGAGGTTCTTCAATAGGCTCCAGTCGGCGTCTTCTTTGGCGAGCGCGTTCTTGACCAGACGGTTCACCGTACGGTTTGGCAGGAAGGGCGCGAGGGAGACGACTTTCCGCATGTCGGGCTCCGGCTCCATATTCCGCAGCAAGCTGTCCAGTGCTTCCTTCGACGCGAAGGGCGCCATCGCGAGGACATCCTTCCATGAATCGTCGCCGTCGTCCTTCTTGCCGGTGTGGACGTGGACGATCACCCGGTCGGCGTTACGGGTTTTCTCCCGCGCCTCCTCAAAGGAATCCCCGATGTCCTCCAGCGAATCCTCAATGTCCTCCAACGCGTCCTCGATGCTGCCCTTGACGGTGTTCATCAGGGGTTTCAATTGTTCGGGAAGACCCGCGAGAGCGTTCATCACAGAGCTGCGGATCAATTCGGACAGATCGTTGAGATTGGGCTTCGCCGGTCCGGATTTTTCTTCGGGCTCCTCCGGTTCGTCTGGTTCCTCTGATTCCTCCGGCTCTTCGGGAATATCCGGTTCATCGGGGTTTTCCAAGCCGGCGAGCGGCAGCGGCGAGTCTTCGGCGGCGGACAGGATGCGGTCAACCGTCGTTCCCAACACACGGGCGAGCGACGCCAGCATGGCGATGTCCGGCATCGACTCCCCCCGTTCCCAGTTTGAAACCGCCTGCGGGCTTAACCCCAGCTTGTCTGCGAGAACGCTTTGCGTAAGCCCTTTGCTCTTGCGTAAGAATTGGATGTAGGTCCCGAGTTTCCTGTTGTCGAACATAGTAAATCCTCCCACTTAAATCTGTGAACACCAGCGGCTGATTGAATGCGGTCATCTGCTTTCTTCCCCTTTCCCGCCCCCGGTGTTCGGCGGTTGTTTGATGGATTCAGCATAACGCCGGGAAGCGCGAAAAGCAATCAAGCCGCCCTTGTTTCCCCTCAAGCGGTTCGGGAGTCGCCGGTCAAGCGGCGCTTGAGGGGCGTGACCCCAGTATACACCATAAACCCGCGCCTGTACAGGCACGGGTACTCTTATATGATAGCCGTTATGTAACGGTGAACCGCCGCGTCTCGCTCCGGACGAGGAACGCTTCGTACAGCGCTTCATGCCGCGCCCGGAACGCGGCGGTGTCAAACCGGTTCTGCGCCACCGTCTTCCAGCGCACCTTGGTGCCGTCCACCATAAGCTCCTCTATGTCCCCCATATACGCCTTGATCACCGCCTCCACCTCATTCAGGCGGAATTCCAAATCCTTGATCGAGGTCTTCAGCGACTTATACTCCGCCACTTGCTTTGCGATTTCATGCACAGCCACTCCCCCTTCCTTGTCGTAAAAAATATGTTGCGGAGAGGCATTATATTCCTAACTTAACATACCGTGCCGCTCCCGCGGCGCTAACGCAGACCCGCTCCCCCGCATATACTGTTGTTACCGGTCAGAACCTCTTTGTCTGGCTGGCGGCAGCAAGCACAGCTCACAGTAAATATAAAGGGGAGAATTGTCGTGGGAATGCCCGTAATCACACCCGGAACGGGAACTCGTGATCAATCTATAACAGACTTGATCGAATCGGTTGCCCTGCAAGAAACCGCGCTTTCGCATATCCTCAACGCTGAAGGCGAGAAGATGCAAGCGCTGATCGCAAAGCCCGATGTCACGCCGGAACAGCTGATAACCCTGAACCAGTCGGTTCAAAAGCTGATCAACGCCGCAACACGTCTGGAGATGCTGTTCCAAACCAAACTCGAATTGTTCGCAAACATGTCCGCCGGCCCGACCGGCGCAACCGCCCCGACGGGGGCGACCGGTACAACCGGCGTTACGGGGACAACAGGAATCACCGGCCCGACCGGCTCGTCGGGGACTTCCGGCGCAACCGGAGCGACGGACGCGACAGGTTCGACAGGCGCGGCGGGGACATCGTCAAACGCGGCGGCGCAGTTTGTCAGCGGATCGGTGTTCGGCGCGTCGCCGCTGCGGGCAAACCTCCTCGCGGCGACAGTCTCCGGCGGCGCGACCGCCCATTATGAAGACGGCGTGACCGCCGGGACGGATGATACCGTCTCCGTCGCGCTGGATTTAAGCACGCTCACCGGAGCGGCGGTGACTGTCGGCGGCACCCCGACGCCGCTGAGCGACATCCTGACGCTGGGGGCAGCGAACCAATACGCGCAGGCTTCGCAGGGAGGCGTATCCCGGGCGATGGCAGGCTCGGTCGGTAACGACGGCACTGCCAGCGCCGACTTCCCCGCCGGCGCGGCCTTCGACCTGATGAAGCTCATCCCGGAAACCCCGGCGCTTTCCGCCGCTTCGCTGACCATCGGCGCGATCAACGGCGGGGCGCAGTGGAGCGCCGCGCAGGGCAATACCCTCGCGGTAACAACCGATGCGGCGAACCCGTCGCAGGGACGGGGATACAGCCTCGCGAGCGCGGCGCTGGACTTGACATCCCCGGCGATCGGCACGATGGCGGACGCGTTCAACACCGAACTGCAAACCTTCGGCAGCGCCGTCAGTGGGCTGGGAACCCAAGTTGTCAACGGCTTGATCAGCGGCGTCACCGACAGTCTGAACGCGCTGAGCGCGATCTCCGGCGGGCTTGCCGTCGGAGCCAACACACTGGACGCCGCAGTCACTCTGGATTCCGCCAATCTGCCGGACTTCACAACCCCGTTCGTCTCCCCCGACGGCTCGATGACGATGACAATGAGCGCCGGGTCGATCCACGCGAACCTAAGCAAGCTGCTCGGCGGTACCCTCAATAACCTGCCGCCCAATACGGAGCTGATCAGCCCGGCGACGATGAGTACGCTCGCCGGCAGCTTCACGGGCTTCGCGTCCTATTTGCAGCAACAGATGGACCTCGTGTTCCAAGCGGAGCTGGATTACGCGGTCGTCAATATCTCGGGCCACATTACCTTGATGGAGGTTTTGACGGTTGACACAGGCTTAGACATCAGCTACTCGGGAACCCTGCAGAATCTGCTGAGCGGCACGCAAAGCCTCACCGTGAGCGGCACCGGCGCACTGGCGCTGCTGGGCGGGATGGCGGATACGATCGTCGTGCTGATACAGGCCGCGCTGAATACGGCGCTCAGCCAGCTGATGGCTGAAATTCTCACCAACGCCGGAAGCGCCGTCGGCTCGGCCGTCACGACGATGTCCGGCCTTCTCGGCCCGGTCTTCGCCCTGTTTGGCGCCGGGATGTCGTGCCTTATTAACGTGCAGGAGGATGGCGCGGGTACCTTCAGCGAAACGCCGCTGCGGTTCACCTTCCCGGGGGACGGCGCGGTGCTGAACCTCGGGTCTGTTTCGGTGGGACCGAATACCGTCCCGGCTTAACGCAATTAAAAGCGGAAGGAGCGGAGATTCATGGGAATGCCAATCATCACGGCGGGGTCGGGAACCCGCGAACAG
>JAISVO010000100.1 GCA_031271525.1 Oscillospiraceae bacterium
CAGACGGTTCATTGGCGGGCTTGTCTCGCTACATCACGGAGCAATCTGGGGGAAAGAAGAGCTGGTCGCCCTCACAAGGATTGAAGCGTCCGTACGCCCGGAGCAACGACAGCCGGTGGTCCATCCGTACGCTGGACAAGCTGGCAAAGGAGCGCCCGACCTGTGAATACTGGGAAAGCAGGTTCCCCGGCTGGACGCTGGCGAACAAGGGCGGCGCGGAGTACCTATACAACGACGTAACCGCCAGTTGGGGCGTTTACCTCAAACTACGCAGGAAAGAATAGGGGGCAAGCCGAAATGCTTCAACCGATAAATCTGGACTTCGACAAAAATGACCTGTATGTGACTCTGTCATATACGGACAGCACAATCCCTAAGTCCATCGAGAAAGCCGAGCGGATATGCAGCGACTACATCAGGCAGGTCAAACATGCGCGGGAAGAACTCGGTCTGCCGCCTTTGAAGTACATCAAGGTCACGTCCTGCAAAGAAGGGAAGGACGAAACCCCAACTAGGATCTACCACCACATCGTTATGAGCGGCGGTCTTGACAGAGACTTCTTGGAAGAAAAGTGGGGCTTGGGCTTTGCCAACGTAAACCGCCTGCAGACGCCAGAAGGTTCATTGGAGGGTCTTTATAAGCATCTCATGTTCATATGCAGACGGAGCAAAGGTTTAATTTCCGCTGAAGGTATTAGCTTCAAATAAGTAAATAGGGGGCAAGCCAAAATGTTTACAGACGAAATTACCGAACGCAAGGCGAAGCTGAACAAGCTTTGCACCGAGCAGAACTTAGCGCTGGTGATCGGTCGCATGAGGCGTTTTGCAGTAGTCACGGTGATTGAGGACTATTTGAAGCTGGAGGGGTGAACATGCACGGGCAAACAACCTTTTTGAACTGGAACAAAGAGCGCATCGCCCTTGAGCGCATCAAGTCCCTAGACCCACTTACGCACGGCTACATGGACACACCGTACTATGTCGCCTATAGCGGCGGGAAAGACAGCGACGTCCTTAGAATCCTGTTCGAGCTGTCCGGCGTTAAGTATGACCTAGTACATAACCACACCACCGTAGACGCACCGGAGACCGTGTATTACGTGCGCTCGATCCCCGGAGTCATCATATCGAAACCGGAGATAACCATGTGGGATCTGATTGTGAAAAGAAGAATGCCTCCCACACGGATTGTTCGCTATTGCAGCGTTTCCTAGGCATCGCCCCGTAAGGAAACTTGCGCAACCCTCCCCCGCCCTTGGCGGGGGATACAAACATGCGCGACCTTCCCCCGCCTTTGGCGGGGGATATTTTAATACCATAAGGAGGAAAACCCCCATGCCTATGGCAATCAAAGACATTCTGGAAGCCAACGAAGGCGGGAAGCCCGCCCGGATCTCCCGGGAGGAGTTTATCACCGCCGCCAAAGCGAACGCCGAAGCGAACGACCAAGACTCCTTCGCCGGATCAATCTACGACCAGATGACGGCGATGGAGGACGGCATCCGCGCCGCCGCCATCGAAACGCTGGGCTTTGCCCACGACGAAGAGGTGACGGTCGCGCGGGGCGGCGCGAAGCTCACCGCCAAGGAAAAGAAGTTCTGGACGGCGCAGATTGAAGCCGGGAAAAACCGGAGCAGGGGGGCGATCACCGCCGCCCTGACCAACGTGGAAACGGTGATGCCCGAGACGATCTTCGACCGGGTTTTCGAGGACCTGACGCAGAACTTCCCGCTGCTGAACGCCATCAGTTTCAGCAACACCGCCGCCCTGATGGAGTGGTATATGGCCTCCTCCGGCGGCGACGCCGTTTGGGGAGAGCTGACCGCGCCGATCGGCCCCGAGCTGACCGGCGACTTCACTAAGACCACGCTGGAGCTGAAAAAGCTCTCCGCGCGGATGGTGATCCCCTCCGCTTACCTAGACCTAGGTCCGGTTTGGCTTGACCGGTTCGTTCGGACCATCATGCCGAACAAGCTGGCGAAGGCGCTGGAAGCCGCCATTGTGGACGGCGACGGGAACGGGAAGCCGCTGGGGATGACCCGCGCGCTGACCGGAGACACCGGCGGCGTTTTCCCCCGCAAGACGCCGGTCGCCGTCACGGCCCTAGACCCGGCGACCATCGGGGGCATCCTCGCAAAGGTTTCCCAGACCCCGAACGGGAACACCCGGGACGTGCCCCGGCTGCTGATGGTCTGCAACCCGGCGGACTACTACACCAAGGTTTACCCCAGCGTGACGCCCCGCGCCTCGGACGGCTCTTGGCGCGAGAACACTTTCCCGTACCCGATGACCGTTGTTACCAGCGGCTCCCTTGCCGCCGGTCAGATGGTTTTGGGGCTTGCTAGCAAATACTTCTGCGGGCTGGGCACCGGGAAGGGCGGCCGGCTGGAGTACGACGACTCGGTCGGCTTCTTCGAACACACCCGGGGTTACCGCATCTTCCTCTACGGCAACGGTCGCGCCGAGGACGAGAACGCTTTTGTGCTCTGCGACATCTCGGGGCTGACGCCGGCCGTGCTGGACGTCCGCGTGACGTCCGCCGTGCCCGAGGTCTAACCCGATGGCGGCTACTGCCCCGGTAAAGGCGCGGGTTATCAAAGCCTTTCGCGACAAAGAGAACAAATCCGAACTGCGCAGGGTTGGCGACGAGCTGACCTTGACCAAGACGCGGTTCAACGAGCTTGCGAAGCACAAACTCGGCCCGTTTGTGGCCGGACAGAAGGAGGAAACAGACAATGCCTAACGTACCGCTTTCCCGGATAGGGATCAGTGACCTCTACTACGCGATGATGCTCACCGACCCGGTTGACGCGCCGCCGACCTACGGCCCCGTGAAGCGTCTGCCGGGGCTGCAGAGCGCCGCCGTGGCGCGGAACGCTTCCACCGCGAACAACTACGCGGACAACAAGGTTTATGAAGCCGCCTCCCAGCTCGGGGACCAAACCCTGACTCTCGGGCTGATCGACGTGACGCCCGACGTCGCGGCGGAGTGGTTCGGGTTGGAATACAAGGACGGCGCCTTGAGCGTCGGGGAGATCAACCCCGGCTATATGGCGATCATGTACAAGTATACCTACTCGAACGGGACGTTCCGGTATATCCGGCACGGGAAGGCGAAACCAACCTTCTCGGACGAGACCACCAACACCAAAGGCAACACCATCACCTTCCAAAACGGAACATACCCCTTCGCGCTGGCGTCTTTCAGCAACGGGGACAACCCCGAGGTATGGATCCACAGCGACGACGAGAACCTGCCCGAGGCGATCACCCCGGCGGTGCTGGAGGCGAACTTCTTCGCGGACCCGCTCTGGCTGCCCGGAGATGGGGACGCCGCCGGTCCGGAGGTCTGACGGAGCAGGAGCGTTAGAAACGAATAACCCCCGCCGGCGGCGGGGGTTATGATGTGCGCCAGAGAAAAAACCGCTCGACAGAACCCGCAAATTGTGCTAAACTGTCGTAGTAAGCCAAGGGCGGCGGGGTTGTTCCCTCTTAAGGAGGGTGATCGCGTGACGGTTATGGAAGTCATAGCGCTTCTAATGCTCATCATCGCGGTTATCAATTTGGTGCTTAAAACCACCAAAAAGAAGTAGCCGCACCCTAAGCTAAGGCGCGGCGCTTCTCTTCGACAGAAAATCGACTTTGGGAGCGACCTCACCTCAGCAAAGGAGCCGCCCGACCGCTTACATAATAACACAGTTAGGCCGCGCTGTCAACCGCCTTTTATGGGGCGGTTTTTTGACTGCGAAAACTCTCGGCATAAAACGGAACCCGCCTGTAAAGGCGGGTTCTTTGCAAGAAAATTTGAGGTGAAATCATGGCTAGCGGAAAAACGCTCATCCGGCAGATTTTCGCGCAGTTCAGGCTGGACACCACCGACTTCCAGCAGAAAAGCAAAGAGATCAAAGAGGGGATGAGCCGTCTCGGGACGCAGGTGAAAGACCTGCAAGCCCAGCTTAAAATCCAATGGGACAACGAGAAATATAATCAGGCTATGGCAACAGCCGCCGAGCGGACCAAGCTCGCCGAGGACAAGGTGACGATGTTCCGGGAAGAGCTTGACAGGACGAAAAAGGCTCTGGCGTCCGTCGCGGAAAACAGCGACGAATGGGGGACTCTGAACCGGCGGGTTCAGGAGCTGGAAAAAGACCTAATCAAGGCCGAAACCGCCGCAGTGAAAGCCGCCAAGGAACTAAAAGACATGGGGGGGATCCCCCTTGAACGCATAACCGCTGAAATGAAAAAGGTTGGAGACAACCTTAACAACTTGAAAGACCGGCTTAACTTAAAATGGGATAATGCAACCTATGTCAGAGCAATGGCGGAAGCCAAAGATCAAACAAGGCTTGCAGCGGAGCGCGTCCAGATCCTGCGCGAAGAAATGAGCAAGCTGGAAGCGGCGGGTATTGATAAGTCTTCGGACGAATGGAAAAGGCTTAAAAATGAAATAACCGAAGCTGAAACCGCTGCAGTGAAAGCCGCCGCCGAGCTTGGGAATATCGCGAAACTCTCCACTGACCACTTAGCGACCGAATTGGGCAAAGCCGGGGATAACCTTGAAGCCGTCGGCAAGAAAGCAAGCATCGCCTCCGCCGCCTTGGCGGCCGGTTTCGCCTTTGGCGTGAAGAGCGCCGTTGACATGGAGACGGCGATGGCGGGCGTCAGTAAGACAACCGATCTTGTGGGCGACGAGCTGCAAGAGATGCGGCAGGACATCATCGACCTCAGCAAAGAGATTCCGGCGGCGGCCACCGAGCTTGCCAAGATCGCCGAAACCGCCGGACAGTTGGGGGTCGCCAATGAGCATATTCTGGAATACACGGAAACCATCGCGGCGCTGAAAACCGTCACAAACCTAACGGCGGTACAGGGTGCGACGGACTTCGCGAAGTTCGCGAATATCACGCAGATGGCGCAAGAAAATGTTGACCGGCTGGGGTCCTCTGTTTTCGCGCTGGACAAGAGCACCGCGACAACGGCTTCCAGCATCATGGAGATGGCGCTGCGGCTGGCGTCCGCCGGACACCAAGCCGGGATGACCGAAGCCGAGATCATCGGCATCGCGGGCGCGTTGTCTTCCGTCGGTCTGGAATCGCAGGCGGGCGGCACCGCGTTTAGCAAAACGATCACGATGATCCAAACCGCCGTTGAAACCGGGAGCGACGACCTGAAGAACTTCGCGGATGTCGCCGGGATGAGCGCTGAAAAGTTCGCCGCTGCGTGGCGCTCCAACGCCGCGAGCGCGCTTCTTGCCTTTACGCAGGGATTGGGGGATACCGGCAGGCTCGGTCAGTCCACTATCGTCACGCTGGAAGCGCTGGGCTTGACCGAGGTGCGGCTGAGCGACGCGCTGCGGCGTATCGCGGGATCCGGCGATACGCTGACAAACGCCCTTGAAATCAGCAAGAACGCTTGGGCCGAGAATACCGCGCTTGCCGACGGCGCGGCGGTTGCCTACGACACGACCGCCGGGAAGCTGCAGATCGCGAAGAACCAAGTGACCGAGCTTGGGATTCAGCTGGGCGACCACTTCCTGCCCGTGATCGCGGATGTTACCAAGGGCGTCGGGGACTTTGCCGGATGGCTGATTGACTTGGACGAAAAGACCGGCGGTCTGGTGACCAAGGTGGGCATCTTCACCGCCGTTTTCGGGCCGGCCTCGACCGGCCTGGGGAAAGCCGCCGGGGGCGTCGCGGAGCTGATCGCGAAGATCGGGACATGGATTGCCGCCAACACCGCCGCCACCGCGAGCCAAACAACCCTAAACGCCGCAGTCGCCGCGACGCCGTGGGGCGCGATCGGTACGGCTATCGGACTTGTTTTGTCCGCCGTAGCGGGGTTTGCCGCCGCGAATACTCTTGTGACCACCAGCGCCAGCGAAGCCGCCGACGCGCTGAGCCGTCAGACGGAGGAGTT